>CAYWLM010000042.1:0-13558 GCA_964459125.1 uncultured Methylomonas sp. | reverse complement strand
GAAGCTGTGAGAGATAATATTTCGCTGAGCTATTTTGAATTTGGAACCCTGGCTGCTTTAGATATATTTTCCCGTTCAAATCTTGATATACAATTATTAGAAGTAGGCCTGGGTGGCCGCCTTGACGCAGTCAATATTATTGATCCCGATGCAGCTATCGTCACCACCATATCCATAGACCATACTGCCTGGTTAGGTGAGACCCGCAACGCGATTGCTTATGAAAAAGCAGGCGTGTTCCGCACTAATATAGCTGCTATTACTGGTGATCTAGATCCACCCAAACCCTTAATTGAGCATGCTCATATTATTAACGCAAAACTATTACGGTTGGGACATGAATTTACTTATCACAAAAACGAAACTAGCTGGAACTGGCACTACTACGGGAATAAACACTTAAACAACTTACCTGCACCTCACTTAAAAGGCGAACATCAATATAGAAATGCTTCCTCTGTTTTGACTGCCATTGAAAATTTGCAGGCAAAAATATCGGTCAGCGAGAAAGCAATAAAACAAGGGCTCAGCAGCGCTAATTTACCGGGACGATTTCAACTGATTAAGTCCAACCCTCCGGTTTTATTAGATGTCAGCCATAACCCTCAAGCAGCTCAGACTTTAACCGATCATTTACAGAGCGAGTTTCAACAAACCCCGGTACATGCCATTTTTACCATGATGAATGATAAAGATATAACCGGTGTTATTAGCCTTATGCAACCATTTATCAAACACTGGTATATTTCACCATTAGACAACCCAAGGACTATTAAAGAAACTGAGTTGAAAGATGCTTTTCAAAAATGTAGTATTCATCAGGTAAGTCTTGGATTTAAAGACTTTCTAGCCGCTTACTCAGCAGCCAAAGTTAAGGCACAATCTGACCAGGGTATTATATTAATATTCGGCTCTTTTTTTCTGGTCTCGGAATATTTAACACTCTTTAACAAGCCATAAGGACCATATTATGAACGATATATTAAAGCAAAGAATTGTAGGAGCAATAGTTATCACTGCCCTCGCGGCCATTTTTGTTCCCATGATATTTGATGACCCGGTTTCAGATGTTGACTTATACATGAATGAGCTTGCATTACCTCAGGAACCTGAAGAAGATTTCCAGCCTTTACTGGACCACATCCCCAAAACAACTGCTGAAGTCTTGTCAAAACCAGTACCTGTTGAAGCTAATCTGCAGGCCGAAAACATTAAAGAATCAGTCAAAAATACCAATCTTACAAGCTGGATCATTCAAGTAGGAAGCTTTAGTCAGGAGCAGAATGCTAATGAGTTCCGGGATAAATTGCTTAAAAGTAAATTTTCGGCTTATGTAGATTCAGTGACCGCTAATCAAGGTACTTTATATCGACTGCGTGTTGGCCCGGAATTAGATGAAAAAATAGCATTAAAAACCCAACAGCAACTCGAAGCACAGTATAAAGTAAAAACTCTTCTGGTTTCTGAATAGAGATAACAATGATCTGGATAGACTATGCAATTATTGGCTTAATCAGTATCTCACTTATAATAGGTCTTTTCAGAGGCTTGATTAGAGAGGCATTTGCACTGGTTACATGGGGCGTAGCAGCCTGGGTGGGCTTTAACTTTTGCCTCCCGTTTGCCACTTTTTTTGGCAGTATGATTACCGATGCTAGTGCAAGAATTGCCACAGCTTTTGTGTTACTGTTTATATTAACGTTAATTGTCGGTGCAATTACCAATAAATTACTCGGCACCCTAATTAAACAAACTGGCTTAACTGGAACTGATCGCTTAGCGGGTCTGATTTTTGGTATAGCTCGAGGTGTGATAATCATTATTCTATTAGTCATGTTAGCAGGTTTAACTCCTGTACATGAAAGTTCATGGTGGCAAAAATCACAACTATTACCGCATTTTCAAATATTAGCAGTCTGGTTAAAAACACAGATACCTGAAGGTATTGCAGACTATTTAAATTTCCAATAACTTATATAAACCAGGAAAAAACATGTGTGGTATTGCGGGAATTGTTTCCCATAAAAATGTAAATCAAGATCTTTATGATGCATTAACTGTGCTACAGCACAGAGGACAAGATGCAGCGGGAATTGTAACATGTGAAAACGGACGTTTACATTTACGCAAAGATAACGGTTTAACCCGTGATGTCTTTACCGCCGAACAGATGGTCAAACTAAAAGGCAATATGGGAATAGCTCACGTACGTTACCCAACTGCTGGCTGCTCAAATTCATCCGAGGCCCAGCCATTTTATGTCAACTCTCCTTTTGGAGTTACCTTGGCTCATAATGGTAACCTAACTAACACAGCGCAATTAAAAAAAGAGTTATTCATTGAAGATCAGCGCCACCTGAATACCAACTCTGATTCTGAAGTCTTATTAAATATCTTTGCTCATGAGCTGCAGCAACTAGGCAAATTAGAACTCAATAAAAATGATATTTTTAAGGCCGTTGAGGGTGTTCATCGGCGCTGTAAAGGTGCGTATGCAGTAGTCGTGATGATTCCTAGTATTGGTATTATAGGTTTCAGAGATCCACACGGCATTCGCCCTATCATCTTTGGCGAACGCAAGACCGAACAAGGCACCGAGTATATGATTGCCTCAGAAAGTGTTGCTCTTGACGTCTTGGGTTTTGAGATTATCCGTGATATCAAGCCCGGCGAAGCCGTGTTTATTGAAGAATCAGGAAAACTACATACGCAACAATGTTCTAAGACTATTGACCATTGCCCGTGTATTTTTGAATACGTTTATTTTGCCCGCCCTGATTCAATCATTGATAATATCTCGGTTTACAAAGCGCGTTTGCGTATGGGCGACAAATTAGCAAAGAAAATTCTTAAAGAATGGCCGGATCATAATATTGATGTAGTTATCCCGATTCCTGATACTAGTCGCACTTCAGCTTTAGAAATGGCACATACACTCGGTGTAAAATACCGTGAAGGATTTATAAAAAATCGCTACATAGGCCGGACTTTTATTATGCCTGGGCAACAAATGCGCAAGAAATCAGTGCGTCAGAAACTCAATGCAATCAGCCTGGAATTTGAAGGTAAAAATGTATTATTAGTCGATGATTCCATTGTACGCGGTACCACATCAGAACAAATCATCCAGATGGCACGAGATGCAGGTGCTAAAAAAGTTTATTTTGCTTCTGCTGCGCCCGCTGTACGTTATCCCAATGTCTATGGTATTGACATGCCTGCAGCACATGAACTAATTGCCCATAATCGTACTGATGAAGAAGTCTGTACTGCTATTGGTGCTGATAAAATGATATATCAGGATTTGCAGGATTTAATCGACTCGGTACGCAAAGGTAATACTGGCATTAAACATTTTGATACCTCCTGTTTTGATCATCAGTATATTACAGGTGATATTGATGATGACTATTTACAAAACATTGAAGCCCTGCGTAATGATGCGGCCCAGGCTGATCAGCTAATACAAACTGCCAGTATAGACATGTATAATTCAAAATAATTTACAGCTTTGCAAGCCCAATACAACCTTAACCTATTGATTTAATTATAATTCGTACGGGGTATTCATTGAAAATTGTTATAATAGATTGCCACAAAACGCAAACATGATCTAAGGCAAAAGAGCCTTTAAATAGGCTTATAGGTACTTTATAATTGTTATCATTAAAAATGACATAGCACGCTGCACTTGTTAGCTGAACTTAGGATGCACTAAAATTCAAGTATATTGCATATCGTCAGTTATAGCGGCAATAAATTTATTAGTATTGGCAATTTATCGACTAGCACCGTATTACATAAGATCTTGTTGTCCGTTTTTAAGCGAATAGCCAGCGATAAGATGATCAGTTTTGCTTGTCTATTACACCTTAACTAAATTCAATAAACCTATCCGCTTCCAGTATCGCTTCAACCCACAACCCCAAACCAGCAATACGGAAGCCATCTGCAACATCATTATCTGTTTTTCCTTGCCGTCTGGCCTCATTTTTCTCTAATAATCCACGCCGCTGCGCAGCAGAAATACACACCACAAGATCTATACCATATTCACGTGCCAATGTGCTCCAGCGAGTAACTACCTGTACTTCATCATCGGGTGGAGTTGCATGCCGAAACGCATGATACGCACCCTCCTGATAAAAAAACACGCGTATAACTTCATGTCCCATATCTAACGCACTTTTAATAAATTGATATGCAGTTTCAGCGCTATTAGATTGATAGGGACTAGAATTGATCTGGATGGTGTATTTCATTATTAATCGCCATGAAACAAGAAAAATATACTAACATTGAGTACAATATCATAAACAGCAATGGTGATTACACTAAATGCTAAATGACAGTAATCTCCAAAAAAATCTATCGTAAAATGAAAAAATGAGTATACCATTTGATAAAGCCAAATAAATATCCATTGCTTTTTGCTTTGCTTACTCTCAATTTATTTTTAAGCATAGCCTGCACTGCTGATGAGCTACAGCTACCCGACATGGGAGACTCGACAGGCACGCTGATTTCACCTGCCCAGGAAAAAGCATTAGGTGAGTCTTTCTTTCGCAATATACGCTCACAACTGGAGATTAGTCTTGATCCAGATGTACAACACTATATTCAAACACTTGGTCAAACTCTGGTTGCTAATAGTGACAACCCTACACAGGAATTCTACTTTTTTGTGGTTTTATCCGATGATATCAATGCATTTGCGGGACCAGGCGGTTATATAGGCATAAATTCAGGACTCATTTTAAATAGCGAATCAGAAAGTGAACTGGCTTCAGTTATGGCGCATGAGATTGCTCATGTTACCCAACGTCATATTTACCGATCTTATGAAGCAAGTAGCCGCATGTCATTACCAGCCGCCGCTGCCATGATTGCAGCCATTATTGTCGCAACACAAGCCCCTGAAGTAGGTATTGGAGCATTATCAGCGATACAGGCTGGAAGTATACAAATGCAAATTGATTTCACTCGTGATAATGAGCAAGAAGCGGATAGAATAGGTATAAAGACCTTAGAACGCTCTGGGTTTGACCCACGCAGTATGCCTGCTTTTTTTGAAAGACTGCAATATGCTAGTCGCTATTACGGTGATGGTGCCCCTGAATTTTTAAGAACTCATCCTATTACCTCATCACGGATATCCGACACTCGAGGTCGAGCAGAATTATACCCTTATCGACAAACCCCGGATTCACAAAATTATCGCCTGATAAAGGCAAAATTACGCATAGGCTCTGAAACTACAAAACTGGAAGATTTAGTTCGTTATTTTCAAAGTAAATTAGATCAAGGCACACCAGAACAGCGAGCAGCCATGCAATATGGATTGGGACTCACTTTTATAAAAAAACAACAATTTAGTGAAGCAGAAGAAATTTTTTCGAGCCTTAACCAGCGTTACCCCAAACAAAGGGAATACTTAACGGCTTTAGCTCAGGTAGCCGTTAATCAACAAGATTTCGAAAGCGCAAAAAAACGCTATCTACAACTGCAACAACAGTACCCGGACAATATAGAATATCAGTTTGAATATATTTCAATTTTATTAAGATCCAGACAACCCAAGCTTGCGCTGCAACACCTAAGATTAATTGATTATCGTTATCAAAATTATCCCAACTACTACCTGTTGCTTGCCAGAGCCTATGGCGACCTGGGCGAAAATGTCAATTTGCATCGTTATATGGCTGAATATTTGTATGCCATAGGTCAAACAGATGCAGCCATCATGCAAATAAAATTAGCCCAAAAAGATAAAGGGCTCAATTTTTATCTGTCATCGATACTAGAAGATCGCTTAAGTTTCTTTACCGCACAAATACTGGCACTTAAACAACTGCAGGAATAGTTTATGACTTTTTTGCTTACAACTGAATGCAGAACAAAGCATCAAAAAGTCTAAACAAAATAAAAAGCAGCCCCCATAGCACCACCAAAAAAACCACCCCAGACGACTAACCAGCCTAGATGCTCGCGGATAATTTGCTGTACCATTTCTTTAACTATCTGAGGGGTTAATTCAGCCAGGCGTTTATCAATCACAGTTTCAATTTTACTAATAATATCTTCGCCGAGTTGATGTGCATTTAAACCTTGTTTTAAAGCAGCTTTAAATCGATCTGACTCAACCATATCTGTTAAGGTCACTTGCATTTTGGCTATAAATGGTTCTTTTAAAGGAATTAATGCTTCTTCACCGCCCATCATTTGTAACATTGCTCCAAATGAAGAATCCATGATCGAGGCAATTAAACCCTCAAAAATACGATCGTAATCGACAACTGCTAATAAAGGCTCAAGGTTCAATACTTTTTCACCTTCCTGCTCTTCAGCTTCAATAAATTGCTCGACATTTTCCAGGGTAAAAAACTGGTGCATCATCAAATGCTTAATAGAACCCTTAAATTCCTCAAAGCGATTGGGAATAATACCCGAGCCATATAATAAAGGTACTTTTTCAAATAACATATGAATCGCTATCCAGTTTGTCAGTGCGCCAGACAAGGCAAAAAAACCAATAGCTTTAATGAGGTCAGCATAAACAGGTGAAAAATACCCTACAGCAATAATGACTGCCGCAAGAAAATTGGTGATAAAGCTTTTATTAAATATTTTCTTCATTTATTGTTTGAATTTATTAAAAGTCGACATTCTCGGCTATAAGAGAAGAAATCTCTTCTATCAGAAATACCCGTGTTTTGTATGGCAAAGCTCGCTCAGTTTCCATTACTGCTGGCTTGTATATTTTGTGGGGTGTATATGCTCCGTCACTTACCAGCCCAGCAATGGCTTCTTTCCTTGCTTTGCAATTTCCACATTGTCTTCCCAGACAGCCAAACCAGTTATCAGGTCTGTTAGCGCCATATGAAAGAAAAAATAGGATTCGCGCATTCTACCTTGTGAACTGGTCTGCTGCACAATTTCACCGGAAAGACTCATATCGGGGGCTATCGCTGTGCCACGTTTTTGTACTGTAGTTTGATTGAACATATCATCTTCTTCCAGTCTGCGTACCTGCTTACTCGCCGCATCATCTGGACCATTACCACCAACAGCAGTAGTGGTGAGCACTTTTCCAGAACGTAGCAATGCCTGTCTGATCTTATCAGTAAGAATTCGCGTATTAATATGCTGCGTTGTGGCATTTTTTACGGTGCTGATCATTAATATAGTTTTACGTCCGTCTGAGCGGTTTAGCACACCAGATTCCAGTAATGAATTAATGCCTTTTTCAGCAGCTATTTGCCAGTCTTTAAAATCAACTTCATCGACTGTGACCAGTCCTTCGTTGCCCGTCGCATCTATACGAGCTGGTGAAGTCCCGCATGCTGCCAGAAAAAACGCTGTGCTGATAATCCCAATCAGTGAAATATTTTTTTTATTCATTATTTTTCCTATATATTTGCAATCTCTATTTGTCCACTTAAGCCTCGATGCTAACTCCTAGCAGCTTCATTCTCTCTAATACTCAAAGTAAAATATTTGCATCTTGGGTTTGGAGAAACAGCCTTTAACCTGATGCTATCCCCTGGTATGACAGTTATTGGAATCCAGGTGCTGGTAGCTGTATCAACCTGCATTCCATTTATATCCAGCCATGCAAAACGATAGGCAATCTGATAGGGACTATCTCCCATAAACCAGGATACCAACTGTGCCCAGAATCCCGTTCTGACATTACGTGCAGTTACTTGTACCTTGAGTAATCCGCCGTCCAATTCTCTTTTATCAACACTCACGATTTCTAGACGTTTTTTAAGAAATGCATCAGTAGAAACTCTGGAGGTATCCACTACTTCAAGCTGCCTATTTTTTTGTTCATTTTCCACTGTATTGACTGTCGCCTGGCAACCAAAGAGCAATAGACAAATTAACGTAATAATATAAATTTTTTGCATATTTATTTATGTCCTAAAGTGATGTATATACCTGCATATTGTATGCTTTGAAAACTTATGGTAATTCAATCAATTTATAAATCAGTTTATTCGCAGATAAGGCTCGAATATAGACGATAGCGATATTAGTATCTTTTTTTAAGGTTATCTCTTTAACCAGCCCTGTCGATCCTATCGGGCTGATTTTTAATACACTATCATCCGGAATAGGTATATGAGCTATCTGCACTTCTTTGGGTAAGGTTTCCCAACCTTTGGTATCAGCGGTATTAAACAGGAATTTATAGATCCCTGTCAGAGCATAGGCTCCAATCTCTAAACCACTACTACGTGATTGCCTTTGCTTTGCAGCATGGACAATTGCGTAGCTAGCCAGTTCTTTGGTCATGGTTGACACAACCAGTCTGGTGATCATCGAAGGCAGTCTATCATGGTATTCCTGAGACATGATGGCATCGAAATCCGAAACCTGCTCTGTGCTCACTGATTGCATTTCATTATTATAGCTATAGTCAACTTCCAGTCCCGATAATGCAACTGGAAAATACTCGTATCTGGGAAATGCTATTCCGGTATAACCTACATAAGGTAGAATTATTTGAAATTTTTCCTGTTTTAGCGCAGGAGCACGACCATTAAATAAAATAAAATAAACTATTTTACTATTGAGTGGATATTTATAAGGCTGTACATTTGCCAGCTGTATTGGTATTTCACTGCCTATACGTTTTGCAACGCTTACATAATCTCTTTGAATCAGTTGATTGTCCGGGTCCATTCTATACAGATTACGAAGATCTACTAGCGCTTCGCCGTAATTATTTTCTATTAAATAACCTAAAGCGGAAAAGTAACTCACAAAGGGATTGGCCAGACTACCGAAGAGTTTATTAGCTTTGTTAGCTGAGCTGGTATAGGCGTCATTAACAGCAGGGTTTTTTACTATGCTATTAAAAGTTATATTTGTATTTTGATTGCCTAGAGATCGGCTTTGTTGCTGGTTTTTTTGGACTTGTGCATCTATTTCTTTCTGGCTGGTACGAATGTCATCTGCGAATTTCTTGACTACTTGCTTTTGCGCTTCACGCATTCTACGTAATTCAACTTGCGCACCGGCTGGGTTATTCAGCACAAAATAATTCAGTGCTTTATAGGCATTCAGCATAACTCGGTCC
This sequence comes from uncultured Methylomonas sp., assembly GCA_964459125.1. GTDB lineage: Bacteria > Pseudomonadota > Gammaproteobacteria > Methylococcales > Methylomonadaceae > Methyloprofundus. The sequence goes on along the minus strand of CAYWLM010000042.1, from coordinate 4,470 downwards.
AGATACATACCTTGATAAGGAAGTGCATTTGGATTGCTCACAGCAGAACCAATCTCAGCACCCGCTGCTCTGACATTTATCACGGCTCGCCGATCAAAATCCTGAATATATGCTTCAGATTTTTCGAACTCGCGCATGCTAATCTGATATTCGCCAGCGGTGTAATTAGCGGTTCCTGCTTCAAGCGACCACATTAATTTATCGCCGGTATTGGATCTATCCTTACTTTTTTCGCTAAAATCCTTTGCTGCAAGTGTCACATCCCCTGAATAATAAGTATTTATATAGGCTTGTTTCTGTTTTCTGGCATCAATAATTGAAGAACAACCTATAGTCAGATTAATGATACAAATCAGGAATATAATGCACGTTTTCTGCCTATAAAATCGCTTATCCATTTTAGCTAGAGTTTACTGCTCACTGAGTGATATAAGAACAAAAATTTCCATTTGATACAGCTTATAGCCGGCTTTCCATCAAAGCTGGCAATCTAGCAATATGTCATTTTTACCACCCTGGAGTTACTCTAGGATAGTCAGGCACGGTTTCTCTAATCTCAGTACTCAATAGCCTGCAAATATCACCATATAGGATGCGCCCTGCTCCAGAAATTATTTTTGCTTTGCTGAACTTCCCTTCAACAGAAGTTACTTCGATGATACCAACTTGTTCTTCATAACCTCCCAATGGTTCGCCGGTATCAACATCAATAATGGCTTCTCCCTGATGGACCACCTTACATTGTTTTCCCACTTCAAGTCCAACCCCTTTACCTCTATTCAAGATAACACCAGCGCTTGTTACTTTAATAATCTTTATCGGGTAGATCCCGGCAAGAATTGCATTACCAATCTCTGTTGCAGCTTTGGTAAATAGCAGATCTTTATAATCAGCTTTTGTCCAGTAGCGTCTTTCTATTGATGGAATTTCCCGGCGCACCTCATCAAATTTCATTTTACTAATGACTTGATCTGCAAATACAATTTTTCCTGTGCTGCTTTGAATAACCTGAAATTGACTTTTAAAGGTTGTTACCAGCCTCGGCAATGTCTCTCCAGTGATAGCGATATTCTGACTCACAGCACTGCTTTCCAGCCGGTTAATAACACCAGTGACTAAATAGTCTGCAACCAGAAGTTTACCCATTATTGCTATTTGCCCAGGCGCCGCCCAGGATGATTCAGTCAAGCGGTTTTCAGCCATGACTTTGTCGATCTGGGTACGACTCAACATATTAAACTTTCTGGATTTTGCCAGAAACTGAATTAACTGATTAGAAAATTCTCGTTCAGCCAATGTGCGTGTTATAGCCACTTCGCCTATATTAGTTGTACCAATCACCGGACTAAGTTGAAATGGCAGCACTGCCATTGTCGGCTGCCTTGCAGGAACCGCGTAGCATACTTCAACAAAAAATAAGGCTAGCAGTAACACAAAAGATTTTTGCATAATGATTTCTCCTTATGGAATTCTGCTAAATTATACTGCATATAGCGCGTCTTTACTGAATGTGCAAAATAATTTTTTTTCTTAAACAGGTCCCTGAATCTAAAGACAGTATAATAGTCTCAGATAAAAATCTTAATTCCGCTTATCACTTTTTTCATTGATACTGGCTTTCAAAAAAAACTATGTACGCATATCTAAAACTACTCTTAAATGTCTGTTTATTCAGAAAAGGGCCACAAGAAATACCTCATTCAATACAATTCTTGCGCTTGTCTACTATCGTCTATGCACTGATCAGCTATCTACTTATCTTGCAATCTACCGATAGTTTAAACGCCCTGCTCCAGCTTGCTACAGAGCTCATCATTATTTTTGGCTTCGCAACTTTGATACTTAGCCTTGCAAATAAACTAAAACGCTTTGTACAAACCACGAGCACTTTGCTCGGTACCGATGCGCTTATCAGTACTTTTGCCATACCTATTCTTGCCACGTTGCATCAAGACTCTAGCAATATGTCTGCTATTATGACAATGGTCGCACTTATGCTATGGAACTGGCTGGTAACAGCCCATATCATCCGCCATGCCTTAAATAAGTCATTCTCTTTTGCTTTAGGTATCGCTTTCTTATATATATTTAGCGCTTCTCAAATTATGGGTCTCTTATTTCCTCTAAGTCCTGCATCTTAAGTCATTGGTATTATTAGATATTAATACATACTAAAAAAAACCACACATAATACTCTAGACTACGTATACACTCAGTTGTAAAAAATGTTAAATTAGAGTTATTCAATTACTTAGGGAGGCTTAAATGAATAACTATCAACATATTTTATTAGCTGCAGATTTTTCTGAACATGGTGAAATCGTGGCTCAAAAGGCACGTTATTTAGCAACAAAATATCAGGCAAAACTGAGTGTTATCCATATAGTCGACAACTTACCCATCTCTGATGCCGCCTACGGGCCGGTTATTCCTTTTGATATTGATTTAAATGAACAATTAATAAATGCAGCGACGAAACGTTTGGCCGAGCTGGGCAATCAACTGTCTATTCCAAAAGACAGACAGTTTCTGGAAATGGGCAGTGCCAAACTGGAAATAGTGGCGACTGCCGAGGAACAGCATGCAGACCTGATCGTAGTCGGCTCGCATGGTCGCCATGGTTTTGCTTTATTATTAGGTTCGACTGCTAACGGTGTTCTGCATCATGCAAAATGCGATGTTCTGGCAGTACGTTTACAGGATGACTAAATTATGAAACATCTAATTTTAGGTGGTGCACGCTCGGGCAAGAGTCATTATGCCGAACAACTTGCTCAAGCGAGCAATAAACAAGTTATTTACATTGCAACAGGGGCAGCAGGTGACGATGAAATGCTAGCGCGCATAAGCAGACATAAGGCTGAGCGACCTAGATACTGGGAAACTATTGAAGAACCCATTCTCATCCCCGATGTATTAGCGCAATATTCCAGTAGCAACAATTACCTGATAGTGGATTGCCTGACCTTATGGTTAAGCAATATTCTCTTTAATGCTCAGGGAGATTATCAGGAAGATATTTTTCTCCAGCAAAAACAAGCCCTGCTAGAAATAGTGCCAGATTTACACACAGATATTGCCTTTGTCAGTAATGAAGTCGGTTCGGGAGTTGTTCCAGTAGATGCAATGACGCGTCGCTTCGTTGATGAAGCAGGAAAGCTGCATCAACAACTGGCAAAAATTTGCACGCATGTTACGTTAGTTACTGCTGGATTGCCACAAACATTAAAACACTAGCAATGGATTGGTTGCAGCGCCCTATTCCACAGCCAGATCAACGCTTTAAGCTCACGGCAATAAAACGACAGGAGCAACTGACAAAACCCGCTGGCTCTCTGGGAGAACTGGAACACTTGGCGATACGACTTGCAGCGCTACAGGCAACTAATATGCCTTGTGTCGATAAAGTATGGATCAGTATTTTTGCTGCTGACCATGGTATAGCAAATGCAGGTGTTTCTGCATTTCCTCAGGCAGTCACCGCTGAAATGGTAAAAAACTTTGTGTATGGCGGCGCTGCTATCAGTGTGTTGGCAAAGCAACATCAGGCGCATCTGGAAATAATAGATGTCGGCGTCGCCAGTTGTTTGCTTGAATTAAATATAATTCATCAAAAAGTCGCGCCTGGAACCGCTAACATTCTGACTCAGTCCGCCATGACTGAGAAACAATTATCACTGGCATTACAAGCTGGCAGAGATGCAGTAAGCAGAGCGATTACTGATAGCAGCCAGCTCTTTATCGCGGGTGAAATGGGCATTGCCAATACCAGTAGTGCTACTGCGACAGCCTCTGCCCTACTAGGTTTAAGTGCTGGACAATTAACGGGGGCTGGAACAGGACTGGATTCAGCCGGCATAACACATAAAGCCAGAATCATTCAGCAAGCATTAGATAAACATAAAATTAACAGCAGCGCACCTCGTCTTGCATTGCAAACCTACGGTGGATTTGAAATAGCGGCCTTGACTGGCGCTTATCTGGCGGCTGCACAACAACAACTGCCCGTATTGGTCGATGGCTTTATCTGTAGTGTAGCGGCATTAGTCGCTACCCGTATCAATTCCGAGATAAAACCCTGGTTAATTTTTGCCCATCGCTCACAGGAACAAGGTCACCAGTTACTATTGCAAGCGCTGGACGCTAAACCATTGCTGAATCTTGATATGCGTTTGGGAGAAGCCAGCGGAGCAGCTGTGGCCATTCCCTTGTTACGTTCTGCTTGCGCCTTACATACGCAAATGGCGACCTTTGCGCAGGCTAAAGTTTCACAGGCTTAATTCCTGATAAACTATATTATCGTGCAAAATCCAGCCATCTTCATGCTTTCCAGCAGGATCATAATGGGTCCAATGCATTACACCCCCTTGATCATTCCATTCATATACACCGAAAAATTTAATTCGGTCTCCTATAGATAAAGTATTGATTCTGGGAGCCAGGTCAATATTATGTAAAGCCTTAAGGGGT
>CAYWLM010000041.1:0-22291 GCA_964459125.1 uncultured Methylomonas sp. | reverse complement strand
TTGAACTGTTTCTATTTGCATAATAATTAAACCTGTACGATGGATTTCAGCTTAAGATTTTAACATTATACTCATATGAGATATTTCATTTTTTTATTCCTGTTTTTCTTTGCCTGCTTAAGTACTGCAGAAGACGCTATCTGGCTGCTGATCGATACGCAGAAAAAAGTAATGCAGGTTAAGCAAGGAGATCTGACTTTAGCAAGTTTTTCGGAAATCTCTATAGGACGCGAAGGTGCAAAGCTTAAGCAAAAGTCAGGAGATAATATTACACCGTTAGGAGATTATGAAATTGCTTATATTAACGATAATAGTCACTTTTCTCGGTTTTTTGGACTTAACTACCCATCAATTGCTGATGCTGAGTTAGCAGTTATGGATAAACGAATTTCTGACCTAGAACTTCAAGAAATTATGCTGGCGCATAGTAATAATACGCTGCCACCCCAAGATACGTCCCTAGGCGGATATATCGGGATTCATGGAATAGGTCAGGGAAATAAAGAAATTCATGGTATTTTTGACTGGACTCATGGTTGTGTCGCATTATCTAACCAACAAATTGATAAGCTGGCAACGTGGGTTTATAAAGGGATGCGCGTGCAAATTAAATAGTTTGGCAATCTATTAAGATTGCGTTAGAATCAGCACTATACAAATTAAAGTATTTTATTTTGTCAGCCTAAGCTTAGAGTTTATGTTCAGTAACAGTTAGGTTTTTTTTATTTTTTATAAGGAATAATGCAAATGATTAAATTATTAAAAGTTTCTGCAATAGTTTTAGCTGCAAGTTTTGCTGTGGGTTGTGCAAGCACTGGCGACTTGAAAAAATTACAAGCAGATGTAAATGATCTTAAAGCGCAGACAGCTCAAATTTCATCTAAAGCTGATCAAGCAGCAAGAGATGCAAGCGCAGCAGCAGCAAATGCAGCAGCAGCAAATGCAGCTGCTAATCGTGCCGCAGATTCTGCAGCTGAAACAAACCATAAATTAGATCGTATGCTTAACAAAGCAATGATGAAGTAATTAATGGATTCATAAGGCTATAGTAAAAGCCCGTTAACTTTTTAAGTTAGCGGGCTTTTTTTTTGTGCTATTCAGCCCCCCCCGGAACTGATTAATGCAGGGTTTGTTCAATTCATGTCAAAAGCTTCTTCACTTGTTGGTAAGCTAGTTTGCTCATATATCTTTATTGGAAGGCCTTTTCTGTCTGTCAGAGCGTTTCTTAAAGCAGCACCGTCTAGAACTGGCAACACACCGTTATTGGCACGTTCAATCAAATCCAGAGCAATATCCAATAAATTATCGGATTCATGGTTTTCCAGTGGTGGATGAACTTCTATATATAAATTGTTTCCGCCCCAACCTACTTTAACCGCCTGGTTAACAATAGTGACAGGCTCTCCGACTTTAATAACAGGGAAGAGAGTACTCATGTCTTCAGGATACATGCGAATACAGCCATGGCTAACCCGCAAGCCAACACCATAGGGTTTGTTAGTGCTATGGATAAGGTAGCCGGGAATACCGAGGCGCATGGCAAATAAACCTAATGGGTTATTGGGCCCTGCTGGAACAACGTCAGGCAAAGGATCACCTTTAGCCGCATGCTCTTTTTTTATAGACTCTGGCGGGGTCCAGGTGGGATTTTCTTTTTTTTCAACAATCCTGGTCTGCCCTAATGGTGTTTCCCAGTCTTGTCGTCCTATGCTGACAGGATGAGTAATGACAAAAGAAGGGCCATAATTTTGCGGCTTAGGAAAGTAGTAGAGCCTAAATTCAGGTAAATTTAGCACCAGGCCTGAACGAGGTGCATCAGGCAATAGGCGTTCACTTTGAAGCTGAATTTTCGCGCCTGCTTTGGGCAGCCAACGGTCAACATCAGGGTTTAATCGGATAATTTCATTCTGACCCAAATCAAAGCGGCGCGCAATATCTAATAAATCCTCATCCTTGCTGGCTAAAGTTTGTTTATTCTTGCCCTCGGCAAACTCTTGAACCAGACTATCTTTTGGATTCTCGGGTAACAAAAAAGAAATGGCTTGCGCATTATGACTAGCCAGGAGAAATGTACCGGCTAGCAAAGCACGGATGGTGTAGTGTAATGAAGTCATTAGTTAATATTTTCGCCCCCAAAAAGCTCTACTAAACGTGGCAAGAATGAACTCAGTTCTTGCGACATGATCGTAAAATCTACATCAAATTGCTCTTCAGCTGAGTCAGTTTCAGTGTCTGTAACTTGATCCTGAATTAGATCTAAAAATTTCAGACGTTTAATGGATAGATTTTCGTCGACAATAAATGACAAACGGTCAGACCAGCTAATTGCCAGTTTAATCACTTGTTTGCCGGTATCTAAATGATTTTTGACTTCTGGCGCAGCCAGATCCTGGCGTTTACAACGGATGATACCGCCTGCTTCTTCAGGAGCACGTAATTCGCATTCATCTTCAATTAAGACATCGGCAGGTGTTTCATTTTGCAATAACCACTGAGTCATGATACTCACAGGTTTTTCTTTAGTGCTGACGGGCACCAAAGGCAAAGAGCCCAGGTTTTTACGTAAAAAACTGATCAACTCTTCGGCTTTTTTTGCAGATGCAGCGTCAACGATTAACCAGCCGCCTTTAGGGTCAATATAGGCAAAGGTCTTTTTGGAGAATGAAAAAGCGCGGGGCAATAGCTCAAATATAATTTGGTCTTTTAGTTCTGAACGTTCTTTCTTTGATAATTTACGGGCTTCCTGATCTTCTTTTTCAGTAATTCTCTCTGCTGTCATTTCGTTAACAACAGTGGTGGGAAGTACTTTCTCTTCTTTAGTCGCGCATAACATCATAAAGCCATTGGCCTGATGAATAAGTTGTTCTGATCCGCGACCTAACGGGGATGTCCAGCCATAGCTGAATATTTCAGTAGGTGAGCAGGGTTTAAAGCGTAAACTTTGCAGTTTTTCTTCTAGTTCTGTAGGCGTTAAAGTAAAGGCTTCAGTTAAACGGTAAATAGCAAGATTTTTAAACCACATAGTTCAGATATTTTTTAAGATAAATTTAGAGTTAGATTTGAGTGTGTTGCGATTAATACTACTGGATTTTTTGACTAGATAAGAAAATCCTTTGTTCGCACAACTTTAGAACAGGTCGAGCATTATCGCAAAAATCAGTAAATATATCGATCATTAATATGCTATCGTCTCATTCTTTAATGATCAGCTGGTTTTTTAATGACACAACAAACAGGTTTTAATTTATTGGGAAATAATCAGGCACGGATTTTAATTCTTGGTAGTATGCCGAGTGTGGTTTCTTTACAGAAACAACAGTATTATGCTCATTCTCGAAATGCATTCTGGCGCATTATGGCTGCTTTGTTCAATGAGGGTAAACCAATACCCTATCATCAAGCTGAACAGCTTTTAGAGCGTGAGGGAATTGCTGTCTGGGATGTGTTAAAATCTTGTACAAGAAAAGGTAGTCTGGATTCTGCAATTGATAAAAATTCATTAGAAATAAATGATTTTGTTTCTTTATTTAGCCGATTCACCCGAATCAAATATGTATTTTTCAACGGTGGGATGGCGGAGTCATTTTATAAAAAACATGTTTATCAGACTTTGGCAATTGAATTTAGGTCATATAAATACGCTAAATTGCCCTCAACCAGTCCAGCCTACGCAGCAATGCCTTATAAAGATAAATTAGCGGCTTGGGCTGTATTGAAAACTTTATCTAGGACGACTACAGTCTGCAAGTAAAGTAAGTAGGTTTGGGCGGACAGCTGATTAAATCCGTTCTATTCAAATGAGCGTAATAAATAATTAATGCAACAAAGACTAATGCGTATCTTATGAAAATAAGCTTTTTAGCTTCACATGGCGGCAGTTCTGCCAGACAAATTATTGCTGCAATCAAAACACACAGCTTAGCAGGTTTTGAAATAGGCATTTTAATTACTAACAACAAGACCACGGCTATTTATCCATGGTGTCTGGAAAATGGGCTGAAGGTTATCCATATTAGTGGCGAGACTCACCCAGAAAGTGAGGACTTGGCGATAAAACAGGCTTTGCTTGATGCGGGTACGGATATTGTCGTGTTATCTGGTTATATGAAAAAAATTGGCAGTGAAACCCTGGCTGCGTTTAATAATAAAATTTTAAATATTCATCCTTCATTATTACCCAGATATGGTGGTCATAAAATGTACGGGGATTATGTTCATGCTGCAGTCTTATCTGCTAGAGAAAAGGAGAGTGGGGCATCTGTGCAGGTTATTAATGCAGATTACGATGCCGGCCCTGTATTATTACAAAAGCAAGTGCCGGTTTTGGCTGATGATACAGTCGCAAGCTTAGGTGCGAGAGTACGTTCTGTAGAAGGTGAGTTATATTTAAATGCACTGAAAAAGTGGCAAGCTAATGATTTTAAAGTTTGAATAGTATGCAAAAAAAATTAAGAGCAGTTGTACAGAGCACTGAGTCGATTATTAGTCTGGGAAAGAGTAAACGTCTCGCGGCTATGTGCAAGTCTCAGGAGATATATCCGGAAAATATGGCTCATCAGCTTAAGCCTTTTGCCTGTAAAAGAGAAGAACAGATAAGCCTGGCCAGGAAGCTTATTACACAAAATATAGCAAAAATTAAATCGACTTACCCTCTAGGTAAGCAAAACAAATTATTTGATTTGCGTTATGGATCAGAGCAGAAAATTAATCAAATGAGCTTGCAGCAGCTTTATACTCTACTGCAGATTTCTCAGGAATTAGCTAAGGAGATTAGAGAGATAAAGTATCTGGAAATAAACTGAGAGGTGGAGAATGTATTGTGCTTTAATGATTAACGTTGTACTCTGTCATCTGTAGCCAGATGAAAACTACCTTAACGTGGAAGTTAAGGTAGTTACTATCATTGAACTAGAATATATATAAATATTCCATTTTGTAACTAACCTGAAAAACTCTATTCAACCATGATATTTTGTGTAGCTAATCTTTTTGCATTAGCTGATTCAAATGCTTGTTGAGTAGATTCAGTTGAAGCGCCTAGTGTTAAATGCTCAGTTTCTCTACCTTTTAGGATGAAAACACCAATGATAGCAATTAAAATGATTCCACCTATATATAGTGTTGATTTATCTTTTTCTTCAGCCATTTGACTTTCCTCTATTGTTATTTTTATAAAAAAACTGCGCTTTGCACAGGTAAGGCAGATCAGTAATCTTATTTGCCTTGCGTATGTCGGGAGCAAGTTACTCGAAATCGACGGTGTATTTTTATCATGATTGATTGTGTCGTGTCAAAACAATTATTTAGCTATGGGAATTATTTAGTGATGATAAATTTTATCCTATTGATAATAAAGGGATATTATTTTTTTGAGTCGAAGCATTTTTTATATACGCCGGTTATTTGGATGGGGCTAATAGAGGCTGAGAACTATCCATTGGAGTCAAAAAAAGGATTAGTATTTCGTATTTAAGTCAAGCATATTGCGCAACTCCACTAAAAATACAAAAAAGAATCTTGGCATATACTAAAAAATTTACCTCCGAGCGTACGAAGCCTTATTAAGCTTTGTTACGGTATTAATCACGCTCAGTAGCAGGGTATTGATTTTATGATAACTTATGCGGTAAATGTATTTCAGAAATACTACCCGACTCAGGGTCATTAAAAACAGCATCATCGATAGTATTTTCACCTCTTGCTACGATGCAGGTGACGGTCGCATCCCCAGTGATATTAACAACCGTTCTTAGCATATCTAATAAACGATCTACGCCTAATATTAAGCCTATACCTTCAACAGGCAGGCCTACTTGATTAAATACCATGGCAAGCATAATAAGGCCAACGCCGGGAACGCCTGCTGTTCCGATTGATGCTAGTATGGACATACCTATAATAGTGATGTATTGACTTAAGCCCAGGTCTATCTGGTATACGTTAGCAATAAATACTGTGGCAACACCCTGCATAATGGCTGTGCCATCCATATTAATGGTCGCACCTAAGGGAACAGTAAAAGCGGCAGTGGTATTATTGACTCCGATACGTTTTTCTAATACGTGAAGAGTCACTGGAATGGTCGCATTAGAACTTGCCGTGCTAAAGGCAAATATCTGAGCAGGGCGCATTTTTTTGTAAAACGCGACTGGATTGAGTTTGGCAAACAAGGTGAGTAATATCGAAAATGTTCCCAATGCATGTAACAATAAGCATAAAATAACCACGGAAAAATAGCCTATCATAGGCACAATCAAAACGAAGCCTTGCTCGGAAAATGTTTTTGCCATCAAGCAAAAGACCCCGACCGGGGCAACGTCCATTACCAAGGTAACCACTTGCATCATTACTTCGTTTAATTTCTCTGCAGTTTCTGCCAGTTGCTTACCTATGTTTCCAGTCATCAGCATGGCGATAGCAAATAGAATGACAAAAAAGATAATTTGTAGCATATTGCCCTGAGCAAATGCTGCAATTGGGTTGCTTGGGATTATATTTATAAAAACATCCGTAATTGACGGAGAAGCCTTGGCAACGAACTCAGTAGTGTGTTGTTGATTTACAAAATCCTTTCCTGGGGCTAGGGTAATGGCAATGGTTAAAGCCAGAGATACTGCAAGCCCAGTGGTAAGGATATAGAGCAGAAAGGATTTTAAGCCTATTCGCCCCAGTGCATTAATGTCGCCTATCCCGCAGACACCGCATATTAGAGAGAAAGTGACCAGAGGCACGACCAGCATTTTTAGGGAATTGATAAAAGCCGAGCCAATCACGTGAAATAAGCCATTTACAAAATAGTTCTGGATAATCGCCTGGTCTGCAGCAAAGATATTTATCAGACTGCCCAGAATAAGCCCTAAGCCCATAGCGATTAAGATTTTATTAGTCAGTGATATTTTTTTTATCATGGTTTTCAAGTAGGGAGTGTTACGCACTCGTTTAAACTAAGCTGGCTTTAATTCTCATTAATGCTGCAGGATCAAGTTTGGCTGTGCGTTGATGTTGTTCGCACAATGCTCCTCTAAAACCCAGATAATCAGCTTGTAGAGGAAGTAAAGCAGGAATATCGACTGCGCGTAAAGACCCTGCCAGGCCACAGAGCAATTGATGGTGTTGCGCAGTTTGTACGAAATGCTGCAGAGTCACGAGGGGCATTACTTTGCTAAGCGAGCCATTGGTTTTATCCATGGTGTCTAGCATAATGCCTGTAAAACCAGCCTCGGAGAATTGTTCTATGTATTTAAAATCGGGTTGTTGATCAGCAAATAACACGGCGATTAGCTTTAAAGAACCGGGTGTTAGTATCGCTAATTTTGCAATCACTGCATGCCAGTCTTGATCAGGAAAAAAGCCAATTTTAATATAGTCTACGCCGGTATCGGCCATCTCTTTGACAGCATTAAAAATGATATCTGCTTGCATCGGCAAATCGCCTACCGTTGCACTAATTGGTTTGCTGTTAGCTAGACGGGTTACGATAGCTTGTACCTGTTGTGTTGGTAATGCACCTAGAGCTCCCAGAGCAGGTTGTTTCAGGTCGATAATGTCTACATCAAAATGTAGTGCAATCAGGGCTTCTTCTAGGCTATTGACGCTTGCCAGCATACGATTCATACGCGTTATTTCTCTCTTAGTTTTTGCTCTATCGCTTGTGTAATCCAGGACCATGCTTCTCTTTCTCTATGGCCAGCCGTTTTATTAAAGCCGATATGTAAATATTCCAATTCAGTATGAATTTTTGCGGGAGCTAAGCGATTGACGCGGGTTAATAGAATTGCAGCTTCCAGTACAGAAAATTGAGCACGGTTGTAGCCTTTAAAAGCTGCATGATTAACTTGATGTACTGCCTGGCAAAATAATTTTGGGCGTACCGGATCATCATTGACATGGCTTAATTTTACTTCACAATGGGCTAATGTATCCGCTAAAAAATGACCGTCAATTTTTTTTGCTTTTTTTAAAGGCCAATCACTGCGTCCTGTAACACAGCCTGCAAAAATTCTGACATCATCAGTATAATTAATGACGGCTGTTTTAGTTGTCAGGATATTATCTAGGGTGATAGAGGGGCGAAAGGGGAGAATAATAAATTCATCACCAGCGATATGAATACCCATAGGAGCAATATGCGTTTCACCCTTGTTATTTTGTGTTGTTACGATGGTTTCTTGAATCATGGCTTTTTAAATGTTGTTCCTGCAGGCTTAAACGTGTGTAAGTCGACCGTCGCTTCGCTGGTTTTTGCTGCACAGCCCCAGTTTAAGGCTTGGTCTTGATTAAAGCGTTTGCCTAATTGCCAGGCGGTTTCAGCGCGAGCGAGCTCAACGCCGAGATAAAATGCATGCCCTGCATCGTCTTCGACCTGTAATTTTGGATATAAATCAAAAGGATCAATGGCGCTATGTAAGCCATCGCGATTATAAATATGCACACCTTCCGGGCTAATTTGAATGCGATAACTCGGATCTTTTATTTGCTCGGCAAATTCCTTGATTTCGGCTAACTGATAAGGAAAGGGGGAGGTTTCATGCAAGGCCATTAAATCAGCATTAATATGCTTGGGCAGGGTATTATTTTCTTTGGCTGCATACATAATTCTTCGCGCCATGTCTGCTTCCTTAATTGCCCGGCTGGCATGCTGACTGACTTCGGTGGCGAGAATATGCTTGATATCGAGTTCTGAACAAATACCCATTAATATCGCATTCATACCGGCAGTATCTGCATGAGTGAGCTCTGTAATATTACCCACCCCTAGCATCATTTCTATATCAGGGTGCTTTTGCCGGACCGCATGGTAACGTACCACTGATTCGGTAAAACCAAAATGGATCGGATCAAGAATCGGATCCACGATAAAGGCTTTATTTTTGGCTTGCAATATTGTAATCGCTTTATCCAGAGAGCTGATATCAGTATGTTGCTGCGGAATAATAATGGGAATAGCGTCTACTTCATCAGCCACCCATAAAGTGCTTTCATGCAAACTGAGCATATAATCAGCGCCAGCTTTTGCGCCGCGCAATAGGTCCTCTGTTGCTAAAGAGTCGATACTGACCTGAAACCCTTCCTGCTTTAAGGTCTGGATAATATCCTCCATATGCGCAAACGGAGTATCAGGCAAGCAGCCTATATCGATAATATTCGCGCCATTACTTTGGTAATAATAGGCGCGTTGCACAACTTCATCGACCGGAAGATTAGGCGCATCGACTATTTCTGCAAAAATTTTCACATCATAGTGGCTTAAATCAATATGTAAGGCCTGTTGACCAAAATAAAGTGGTAAATCCTTTAATTCATCTGGACCGCGTTCAACCGGAACGGATAGGATTTCCGTTAATGCATCTATATCGCCACGACAACGACCCGGTATAATGATTCGGTCTGCATTAAAAGTATCTTTTAATCGACGGGCGATCATATCAGCAGTCATCAATGCTGCAACTTTAACACCAATCTGGTGTACCGTATAAGTAAACTCGGGCTGCATTTTTGCTAAAATCTGATGCAATTGTTTTTCTGCCAGCTTGCCCGTTAAAAATAGAATATGTTCACTCATGATAAAGATGCAAGGCGTCGCTGCATGGCGAGTTTGAGGTCGGCTACACTTTCAACCACGGTGGTATACTCAAAGCTGCGTAAAGCTTCTGTTGCATCCAGGTCAATTTTTCTAGGATAAACCATTACTTCACCACCTGGGGCTGTGGTTTTCATTTCCGGGGCTATATCACAAGGATAAACAATATTGGGGATACGGCATTTACCCGCCTGAGAATATAAGTTAGTGACCAGCGAATCGGCAATACCCAAGACGCATTTAGCGACAGTATTCGAAGTTGTCGGCGCAATAATCAGTGTATGATAATAACCTTTATAGAATAATCCTACTGGTGGAGCCGAAGCAGCCTTGTCACGGTAAATACGCACTCTATTGCGTAAATCATTAATATGAATACCGTACATTTTTAACACTTCTTCACCAGCCTGGCTTAGATATAAATCGACATTTTCTAAAGTGAGCATATAGTCTATGCACTCTTCAATAAAATGTCCCGAGCCGGTAACGGCCCATGCGATACGGGGTGAAGTCATATGTTTTGTATATTATTTCGCTTTTTAATTAAGCAGTAGCAAGGCGAGGTTAGTCCGCATATACCGCAATAATTCGTAGAGTAGTGAGTAGAAGGTCACCCTATGATCGTGGGCTATATTATATACTTTGCCATGCTTTGTTGGCAGATTTCTTAGTAATAGTACCTATTTTGGAGCAAATCTCCCTATGTTTAATAATATAACGCATCCTCTTATTATGGGGATTCTTAATGTCACACCCGATAGTTTTTCTGATGGAGGAAAATATACAGGTATTGATAGTGCGCTGGCACATGCACAGTGCATGATTTCTGAAGGGGTGGATATAATCGATATAGGCGGTGAGTCAACCCGGCCGGGGGCAGGGCCGGTATCGATGGAAGAGCAAATTTTACGCGTTATTCCGGTTATCAAGGCAATACGCAAAGACCTGTCATCTACGCTGCCCATCAGTATAGATACCACCTTAAGTAAGGTAGCTGAGGCTGCACTTGATGCCGGTGCGACGATGATTAATGATATTTCTGCAGGCGTACAGGATGCAGAAATTCTATCTTTGGCGGCGAAACAAAATGTGCCAATTATTTTAATGCATATTAATGGCCAGCCGGAGAATATGCAGGATGCGCCTTTTTATCAAGATGTCGTCCGTGAAGTTTTAAGCGCTATACAGGAACGTGTCGATGCTGCTTTGGCGGCAGGTGTGGCAAAACACCAGATTGCCATAGATCCCGGTATAGGTTTTGGTAAACGCAGGCAGGATAATCTGGATTTACTCGCCAATCTGGATAAATTTGTCGCCACCGGCTATCCCGTTTTATTAGGCACCAGTCGGAAACGGTTTATGGGAAGTTTGTGTGCAGTGACAGAACCCGCCGACTTAGTTTGCGCAACGGCAGCAACGACTGCTTTGGGTGTACAGCAAGGCGTACGAATGTTTCGCGTACATGATGTAAAAGAAAATAAACAGGCTGCAGATGTGGCATGGGCAATTAAGCAGGCAGGATAAATATAAATTGCTAATGGAATAATCGTGAACGAGCCTGTATTATTAGGCCTTATTTCTAAGTCGAGTGTTTGTGCTATGGAACAGAGAAAAAGACCGCTTGCGCCTCATTTGCAAGTGTATAGGTTGCCCTTAACTGCGGTGGTATCCATTACCCATAGAATGACGGGGGTATTGTTAGCAGCAGGATTGATGTTATTTGTGCTGAGCCTGGCAGTCATCCAGTGCGGTGCCAGTAGTTTTCAGGCTATGCAGTCGGTGATACACCAGCCATTGATAGGCATTGCTGTCTGGATGATGATCTATGCCTTGTTTTTTCATTTATGCCATGGTGTTCGCCATTTGTTCTGGGATGCCGGTGAAGGCTATGAAAAGCCTTTAATGAATTACTATATTTTATTAGAAATGTTTGCCTCCGTTGCGCTGACATTTATTAGTTTCTTATTTGTTCAGTTAGGAAGTTAAATATGGAATATCGCACTCCTTTAGCGAAAGCACGTGGCCTGGGTTCTGCAAAAAGTGGAACTACACATTGGTGGATGCAGAGAGTAACAGCCGTTGCTTTGATCCCCTTATCATTCTGGTTGATTTTATTTATTAATCAACTTTTTAATGCCTCTTATGTTGATATAAAGCAGTGGCTTATTAGCCCGGTTAATTTTACTTTATTGCTCGCCTGGGCATTTACTGGCTTTTATCATGCTGCTTTGGGATTACAGGTTGTTATTGAAGATTACGTCAATCCTGATTGGCTAAAAATTGCCCTGGTCTGGATAATTAAATTGACTTTTACTGGGATGGCTATTGCATCGCTAGTATTTGCTATACGCATTGCTATTTCGGCAGGATAATTACACATGAAAGATAAATATAAAATTATTGAGCATGAATACGATGTTGTTGTCGTTGGTGCTGGTGGTGCGGGGTTGCGGGCAACTTTTGGGATGGCTGAAAAAGGCTTGAAGACGGCCTGTATTAGTAAAGTGTTTCCAACTCGTAGTCATACTGTAGCAGCTCAAGGTGGGATTAGTGCCGCGCTAGGCAATAATGGTGAAGATGACTGGCGCTGGCATATGTATGATACGGTTAAAGGATCTGACTGGTTAGGTGATCAGGATGCCATTGAATATATGTGTCGTGAAGCAATCCCGGCGGTTTTAGAGTTAGAGCATTATGGGGTCCCGTTTTCGCGTAATGAGGATGGCAAAATCTATCAACGTGCGTTTGGTGGCATGACCACTCATTTTGGCGAAGGCACAGCACAACGGACTTGTGCTGCTGCGGATGTCACTGGTCATGCTATCTTGCATACACTTTATCAGCAATCGCTGAAACATGAAGCTGAATTTTTTGTCGAATACATTGTTATCGATTTAATCATGGAAGAGGGGGCGTGCCGTGGAGTTTTGGCATGGAGCCTGGATGATGGTTCCATGCATGTTTTCAAGGCCCATACGGTGGTTATAGCCACTGGCGGTTATGGGCGTTGTTTCTTTTCCTGTACTTCTGCACATACAGTAACCGGTGATGGTAGCGCAATGGTATTGCGGGCAGGACTGCCTTTACAGGATATGGAATTTATTCAATTCCATCCAACGGGTATTTATGGCGCAGGGTGTCTGATTTCCGAAGGGGTGCGCGGGGAGGGTGGCTATTTAACCAACTCCAAAGGCGAGCGCTTTATGGAAGAGTATGCACCACATGCAAAAGATTTGGCTTCACGCGATGTAGTCAGTCGGGCGATCACCATGGAAGTCAATGCGGGACGTGGTATTGGAGAACTTCAGGATCATGCTTATTTACATGTTGAGCATCTAGATCCTGAAATCATTAATGAACGTTTACCAGGTATTTCTGATTTAGCGCGGATTTTTGCTGGAGTAGATGTTACCAAGGAACCTATCCCTGTTATTCCCACGGTGCATTACAATATGGGTGGTATTCCAACTAATTATAAAGCTGAAGTGGTTACTTTAAAAGATGGTGATCCTGATACAGTTGTCCCGGGCTTAATGGCCATTGGCGAGGCGGCCTGTGTTTCAGTACATGGTGCTAATCGTTTAGGATCTAATTCTTTACTAGATTTGGTGGTTTTTGGTCGTGCAGCAGCGATACGCTGTGCCGAATTAATCAAACCAGGAACGCCTCATAAGCCTTTAGCTGAAGGTGCCTATGATAAAGCCCTGGCACGTTTTGACCGCCTGCGTTTTGCTGAAGGGCACTTAAAAACATCCGAGATACGTTTGAATATGCAAAAAACCATGCAAACACATGCGGCTGTTTTTAGATCTGGAGATACCCTGGCGCAAGGCGAGCAAAAAATTGCGGACATTCGCGCTTCTTTTGCTGATGTCAATACAACTGATCATTCCTTGATCTGGAACACCGATTTAGTCGAAACGCTGGAACTGGAAAATCTACTAGATTTGTCGCTGGTCACTATTGCTGCGGCATCCAATCGTACTGAAAGTCGTGGTGGACATGCAAGAGATGATTTTCCGGACCGAGATGATGAAAACTGGTTAAAACATTCGCTGTTATGGATTGAAGATAATAAAGTCAAGATCGATTATCGTCCGGTACATATGTATACCTTAACTGATGAAGTTGAAATGATCCCACCTAAAAAGAGGGTTTACTAATGGTTGAATTTACGCTGCCAAAAAATTCAGTTGTAAAAAAAGGCAAGTTTTATTCCGCACCGGAAGGCGCGACACGCGTTAAACGGGTTGAGGTGTACCGCTGGGATCCTGATACCGATGAAAATCCACGCATAGATTGCTACGACATAGATTTAGATCAATGCGGTGAAATGGTGCTGGATTTAATTTTAAAAATCAAAAATGAAATCGATAGTAGTTTGGCATTTAGACGTTCATGCCGCGAGGGTGTATGTGGTTCATGCTCAATGAATATCAATGGCAAAAATTCGCTAGCCTGTATTAAACCGATTGCAGAATATAAAGGGACGATTAAAATCTTTCCATTACCGCATATGGACGTGGTTAAAGATCTGGTTGCAGATATGACGCATTTTTATGCGCAATATGCATCCATTAAACCGTGGATAGAAACACAAACGCCACCTCCGGCTGATAGTGAACGTTTGCAGAGTGTTGAAGAACGCAAAAAGTTAGATGGGTTGTATGAGTGTGTACTGTGTGCCTGCTGTTCAGCTAGTTGTCCTAGTTATTGGTGGAATAGTGAGAAATATCTTGGCCCTGCAGTTTTGTTACAGGCTTCTCGCTGGTTAAATGATAGTCGTGATGAGAATGCCGGTGCTCGTTTAGATGATTTGCAAGATCCATTTAAATTATATCGTTGTCATACCATCATGAATTGTACCGATACTTGTCCCAAAGGTTTGAATCCGGCAAAAGCAATTGCTGAAATCAAAAAGATGTTGCTGGTAAGGCAAGAAGGTTAATGGCTTAATGCAAGATTTGAAACGCTTGCGCTGGCAGTGTCGGCGCGGAGTAAAAGAGCTGGATGCTGTACTCTGCGCTTATTTAGACAGTCATTATGCAGCGTCAAGCCTAAGCGATCAGCGTTTTTTTAGCGAATTATTAGCTCTTGAAGATGATCTATTAATTGCCTTTTTTTTTGCTAATAAATTTCCTGAAAAAGAAGAGTTAAAACAGCTTGTCGAAAAAATCCGCAGCAGCTTTATGGGTTGAGGTAAAAAAATCCCGTTACTTACTGGCCTTTATTATAGTCGTACATGTTCTAGTGACATTTAGTTGCTTATTAATGCCAGTAACTATTACCCCAAAAATGATCTTAATCTTTTTACCTGGATATAGTCTGTACTTTTACTTAAAGCGTTATAAAAAAGGGTTTTATACTTTCACGCTGAGACATACAGAGGAACTTTCCTGGGAATTGGTCGAACACGATGACTACTCTTATCTGCGTATTTTAAAAGCCAGCGTACTCACTTCATTTATTATTATTCTGCAGGTTGAGATAGATAAAAAACATCGGAGTTTATTGATTTGTCGCGATGCAGTATCGGCCGAGACATATCGAAAGCTTTTTGTGGCATTAAAAATAATGACCCTGGAATAACAGAGCTCGCGTTTTATGCTAAATGTTATGCTGATAAGTTAGGCAGCGCGCAATAAATAATCTACCCCATATTGCGCAGGATTTTTGTTTGTCTTCAAGGCGTAAAAATAGGCACATAGCAGGCTACGTAACTATTTTTACAACGCAGAAGACGGACAAAAAGACTAGCAAGGTGGGTGGGATATTTGTTGCGAGTTGCCTTAGTAGCCTGAAAAATTTAACACTTTTATCACAAAGAGCACTGAGTTTTTGTGATGAAATCTCTGTGGTTCTTGTGTTCTCTGTGCTTATGTTGATGTTTCTTGGTATTTTTTTGTTAAAATAATTTTGAACGACTAATTATTCTCTGAAATAGTTTAAAATTACCTAAACAACTCTCTTTTTTACAATTTTTGTTATGCAACAAACATCGTTAGAAACGATTCACACTCTGGTGTCAGTAAGGGATTATATTCGCTGGGCTGCCAGCCGATTTGCAGAAGCAAAGCTATTTCATGGACATGGCACAGCAACAGCGCTAGATGATGCCGCCGCTTTGGTTTTACATAGCTTACATCTTCCATATAACTTATCCGAAAGCTATTTTAGTGCTCGATTGACAGATGATGAAAGACAAAAAATTTTTGATCTTGTTAATCGTCGTATCGAGACCCGTATTCCATCAGCTTATTTAATGCATGAAGCCATTTTTGCCGGTTTGGCTTTTTATGTAGATGAGCGTGTTTTAGTACCTAGATCCCCTATAGCTGAATTAATTCGAGAGCAGTTTGCACCCTGGGTTGATGCTGATCAGGTGCAGAATGTTCTGGATTTATGTACCGGTAGCGCCTGTATTGCGATTGCCTGTGCTTATGCTTTTCCTGATGCGCATGTTGATGCAGTGGATTTGTCCGAAGAGGCTCTGCAAGTGGCGAAAATCAATGTCACTAAACATGAAGTAGAAGAACAGTTAACACTGTATCATTCAGACTTGTTCACTGCATTACCTGCACGAAAATATGATTTAATTGTTTCCAATCCACCTTATGTAGCTATAAGCGAATGGGAGCAGCTTCCTGCCGAGTTTCATGCCGAACCTGAAATGGGCTTTACCGGTGGAGCGACAGGACTGGATCTGGTCATTAAAATATTAGTGGCTGCAGCAGATTTTCTCAGTGCCCAAGGAGTTTTAGTAGTAGAGGTAGGCAGTAGTGCAGAAACATTGCAAACAAAATTTCCTGCCGTGCCATTTTTGTGGCTGAATTTTGAGCAGGGCGGTGATGGTGTATTTTTACTGAGTGCAGAGCAAGTGTTTGCATTTAATCAATTATTTAGAGAGGCATTAAGTTAAGTATGTCAGGTAATAGCATAGGAAAATTATTTACAGTCACGACTTTTGGCGAAAGTCATGGTATTGCATTAGGTGCAACTGTTGATGGCTGCCCGCCAGGGCTGGAGATATCAGAAGCTGATTTGCAGGGTGACCTGGATCGGCGTAAACCCGGCACTTCAAGACATACCACACAACGCCGTGAAGCCGATCAAGTAGAAATTCTATCGGGTGTATTTGAAGGTAAAACAACAGGGACACCGATTGGTTTGCTGATTAAAAATACCGATCAGCGTTCAAAAGATTATGCCAATATTGCTGAAACCTATCGACCAGGTCATGCAGATTATGTTTATGATCATAAGTATGGTTTTAGAGATTATCGCGGTGGCGGTCGTTCTTCAGCTAGAGAAACTGCAATGCGGGTTGCTGCGGGTGGTATTGCCAAGAAATATTTAAAGCAACAGTATGGTATCGAAATTCGTGGTTATTTATCTCAATTAGGCCCGATTAAAGTCGAAACTATTGATTGGGCTGCAATGGATAATAGCGAGTTCTTTTGTCCTGATGCGAGTAAGGAAGCAGAATTAGTGGCTTATATGGATGCCTTGCGTAAACAGGGTAATTCGATTGGTGCAAAAGTAAATGTTATGGCAAGTAATGTACCGCCTGGTTTAGGTGAACCTATTTTTGATCGTCTGGATGCTGATTTAGCCCATGCTTTAATGAGCATCAATGCGGTCAAGGGTGTGGAAATTGGCGATGGCTTTGATTGTGTCAACAGTAAAGGCACAGATTTTCGAGATGAAATGACTCCTGAGGGGTTTTTAAGTAATCATGCCGGGGGTATTTTAGGCGGTATTTCCAGTGGTCAGGACATTGTCGCTAGCATTGCTTTAAAACCAACTTCTAGCCTGCATTTGCCAGGGCGCAGTATAAACCGGCAAGGTGAGGCAATTGAGGTAGTCACTAAAGGTCGTCATGATCCTTGTGTGGGGATTCGTGCAACGCCGATTGCCGAGGCGATGATGGCAATTGTGTTAATGGACCATATGCTGCGTCATAGAGCACAAAATTATGATGTGCAGTCGACTTTGCCGGTATTGCGATAAAATAGAATGTGATTAGATTGTGGTGACAGAAGGAATAAAAATCTGACATGGAATCATCTATTGCAATCTAAAACTCCTTATTGGCGCTTATCAGGTTTTTATTTTTTTTATTTTGCAACGCTAGGAGGTTTTTTACCTTTTTGGAGTCTGTATCTTAAAGAGTGCAGTTTTAATGCCGCTGAAATTGGTGAATTAACTGCATGCATGGTGGGTACCAAAATCATTGCGCCTAATCTTTGGGGCTGGATTGCGGACCAGACAGGAAAAAGTTTACGCGTTATTCGCATGGCCTCTTTTTTTGCAATGGTTTTATTCGCCGGTTTTTTGTATCAGCAATCTTTTCAGTGGTTTGCATTTGTTACTGTCAGTTTTAGTTTTTTCTGGAATGCGGCATTGCCACAATTTGAAGCAGCTACACTGCATCACTTAAAAGCAGAGCCGCATCGCTATAGCCATATACGCTTATGGGGGTCGATAGGGTTTATTGTGACAGTTTTGGGTGTAGGTTATTTACTGGATTTATATTCAATTAAATTATTGCCTTATTTAATTGTTTCACTGTTAGCCAGTATCTGGTTAATTTCTTTGCTTACACCGGAGGTGTCAACTGCTAAAGCCAGTCAGGCGGCAGTGAGAATCTGGCAAATTGTTAAACAGCCAGAAATCATTGCCTTTTTACTGGTATATATGCTGTTACAAGCAGCGCATGGCCCATATTATGTTTTTTTTTCGATTTATTTAAAGCAACAGGGTTATTCATCTAGCATGATTGGTATGCTGTGGTCTCTCGGGGCAGGGGCTGAGATTATTGTGTTTATTTGTATGCGCCAATTATTAAAGTTTGTTTCTTTACGTCGAATCTTGTTAGTCAGTGCTTTATTATCGGTTTTAAGATGGTTGATGATAGCCTGGTATGCGGATAATCTTTACATTTTACTCGGTGCACAGGTCTTGCATGCAGCTACTTTTGGCACGGCACATGTGGCTGCCATTCATTTAGTGCAAAGTTATTTTGGCCAGCATCATCAGGGCAAAGGGCAGGCGCTGTATAGCAGCTTCAGTTTTGGTTTAGGTGGTATGCTAGGTGGCTTGTATAGTGGCTATGCCTGGGATGTTTATGGCGGGCATTGGGTGTATAGTTTTGCAGCAATTTTAAGTGCTTTAGCGTATATTATTGCTGTTATCTGGGTAGGTAAGGGCAAGGCTTTTTGTCATCAATAAAAACAAATAATATAGGAAAAATATGTGTTTGAGTTAATCCAAAGTGGCGGCTTATTAATGATCCCCATTCTCTTTTGTTCAGTTATGGCAATGGGGATTATCGGTGAACGTTTCTGGACTTTGCGTAAAAAAAAGATTCTACCGCCGGAAATGGTGTCCCAGGTGTGGAACCTGGCAAAAGCAAAAAAGCTGGATGCCAAGATTTTAAAACATTTAAAGGATAGCTCCCCTTTAGGTAGAATTCTGGCGGCCGGGCTAATGAGTCGAAGCCTGGGGCGCGATGTAATGAAAGAGTCTGTTGCTGAATCTGGAAGACAAGTCGCGCATAAACTAGAGCGATTTTTAAATACCCTGGGTACCATTGCTACCATTACACCATTGCTTGGTTTGCTTGGTACAGTGGTAGGAATGATCAAGGTTTTTGCCGCAATTGTCAGCCACGGAGTCGGTGATCCAACTGTCCTGGCGGGAGGTATTTCTGAAGCATTGATTACCACTGCCGCAGGTTTGGTAGTGGCGATTCCTTGTGTTATTTTTCACCGTTATTTTGATGGCCTGGTAGATGCCTATGTTCTTAATATGGAAGAAGAGTCTATCAAATTAATTGAAGTGATTCACGGCTCCCGTGAAGAATTAGAATGAACTTTCGCAATAAAAAATCTAAGGCTCCGGATATTTCTATGACACCCATGATTGATGTGGTGTTTTTGTTACTCATTTTTTTTATGGTCACAACAACTTTTAGCAGGGAGACTGCCATAAAGGTATTGTTGCCAGAAGCAGATGGGCAACAATCCGAAAAGCAAGAGCAGGCATTAACCTTGACGATTGATAAATCAGGTCAGTATTTTATCGATGATAAAGCATTGAGTGATAGTAGTCTGGATACATTGGCCAGAGAATTAACGGCGAATAAAGATAATAAAAATATTTCCCTAATTATTAGTGCCGATGCTAATGCGCCAGTGCAGTCAGCAATTTCAGTCCTGGATGTTGCATCAAAGATAGGGTTTTCCAGCATCACTTTTGCAACGCAGAAACGAGAATAATATGAAACAGTTAATTGCTAAGTTTGTCGATGAAGTTTGGTATAAAGATCATTTTATTGGTACCTGGCTTATGCCTTTGTCATTCATATTCAGAGATATAGCAAAGTTTAGACGCTGGCTGTATAAAAAAGGCTTTAAGTCGGTAGAAAAAATGCCTGTACCAGTGATTATTGTCGGTAATATAACCCTGGGTGGTACAGGAAAAACGCCATTGGTTATTTATCTGGTCGAACAGTTAAAAGCAGCGGGGTTTAACCCGGCAGTGATTAGTCGTGGCTATGGCGGGCAATCTGCAACCTGGCCGGTCCTAGTAAATGCAGACAGTGATGTTGCATTAATTGGCGATGAGCCTTTACTGATTGCCCAGCAGGCCGGATGTCCTGTTGCAGTTGGGCCAGTCAGAGCCGATTCAGCCAGACTGCTACTGGAAAACGCAAGTATAGACGTGATTATTTCAGATGATGGCCTGCAGCATTATGCTTTGTACCGCGATATTGAGATAGTCGTGATTGATGGTGTGCGTCGGTTTGGCAATAATTTTTGTTTGCCTTCAGGGCCTTTACGAGAGCCCCAGGAGCGTATACAAGAAGTTGATTTTGTTATTTGTAACGGCGGGGAAGCAGAAGAAAACGAAATTCTGATGCAACTGGAGGGAGATTATGCAGTTAATATGCAAACTCAGGAACATAAACCATTAGCAGAATTTAGAGGTATGCTGTGTCATGCCATTGCAGGTATTGGTAATCCACAACGCTTTTTTGATTTATTGGCAAAACAGGGTGTAGTGTGCCAGGCGCATCCTTTTCCAGACCATTATGCTTATACCGAGAAAGATATTCTATTTAACGCAGCGGAGGCGATTTTTATGACCGAAAAAGATGCGGTCAAGTGCCGGTCCTTTGCATCCACACTGCACTGGTATGTTCCTGTACAAGCGACAGTGGAAAGCAGCTTTATGGAAAAGTTGATTACTTTATTAAGCACAAAATAAGCCCGTAACCTGTGCATTCTCACTAAGTATTTAGTACTGACTTAGTTGCACGATAGAAACGCGGTATTCTGTGCAAGATATTCTTGATACTCATCAGCACTGTCAATAATTGCCACGCCACGAATAAGCTCACAGTTTGAGATATTACGTAATGATAAATCGGCTTTACTAACGCAAAGGTTAAGATGAGCAAATGTCTTCCTGGTCAGCGCTGCCTTGATATTATCTTGTTTTGCAGCGTAGACTGCATTATCTTTTAAGATAAGCGTATCGCCAGAGTGCATTTGTTCTAAAAAGGAAAGTTGGATGGGGAATTTATCGATAATATGTAACATAAGCGTACCTACTTGGTATTTTTATAGAAACTTTACATTAAATAGTTATTGTAAGCATATAAAATATAAAGATTAAAATAATAATAGTACATGTTTATTGACTTTCCAAATAATTTGTCAATATTTGATGTAATTTATGAAGTCTTCTTAGGTAAGTTATTGAATTTATTAAAATAGAGTTATTGCTGTGAATAAAGAAAAAATCCTGGAAAGAGCGCAACAGTATTGGATATTAGCGCGCTTTGATAAGCCAATTGGCATATTAATCTTATTGTGGCCTGCTTTATGGGCGCTCTGGATAGCGAGTTCGGGGTTACCGAATATTCTGGTATTGACAGTGATCTGTCTTGGTGTGGTATTAATGCGTGCTGCTGGGTGTGTTATTAATGACTACGCGGATAAAGATATTGACCCGCATGTAGCGCGCACAAAATTAAGGCCTATTGCATCCGGCAAAGTTAAGCCAAAAGAAGCATTGGCCTTGTTTGGCGTATTATGTGTCAGTGCCTTCGGATTAGTCTTATTGCTGAATCAATACACCATCATGCTATCTTTTGGCGGTGTTTTTCTGGCAGCTAGCTATCCGTTTATGAAACGCTATACGCAGTTACCCCAGGCCTATCTGGGCATTGCATTCGGCTGGGCTGTTCCCATGTCATTTGCCGCACAAAGTAATGAAATTCCTGCTGTCGCCTGGTTGATGTATCTGGCAACAGCACTGTGGGCTCTGGTCTATGACACGATGTATGCAATGGTTGATAAAGAAGATGATTTAAAAATAGGCGTTAAATCAACAGCCATTTTATTTGGCGATAAAGAGCGCGAAATCATGGCCATACTGCAAATCATAATAATGCTTTTGCTAGTTCAAATAGGGCGTATGCAGGATTTATCCTGGATTTATTATGTAGCCCTGTTATGCGCAAGTGGCTTTTTTGTCTATCAGCAAAAACTGATTTTTTACCGCGAAAATGCTGATTGTTTTAAAGCTTTTTTAAATAGTAACTTGTTTGGTTTTACGATTTTTGTCGGTCTGGTATTGGAATTTGCTTTGTAACTACTCAGCGTAAATAAATAAAAAAGTACTTGACAGGGTTTTAGTGCG
>CAYWLM010000040.1:0-22427 GCA_964459125.1 uncultured Methylomonas sp. | reverse complement strand
AAAGTTACTTATGGTATTTGGCGACAACAATAAATTTAATGAGCCTCAGTTTTGTTACTATGTGGACAGAATATAAATCAAATTCGGATAACACGGGCATGTAAATAAAACAACCGCTCTTTGGTAGTTCATGCCGCATTAAAATCTTGTATAAATAATTACCTACAGGCTAGTAGATACTCTCTTCAGACACAAACCATATTTTGCATAAATCATATAAAAATATAATGAATTTGCTCTAGCAGGCAGCGCGTAAAAAAGAGATCCATCAAACTCTTTTTTCACTTTTAAAATGCTATGAATGGCGTGAAAAAGTAATAAATAAGGATTCGTGTCAAGTTAAGTTTAGAACTAAGGAAACGGAATGGAAGCCGTGAAATTAGTTGAAGTTAGCCAATGGGTAAGGATGCAAATCTGGCTCAACTTGAATTCTAACTCAATCTGAACATCGATTCTGATTGAAATTGAACACTGATTCTGGTTTCAGGCAGAACATTTTTTGGTGAATTTCTAGAATCGATGTTCAATTGTTCAAGGGAACCGTTAGTAATGCCGCTACCAGTGATTTTAACTACTATAAAATCAATCGCTTACTAATTTATTGATGTTAATGTATTAAATTGATGTAAGCCTGTTCAAGGCATTGTTTTTTAAAGTAACCATATTTTAAGGAAGTGATAAATTATTATTCTTAATTATGATAATTCAACTACCTAAAGCACCGCAGGTAGCGGCATTAGTGTCAGAATTTTTGATATTCCTTGTCCAAACAGGTTAATATTCAGTTTCCTTCTATAAAAATGGTATTTGATGGCTAGATTACCCAGAATTGTTTAAAAGAGGCAAAAACTATTCTGACACCGAAGCCAGGATAGCACTGACTGTGAGTCTGTGCTCTCGATTAAGCATTTTCCTGCATTGGTCTGTCGGCTTTGAGAAGCTCGGCGATAAACTCAATGTGAGGTGCCGTTTGCGAGGTAACAGGGATTCCCCACTCTTTTCTTACAATACGGGAAAGAATATTACCCAGCCAGATCCGGTTCGATTGAGCTTGTTGAATAACAAATTTGTAGGAACCCTCTTCGCTAATAATGGCAAAATCTTCAAGCCAGACATCAATTGTTTCTGATTCACCGACTAGTTGTATTTGTACGTATGCCTTTCTCGTGTCGAGGTCAAAATTAAAATCTACTAGTTCTGCAATGTCCTTAAGAATGATGTTTGCTACCAATTTTACCAGGCTATTGGGGGTTAATTTTATTGCAATTTTTGCTAAATTTGATTTAAAGCTCATTTTTAATCCTTCATTTTGAAACAAATAAGAGCGCTAATTTTAACCTTTCTTTGCTTTGGAAAATTAAAAATATACTCTGTATATGATAATAAATTTAAAAAGCCAGTATTGCTCATTGAAATGTAATTAATTACCGTAGTTTGTTTTGGCGAACATGAATAGCGGGAGATATCAGATCAACGGTAAATGAGCGTTTTCATTGGAACAAGGCAGGAACGGGCTGTTTTGTATGAATATTAGTGGATTTAATGGTCGTAGTACCGCCAACTTGACGCAACTCGCTTTATTTTTTCCTGGCCAGGCATTAAATACATCACGCTATTGATAATGGTGTCCGCAATAATATATAAAGTTGTGAATATTGATCAAAGCAACAGTATAAGGTGTTAGTGCAAAGACATAAATATCAAATTTTAGTCTTTTTAGGGTAGTTTACAAATACGGTGGTTTCTGTGCGGCAGCCCTGACTCGTCAGCTAATGGCTTTTATAATGAATCAATTACGTACTGATTTTTTTGTCGTACATAGAGGAATTTAAGATATGATTATAAAAGCATATCTTTTCCAGTTTATTTTAATGCTTTGAAATGTATAGATAAATATCAGGGTAAAAAACTGCAGAAGCCACTCTGTCTTTTTATTGCTTTGAAACGACTGGGCCTTGCAATCAATACTATACTGATTTAAGGTCATACATAAATTATCTATGTATCGTGTGCCAAAAGGTTTCCTGATTACGTACAACTCACAGCCAAATTTAGAAAATCCTAAAATATCAGTATGTTAAGAGTCTCGTTATTCCCGAAGTCTACCCAGTCAAGCTGGGCACAAGCTTTATCGGGAATCTTTGCTTAAGCCACGAGATTCCTGCTAAAAGCATGCAGGAATGACGAAGATAGCTGAGAGTTATGGGTAATCAGAAAAGGTTTTGGCAAAAATACTCTGACTACGTGCAACTTTCAGCCATAGTAGAAAAAAGTATGTTAAAAGTCGTCATTTATGAAGTCTACCCAGTCAAGCGTAGGCACAAGCTTTATCGGGAATCTTTACTTAAGTTGCGAGATTCCTGCTACGAGCATAGGATGACGATGTATAGCTGAGAGTTATGGTTAATCAGGTCAATGAATAGTTTGTTTTGCTTATGAATTAGCGAAATTTAACTTTAGTGTGAATACTCAATTTTTGTGCTAGTCTTGCGATGAATTATCTTTGTGACTCATCATTGTTTTAATATTATGTTGTAGTTTACGGCTACCTATCTCTTTTAGACAGGTAGTCGTAATACAAACTGATTAAAGCATTTAAGTGTTATTGCACCCATATCAATGAAATAGCTCTGGATTTTTTACGTACTCTGGAAATGTAAATTGTTCACAGTTTCCAGGATTTACATATCATTTCATGGCACTGCCAAAAAACTTAAGTTAAAGCTTAAACCAGATGTTATAAGCTCAATTTTTGGCCTAGGAGACATGCTTATTAAATTTTTTAAGATAACAGTAATATACCAGTATTGGGACTGTGCATAATGACCAGGCAAGATACACAAAACTTCAAAAGGCTTTTTTTACAAGATATTCCTTTAATGGATGTCCGCGCGCCTGTTGAATTTTCTAAAGGGGCTTTTCCTAATAGCCAGAATATTCCCATTCTTGATGATCAGCAGCGTGAAGCCATAGGTACTTGTTATAAGCAGGATGGTCAGGATGCTGCGATTGCTTTAGGTTTGCAGCTAGTAACTCCTGAAATTCGTGAACAAAGACTGGAACAATGGAAACGGTTTGTAACTGCTTATCCAGAAGGTTATCTGTATTGTTTTCGTGGTGGCTTACGTTCACGCACAACTCAGGCCTGGTTGAAGGAGCAGGGGATAAATTACCCGCTAATTCAAGGTGGCTATAAAGCCATGCGCACTTATTTGTTGCAGCAACTCGAAGTCAACTCAGAACAGACCCCATTTGTGATTTTAAGTGGATTTACCGGTTCCGGAAAAACGCATGTCTTAAACAAAACCAGTCATCATATTGATCTGGAAGGACTAGCTAATCATCGGGGATCTGCTTTTGGTAGTGATGTAAATGATTTTCAGCCTACGCAGATCAACTGGGAAAATCAATTATCAATTGATTGCCTCAAGCATCGACATCACTATCCACAGTCTGGATTATTATTGGAAGATGAAAGTAAACGGATAGGGCGCAATATTTTGCCGGATTGTTTTTATATGAAAATGGAGCAAGCACCCTATCTATTCCTTGAACGCGAGCTGGAACAACGTGTAGCAATTATCCGTGAGGATTATTTTACAACGCGTTGGCCGCTTTATCAGCATCAATATCAAGATGCAGCGGATGACAAGTTTTCCTCTTTTATGCTGGGAAGTCTGGCGCGTATAAAAAAACGTCTGGGAGGCGTTCTATACCAAAACATAAATGCCTCTTTTACGCTGGCTTTGGAATATTTATTTGCAACGGGTAAAACAGAATTATTTGATGAGGGTATTCGCTTGTTACTACTAAAATACTATGATCCGATGTACCTATATCAGTTAAAAAATAAACAGCGTGAGCTTTTATTTCGTGGCACAGAGTCCGAAATTCTAGCCTGGGCTGATGATCACTTAAAAACGATGACATAATGAACCTGGTGCCGATATTTAAAGATCTTGTATTAGTGGGAGGCGGTCATACCCATGCACTTGTGTTACGCAAGTGGGCGATGAATCCGTTGCCGGGTGTGCGCATTACCTTGATCAGCCCTCAGGCTTTGACGCCTTATTCAGGGATGCTACCTGGATTGATCGCGGGGCATTATAGTTTCGAACAAACGCATATCGATCTGGTGAAATTGTCATTGTGGGCTAATATTCGCTTTATTCAAGACAGCGTGACAGCAATTGATGCTGCAAGCAATACTTTAGAATTGAAGAATCGTCCTGCCATAGAGTTCGACGTGGTCTCCATTGATATCGGTTCAACTCCGAATCAAAGCATTGAAGGCTCTGCTGAATACACGACGCCGGTTAAGCCTATCAGTGAATTTTATCAGCGCTGGAATCAAATTCAGAAACACGCGCAACAACAAAAAATTAAATCGCTGGCGGTTGTTGGTGGCGGCGCCGGCAGCGTTGAAGTTATTATGGCTATCGCTTTTAAACTCAAACAGTTTAATGCATCTATACAGTATCATCTGATAACAGCTGCTGATGATATATTGCCCGGCTATAACCGCACAGTCATAAAGCGAGTAAAACAACAGCTTAAAAAATATCATATTGGAATTCATAGCTCGACCCGGGTTGCCAGACTTGGGGAGAATACTATTTATTGCCAGAATGCCGATTCGATCCTGGCTGATGAAATTATATGGTGTACTCAAGCGGCAGGTTCAACATGGTTACGACAAAGCCAAATTGAATGTGATGATGCGGGGTTTATGAAAGTCAGGCAAACCTTGCAATCTTTATGCTATGAGCATATTTTTGCGGCAGGTGATATTGCTAATATGGTTGCAAATCCCAGGCCGAAAGCTGGCGTGTATGCAGTAAGACAGGCAGATACTTTATTGCATAATCTGCGCGCAGTATTACTCAATCAATCACTTGTTGAATATACACCACAGGATGGTTTTTTAAGCTTATTGGCTCTGGGTGAAAAGCGAGCAACCGGCTCAAAATCATTGCTTAGTTTTTCTGGCGATTGGGTCTGGCGCTGGAAAAGTTCGATTGATAATAAATTTATGCATCAGTTTCATCAATTACCCGTGTTGTCGATGGTTTCCGCAACGATGATTAATCCGGCGCTAATAGCAGATGCAGAAAAAACAGAGCAACATGATCCGTTAAAGCGCTGCACTGGTTGTGGAGCAAAAGTGGGTGCGAGTGTGTTACAGCAAGTGCTTAATGAGGTGCTGGGTGACGGCTACTATCAGCCTCAGGATGCGGTGCGTATAAGTGACAATGCCGAGATTATTTATCAAAGTGTCGACGCACTGAAGACGCCTGTTGACGATCCCTGGTTGTTTGGGCAGATAGCGGTTAACCATGCACTGAGTGATCTGTATGCAATGAACCTGAAACCAGAATCAGCTCAGCTACTCATCACCTTGCCTTATGCCAGTCAATCTATACAAAAAAGGCAATTAAAAGCGCTATTGCAGGGAATCGCCATGCAACTTGAAACCCTGCAATGCCGTTTTGTGGGCGGACATACTTCAGAGGCAAGCGAGCTTTCAGTGGGCTTAGTGGTTAATGGTATTCTGCAGGATAAACCTTTATTTAATAAACAAGGTTTAAATCCCGGTGATAAGCTGGTTATATCCAAACCCTTGGGAACAGGAGTGATACTGGCAGCCGCAATGCAGGATAAATGTGATGGAGTGATTTTTAATCAGGCCATACACTCTATGTTGCAAGCAAATGACCAGGCAGCAAGGGTTCTAAGCAAACTTAATGTCAAGGCGTGTACCGATGTAACAGGCTTCGGGCTGTTAGGGCATTTGCATGAACTGTGTCTGGCATCGGCTTGTTCCGCCAGCTTGAATTTAAACGTCATTCCATGCTTACCAGGTGCCGAAGCGCTAGCGCAAAAAAATATTAAAAGCAGTCTTTACTCGCAAAATCTAAAGACTTTTGAGGCCATGCAATGGCCAGAAGCTATCACTCAGCAATCCCGTTTCAATCTGCTTTTTGATCCGCAGACGTCGGGTGGTTTGCTGGCTGGCATACCCGCTAAGACCTATATTGAACTTGATAAAAGCTTCCATCAGCAGTTTTATACTATAGGCGAAGTGTTGGCGTATTCAAATTCAGAATTTCTGACAATATCCTAAATAAATCAAAAGCTTACTTACTTTTCAAGATAATAAGGTGAGACTTAAATGCGTAGGTTGGTGCTGAGCTCGCGAAGCCCAACAGGATATTTCTCCGAATTTGTTGGGCTTCGTGCCTCAGCGCCAACCTACATTTAGGCTTACAGGGTATCAAGTTATTTTCCGTGAGATCAGGTTGTCTGAACCTCAAGAAATGTCTGAGTAAACCATAGTTACTCTCTAAATTTAGTTGACAAATAAGTGACCGCTCTTGTCTTTTAAATTATAGCCGAGTGACTGGCCAGTTGTTGCATTCCGTGACGCAGAATCTAAAAATAAAAAATCACTTCAAAAATTTGCGCAGAAGATTAATTTTATTTCTATACGGTGCATAAGTTAAGGGATTATCCATCCAGCTAGCGCTCTTAAGTACACCCTTCTTATGTGAGAAACATTCAAAACCATCAAAACCATGATATGCCCCCATGCCACTTTCACCGACACCCCCAAAAGGTAAATGATGATTACCTGCATGAAAAATACAATTATTGATGCAAGCCCCGCCAGACTGAATATTGTTAATAATTTCCTGCTGAACTGCCTTACTTTCACTAAATAAATAACAGGCCAGCGGATGATGTGGTGATTGATCCACAATTTTATAAACATCATCCAGTGTTGCGTAATCCAATACCGGTAACACAGGGCCAAATATCTCATCGGACATCACTTTGTCAGCCAAAGTTACATCACGCATTACCGTAGGTGCAATATAACGAGTTTCTGCATCGCTTTTTCCACCGACTATCACCTTTTGCTGATCGATTAAGCCGCAAATACGTTGAAAATGATTGTCACTGACAATACGCGCAAAATCAGGGCTGGTACTCGCATCTTCACCATATACTTTGATAATGCGCTGTTTAAGCTTGTTTAAAAACGCTTCTTTTACCGATTTATGCACTAAAACATAATCCGGTGCGACACAGGTTTGAGCAGCATTAAGAAATTTACTGCTCACTATACGATTAACTGCAATATCCAGTTTGGCATCATCATGAACGATGCACGGGCTTTTTCCGCCTAATTCCAATGTAACAGGCGTCAAATTTTTAGCAGCAGCACTCATCACAATGGAACCGACCCGAGGACTCCCGGTAAAAAAGATATGTTCAAATTTTTGTTGCAGTAAAATCGTAGTTTCGTTTACTTCACCTTCGATATAAGCGATATATTCCGGGGCAAAGGTTTCACTGATGATTTTGCGGATAATCGCACTACAGGCGGGTGTCATCTCTGATGTTTTTATCACTGCGGTATTACCTGCCGCCATGGCAGCAATCAAAGGTGCAAATGTCAGCATTACCGGATAATTGTATGGTGCAATAATCAGATTAACACCCAACGGAGAATAATAAATCTGGCTAGAACCCGGTTGGGTCAGAAATGAAGTCATGCGCCACTTTGGCTTCATCCAGCTTTTGAGTTTAGCCAATGTCGTTGATAAGTCATTAAGGGTGAAGCCTGTTTCAGATAGATAGGATTCAAACTCTGGCTTGCCTAAATCCTGCTTTAAAGCGGCATGCATTTCAGCTTCGTATTTAATCAACGCAGCTTTAAGTTTTTGCAGATTATCGACACGGTTCTGATAACTTTTCGTTGCGCCCGATTTGAAATAATCATGTTGCCTAGCAACTATCTCGATAATTTCTTGTTCAGATGTTGGTCCATTGGTTAAGTTATCAGTTGCCATATTTTCATTTCCCTCTTGTAGATTAAGCTGTAGAACTGACTTTATTGCACAAATAAAATAAGCCTCGCAGGATAAGCTGCAAGCTACTTGCGTTCATTCAGGATTCATTTGACCACGGCGGAATGCATATCCAGCTTGAGTAATTTACTTTTATTCATCCGTTATTATCCAATTTACCGCTGCATCTAATTTATTAAAGGTAAAGCTTTTAATTTCCGCACTGACGAAGTGACTTGCGATGTTTTCAGCAAACCCGCCGATAGCAGAATCTGTTACCAAAGCAATATGGGAGACTTGTTTATGATGTTCCTTGATAAACTTAAAATGACTTATTAATGCTGCGAATGAATCCCAGCCAGGAAATGACTGCACATGAATTATAATACCTTTTAATTTTCCCGCACTTTTAATATATGCGTCAATAATTTTGCTGGCGGCTTTAAAGTCTGCTACAGATAGTTCTCCATCTGGTTGTAGTATCGCAATTCCAGCTATCGCATTTAAGTTTACAGTTAACATTTATACTCTCCTATATTTAGACTCGAAAATTCTAACAAGCCGCAGGCCTGCTTACTTTTTGCTACTAAAACTTTCTGATCAGATATCAAGTTTAACTGTGTCTTTATACCTGATTTTCAAGCTTAATCTAGCAAGGATGGGAGTATTCAGTCATACGGATGGAATACTCAGAAGCATATACCAATTTCTGCTTCCTGAATTTCACCGTCCATGTCGAAATAACGCAGGTTGTGAGTAGCACCTAATGTATAGCTTGATTTAAATAGGCATGGAAATAACTGATTGCTTAGTCCTGAAAAATTTACACGAAGTAAACTTTGCGACGTTGGGGCGCAAGAATTATAGCCTGATTTTTAAAATGCAGGCTAAAGATCTGCGCCCATATCAATGATGTCAAAGCGTGTTGTGCACATTCCTAAGCCGCTCGAGTTCTATTATTTCTCCCTCTGGGTTTATTACCCTCAGCACTCGCACCTGAACGCTGACCATCTCTATGATCTACTCTGGGTTTCTTCGGTTTGCTGGGTTTAATAGGACGGCGGTCTAAACGGGATTCGGGCAAGCTATGAACAGGCTCAAAACCCTCTACCATTTCACGGCCAAGCAGTGATTTAATGAGTCGCTCAATATCAACAAGCTGCTGAAACTCATCAGCACTCACTAATGATACCGCATGTCCCGATGCACCGGCACGCCCTGTACGACCAATACGATGGACATAATCTTCGGGTACATTGGGTAAATCAAAATTAACCACTTGTGGTAATTGATCTATATCCAGACCTCGTGCAGCGATATCAGTTGCTACCAGAATCCGGATCATACCACTTTTAAAATCAGCCAGGGCTTTAGTTCGTGCACCCTGACTTTTATTGCCATGAATTGCTGAGGCCTGAATTCCTTCTGTTTCCAGATGACGGGCTAATTGATTCGCGCCACGTTTGGTTCGGGTAAAAACCAGCACTTGTTGCCATTGGTTTTGCTTGATCAGTTGGGTAAGTAATTCAGGTTTCTTTTTCTTATCAACGGGATAAATACACTGCTTGACAGTTTCGGCAGTAGTAATAAGTGGGCTAACCGAAATTTCAACAGGATTATGTACGATAGTTTTAGCTAACTGACGAATTTCATCAGAAAAAGTAGCCGAAAAGAGCAAGTTCTGACGCTTTTTAGGCAGTGTCGCTAATATTTTGCGTATATCATGGATAAAGCCCATATCCAGCATGCGATCAGCTTCATCCAGTACCAGGATTTCTAATTGTGTAAATCTAACGGCATTTTGATTGTGCAGGTCTAATAAGCGTCCAGGTGTCGCGACTAGAATATCCACACCCTGACGCAGGCGCATCATTTGCGGATTAATTTTTACACCGCCAAATACCACCGTAGAACGTAAGGGTAAATGCTTGCCATAGCTAATAATGCTAGCCTCGATTTGCGCTGCCAACTCACGTGTAGGCGTTAATATTAATGCACGTACTTGATTGGCGTTAACGTGTTCACCCGTAGAAAGTAATTCTAGTATCGGGAGTGTGAACCCTGCTGTTTTACCCGTACCTGTTTGTGCTGCAGCCATGACATCGCGTCCTGCAAGTACCGCTGGTATTGCTTCAATCTGAATGGGTGAAGGGGTTGTATACCCTTTTTCGGAAATGGCTTTAAGAATATCTGGGGATAGGTTTAGTGCGGCAAAACTCATGTATTGTCTCTATTAAGATTGGAATCACTTTTCAGTGGGATAAGTAGTCTACAGCAACTTGCTTATGAGTATGTAATAAATTACCCACAACCGGCTAAATGTATCTCGACTGTGGGACAGGCTTTAGCGGGGTAGAAAAGATTTCTGAAAGAAAACGATACTTCGACCGCTGATTGTTGCGGGTTATATAGTGAATAGAGAGTAGGCGTTTTATAGCAAAGTGGCCTAAGTAGCTAACTTTATCTTACTTGACCACTACACTACGAATATGTGTCAGTTATGCGCCCAGAGTAAATCCGACCTTAATTGTCACTTGCCAGTGTGCGACTTTGCCTGCATCAATATGGCCGCGGGTTTCGACAACCTCGAACCAGCGCATATTATGAATAGTTTCTGAAGCTTTGGCGATAGCAACTTCTATTGCTTCTTGAATGCCCTTCGTTGATGAGCCCGTTAATTCGATTTTTTTATAAGTATGGTCAGTCATGCAGATATCCTTTTAAAGAGTAGCAATGTTTAAGTATATAGGCGACTCGATTGTTTGCCTATATGTAAGCAGCAAGGCTTAATTTTTGAAATGACAGTTTAACTTCAAATGAAATAATTTTCCTGAAAAACTTCAGTCTTAAGGTAGACTAATTAGCTGGATAAATTACTTTCCAGTCTAACTGCATATCGACCACCATCCAGCCATTTTTCTCAGCTGCATCTAGCGCTATGTCCAGTTTACCTATGTGAGAGTCCCTGTCATAGGCATATTCTCGTTGTGCATCGGTATGATGCACTAGCATCATAAACCGTTTGCCATCACCCGCCGCAGTCCATTGCAGCATCTGTAAATCACCATCGGAATTCCCAAAGGCGGCTATTGGACGACGACCGATATATTGATTAATACCCACTGGTTTGTCTGCTTTATCATCAATAAAGTTGATTTCTGGCAATCTTACCAATACGGGAATGCCATCACGCATTTCCAGTTTAGTTTTGATACTGCTTCCTATTACTTGCTCTGGTGGAATACCATAAGCCTCCTGTGTCCACGGACGCATAAACTCGATACCACCGCCCGATACAATAAAGGTCTTGAAGTCATTGGTACGCAGATAAGTCAGTAATTCCAGCATCGGCTGGTACACCAGCTCATTATAGGGACGGTTAAACCTTGGATGTCTGGCTGTGGCTAACCAGTCATTTACAATGACTGCGAACTCGTCAGTTGTCATGCCTGCATGAGTCGCCATAATTAGCTGCAGCAAGCCTTTTTCACCTGATGTTGCGAGTGTCTGCATATCACCTTCCAGCGCAGCCTTAAAGGGCTGGGTGGTTTGCCAGTCAGGATGTTGTGGCGCTAACTGCTTAACCCGATAGATGGCAAATAGTAGCTGAAAATAGACAGGCCTTTCTGTCCATAAAGTACCGTCATTATCGAAAGTGGCAATGCGTTCAGCTGGTTGTATATAGTCTGGACTGGATTTATCAGTCACAGTCTGGACAAACTCGATAATGTGGGTCTTGGCAATACCTTCACTCCAGGAAGGCAGGGGGTCACTTTTAGTTAAAGATTTACACGAACAGCCGCTTAATATCATTACTAATAGAATTACGAATGCTGTATATAACTTTCTTTGCTTGATCATTAAAATCTCCCGTTTATTCATTCTAGATAACTGTAGGGCGCAAAATTAGCCCGCCAGTGGCACGTAAATTTGATAAAAAATAGATATAGCCTGTATAAAGATTGCAGAATTCACGAAAAATCAGTCATTCGCGTATTCCAGGCTCAATAAGGACTAAGGCTTATAACGCATCACAGTCTCTGCCTGATTGCTATATTTAAGCGAATTATCTTTATCACCCAATTGATTATAGTAGCTTGCTAATGCCATGATTATTGTTATATTGCCCGTATGTTTTTGCAGTGCGCTTTCAAGTATCTTAATGGCTTGTTCAAGATCCTGCTCAGCGATGGCTATTGCATAGACATATTGATAATTTGACGTATCTGGCTCCATTTCAGCGGCTTTTTTTAACGCCTTAAGCGCTTTATCTATTTCCTGATTACGCACATACCAAAGCCCTAGCGAGTGATATAAGGCCGCATCAGGATGCACTTTTAAGCCTTGCTCTAATATGGCAAAGGCTGCTTGTTCCTGACCTTGTTGCTGTAAAAAATTAGCATAATTAGCATAGGCTGGGACATATTGTGGCTGCATAATCAATGCCTGCTTAAATGCGGCTTCAGCCCGATTAAATTGTCCCAACTGGCTGTAAAGTTGCGCTAATGATAATTGGGCCTCTGGACGGTCGGCTGCAAAAAGCAGGCTTTGCCGGTATTCTTCGGTGACTTTATCAATGAGTTGCTTTTGTTCTTTTTCCAGAGAACCGCGTGGCACAGCCGATAAAATCCGTGCCGCTTGCATACGCACAATTTTGACAGGATCATTTAAGGTCCTGTAAATCTGCGCAACCGTCTGCTGTAAAGGAAATAATTCCAGCGCTTGTAAAGCCTGCCTGCGCACATCCGCATCTTGTGAACGTAGCATTTGCATAGCTGTCATCAGCGTTTGTCTTGATAGATATTCTCCTAAATGACCGACGAGAGTAGCTTTGGCAATATCCGGTGTATTATTCAGCAGTACCCCGTAAGTCAACGGTAAAGCATCTGCCTGTTGTTGCTCTAATGCATGGAGTGCCGGGCCAAATTGCTGATAACCTTGTGGTGTTTTTCCATACCATTTTTTTATTGCCTCTGCTGCCCACTGGCTATCTTTATGCTGATGGCAGTTAGTGCAGGCATCCGGTGTTGCTAATTGTGTTGCCAGATCCGGGCGCGGTATACGAAAACTATGATCATTACGTTCATCTACCCCCATATATACGGTTGCAGGCATATGACAGGCAATGCAACTAGCTCCGGCAGACTTCTCCTGGTGGAAGTGATGTTTTGAGGTCGCATAATCAATAGCCAGATGACATTGCAGGCAAACCTTATCGCTTTCGGCTTTACGTGCCAGCGTGTGTGGATTATGACAATCACTACAGATCACACCTGCCTGATACATTTTGCTTTGCAGAAATGAAGCATAGACATAGACCTCATCTCTGATTTGACCATCGGGATAATAAAGTGGCGCGGTTAATAATGCGGGTAAATAATGGTCGCGGAAATTATCTCCCGGAACAAAGTCATCATCCAATTGTGCGCGGCGCGAATGGCATTTAGCACAGACCTGTATTTCTGCCTGATTTGTAGATGAGCCACCTGATAGCCCTGGTTTACCCGTTTTCTTATTGATTGCCCAGTTTCTGTTAGTGGGCTTGGTCAGATGAACTGTTAATCCATTTGCCTGCTTATTACGTTTGTCTGCTGGCTTTTTTGCCCAGATGATATGTTCAGAGGCTGGGCCATGGCAGGCTTCACAGGAAACATTGATCTCATTCCATGTTGTTGCATAGCTTTTATCTTCTGCGGAATAATTTTTCTTCAAGTGGGTACTATGGCAATCCGCACACATGAAATTCCAGTTTAAATTAGGCCCCGTCCAGTGCAATACATCGCCTGCTTTAATAGCTTCATCAGGATGCAGGCTAAACCAGCGTTGCCCGCCTTTCTCTTTGCTACGGCTATCCCAGGCTATATCCAGTACTTGAATTTTGCCCTTGGGGAATTTAACCATATATTGCTGCAATGGATAGACGCCAAAAACATAGCTAATTTCATAGTCGTGCAGTTTGCCATCAGGGCCATCGGTATTGACCATAAACCGGTGCTGGTTTTTATAAAAAAGACTGCTGACGCCTGACTTGCTAAAAGTTGCATTTTTAAAGTTTCCTAGGACGTTTTGTGCCTTTGCTTCCTGCATCGCAAGCTCATGGTGCGACCCTTGCCATTGTCTATGTTCTTCGATGTGGCAAGACTTACAAGTTTGTTCACCGACATATTCTGGAGCCGACATAATTGCTAATGGATAAAAAAAACAAAGCGTAATCAGGTAGCGTAAAAAATATATTAATTTCATTTGGTATCGGTTTAGACTGATGATTTTGTTGGCAACAGAAATTTATTCAGCTAAGTTTAGCTCTAATCGCTTGCCAGTACTTTAAAAGGCGGGCTAAAGCTAGGTCCACGTCCTAAAATTACAGATATTATTTTGTTTACATTCCTAAGCGAGAATAGTGTTATTTACACCGTTAAGATAATTTTTCCCATATGTAGGCTGCTTTCCATTAGAGCATGTGCTTCTGCTGCTTCTGCCAAGGGAAAGGTTTGATAAATAATCGGTTTAATTTGTCCTCTCGCCAATAAAGGCCAGACATTTTTTAATAATTGTTCTGCAATTTGTGCTTTAAATCCGCTACTTCGTGAACGCAAAGTGGAGCCTGTAAGCGTTAGCCGCTTAAGCATAACGGGTAATAAATTAAGTTCCGCTTTAATACCTTTTTGTAGTGCAATCTGTACCAGTCGTGCATCAAAATCCATACATTCTATATTACGCGCTAAATAATTCCCGCCGATCATATCCAGAATAACATCAACGCCTTTATTATTTGTATGACGTTTTATTTCTGCAACAAAATCTTGCTGCGGGTAATTTATCGCTAAATCCGCACCGAGCTCAGTACAAAACCGGCATTTTTCCTCGCTTCCTGCCGTGACTATAACCTTTGCTCCAAAGGCTTTGGCCAGTTGAATAGCTGTCGTACCAATCCCACTGCTCCCGCCATGAACTAATAGCGTTTCGCTTGCCTGTAGACTAGCACGATCAAAAACATTGCTCCAGACCGTAAAATAAGTTTCTGGTAATGCAGCGGCTTCTATAAAGCTAAATGCATCCGGAATGGCTAAACAGAGTTGAGCGGAAGCAGTGCAGTATTCCGCATAACCACCGCCGGTGATTAATGCACACACTTTATCGCCAATATTCAAATGCGTAATATTGCTACCTAATGCGGCAATGGTTCCAGCCACTTCCAGACCTAAAATATCTGTAGTACCAGCTGGTGGTGGGTAAAGCCCCTGGCGTTGCATAATATCGGGACGATTAACTCCTGCAGCATGCACTTTGATTAAGACTTCATCGGTTTTAGGTATGGGAGTAGGGTGTTGGTCTATTTGCAGGCTACTACTTATTCCTGAATTAATAATATTTATGGCACGCATTTTTCATCGGAGGAGTCGCTATTTTTGCGAACGCTTGTATTTTCTATTTTTGATTCCTGAGTTTGCTTTGATGGATTCAATCCTGAAGTGCAATTCCAGGAATCATACTGCCTCACGCTCATACTGGAGGATGGTAGCATTTTATTAGGGATGGTTTCTTTTCTTTCTTTTGAATATATCGTTGTCATGATTTATACGCTGCTCTCTGTTTGAAGGTATGCTTTAAAATAAGGCGAAAACTATTCTGATTCAAGGAGATAGTATCGCCATATCAAAGCTATTTGCCTCATTGATGATGACAGAAAAGGGATGACGGTTGTGGTTAATCAGCTAAGCATTATTGCAAAACTTTGTTAGCGTTGTCATTTTGTGGAAAACTTTACGTACTATTCCATTCTAAGCTTGACCACCTTGCGGGGCATTCAAACCTTTAAGTAGTTTCTCCAGAGGCACTAGACACAATCGTGCTCTGAATAATACTCTGGTATCTTCAAGCAGACCATAACACTCATAAACTCGTAACATAATATTGGTATTGTTCAAGGTTCGTGATGTTGATTCAGGTAATTGTTTAACCAGAATATGCAGTTTATGATTATTGTTCAGTTCTCGTAAATGTTCCCGATTGACAGAAATACTATGGGAAGTATAAACCATCGGGTTACGTTTGAAATCATGCCGGTCTTCTATTTGTGCTTTTAACAGTAGCGCTCCTGATGCCAGGCTGCAAGGAAACATTTCAGGGTATTGAACCAGGCCATTTAATTCATCGAAGTAAACCGCTTGCTCCGCTAAAGAACCAGATAAAAAATTTTTTGCATTGCCGTTGTTGACATATTTTCGTTTCAAAAAATATTGACTGTCAGGAACTGTTGAGCAATTTGGGAGCGTATTTAAGTCAGGAAGGTTCGATAAGTCAGTATCTGCAAGAAACAAAGGCGTTCGAGTTTCTTTTTTGGAGCCTAATAATACGGTTTTATTATCCGACTTAATAGAGATTCTGTTAGATAAAGTCAGTTCAGGAATGGTTTTGATCAGTGTTTTTTTAATGTCCAGATACAATTCTCGATCAGGGCGTACGGCGTTAACGTAGGTGATTTGATAATTACTGAAACGTAAGCCATTTTCAGAAATAATCCGGTTTTCATGATGCACTTCCCGGTGCAGGTACAGCTGATATTCAATCATGGCATTCAACTGAAAGCCTAAAACTATTGGGCCTTTGAAAGGGTTATGAGTAATTTGTAACCACTTATGCTTATCGTGAAACAAATTAAAATCATCCGAGGCATTACGTGCCGCTTCAATGTGGATTTGATTAAAAGTAAAAGGTTGTTCGTTCATTGTTAATTTTTATTAAATCCTTGCATTGAAGTAATATACTAATTAAAAGCGCTAGCCTGCTGGTAACTGACGTGAGGCAGCATAGTTTAATTAATAAATGTGAACTGATCGATTATGCCATGAATCGACTTTATTTATGCTTGTGTTACGCGATTTTTTTTACAAGCAATATAATTGTCATGTCATAGTTTCGTTAAAGTGCCGACTTTAATTGATACGCTTTGTGTTTTTAAAAATATAATTTTTCAATTTCTCAGTTAAAATAACTGTCATTATTCTATATTTGCAAAAGGTTGATTTATGATTCGGGCGGGTATTGTTGGGGGAACTGGATATACAGGAGTAGAGTTATTACGCATTTTGGCTTTGCATGACGAGGTTGAGGTGGCAGTGGTCACCTCTCGTTCTGATGATGGAATGCGGGTAGATGCTTTGTATCCGAGTTTGCGTGGCAGTATAGATGTTTGCTTTACCAAACCGGATGTGGGAACTTTAGCAAGTTGTGATGTAGTGTTTTTTGCGACACCTACCGGGACTGCCATGTTAATGGCTGAGCAACTGTTAGCGCGTAATGTAAAGGTAATAGATTTATCTGCTGATTTCAGGATTAAAAATGCGGTTGATTGGGCAAAGTGGTATGGCATGGAGCATGCGTGTCCTGATTTGATTGCTGATGCAG
Organism: uncultured Methylomonas sp.; assembly: GCA_964459125.1. Lineage (GTDB taxonomy): Bacteria > Pseudomonadota > Gammaproteobacteria > Methylococcales > Methylomonadaceae > Methyloprofundus. The sequence goes on along the minus strand of CAYWLM010000040.1, from coordinate 5,166 downwards.
TTTATGGTTTGCCTGAAATAAATCGATCACAAATTGTCGATGCAAGCTTAATTGCTTGCCCCGGTTGTTATCCCACGGCTGTACAGTTGGGTTTTTTGCCATTAATTGAACAAGGATTGATAGATACTAGTCATTTAATTGCTGATGTAAAATCGGGTGTCAGTGGTGCGGGGCGTAAAGCCAGTGTAGCTACTTTAATGAGTGAAACAGGTGAGAGCTTTAAAGCTTATGCCTCATCTGGACATCGGCATTTACCCGAGATTGTTCAGGGATTGTCTATGGCAGCAGGTAAACAAGTAGGTTTAACTTTTGTACCGCATTTAGTGCCTATGATTCGGGGTATTCATACAACCCTATATGCTCATTTAGAAACTAATGTTGCTGCGCAGTTACAGGCTTTGTATGAGCAACGCTATGCAAATGAGTTGTTTGTTGATGTCTTGCCTGCAGGCGTTCATCCCGATACGCGTAATGTACGAGGCAGTAATAACTGTCAGATTGCTGTTGTTGTTCCGCAAGACAGGGATACTGTCGTTATTTTGTCGGTGATTGATAACTTGGTGAAGGGGGCAGCGGGGCAGGCGGTACAGAATATGAACTTGATGTTTGCTTTTAATGAAACACAGGGGTTACAAACAATGGCCTTATATCCATAATTCTTGACTAAAATGCTAGGTAAAGTCATAATCTTTAGATAACAATTACTTAAGGGGTTAATTATATATGGCAGATCCAATTATTTTTTCTGATAGTGCAGCGAAAAAAGTAGGTAGTTTAATTGCTGAAGAGGGCAATGAAAACTTGAAATTAAGAGTGTATATTTCAGGAGGTGGTTGCTCCGGGTTTCAGTATGGCTTTACTTTTGATGAAGATGTGGCTGAAGACGACACGCAAGTACAAAATGATGGCGTAACTGTTTTAGTTGATGCGATGAGTATTCAGTACCTGAATGGTGCCGAAATAGATTATAAAGAAGATTTATCCGGCGCGCAGTTTGTTATTCGTAATCCGAATGCATCTACAACTTGTGGCTGCGGGTCTTCATTTTCAGTTTAATGTGCTTATAGCAGAGTGAGCAAAAAAAACTTGCTCACTCTGCATTTAAGCTTGATATATCCCACCTAAAATTACAGCTTGTTTTGCCCCGGTTGTTTCTGGCAAATTTCCTGTTAAACCTTCTAATGTACGTTTTGCAAGCCATGAAAATGCCATGGCCTCAACTTGATCAGGGGGGACTCCCTGAGTTTCTGTAGATGCGATAGCGTGGTTGAGTAACCTCTCCAATGCTATACGAAGAGATTTATTGTATGTGCCGCCTCCGCAAACAAATATCTGATCAGTTTCCGGTGCAAATTGTTGTATCGCATCAGCGATTGTCTCAGCAGTCAATTGGCATAATGTGCGCTGTACGTCTTCTGGAAGGTAGGCAGTTGTTGCTTGATTAGCAAGTATTTTTGTTAGCCAGGTAGATGAGAAATAGTCTGTTCCTGTACTTTTGGGGGGGGGCTTTGAGAAGTAAGCATCCTTCTTCATTTGCTTAAGCAATTCGCTTTGTATGTTTCCAGTTGCAGCCCACTCACCATTATTGTCATAATATCTGCTCTGATGCTCTGAAATCCAGTGATCCATCAATGTATTTCCTGGTCCTGTGTCAAAGCCGAGAATAGTGCCTTGTGTATCCTTAGGCAGAATAGTCAAGTTGGCAATCCCCCCGATATTAATTATCACTCTATTTTCTTTATCAGATTGAAACATTGCCTGATGAAATGTCGGAACTAAGGGTGCGCCTTGCCCGCCAGCAGCAATATCTCGGCGGCGAAAATCAGTAATAGTTGTAATTCCCGTTTTCTGGCTGATAATATTGGCATCACCAATTTGTAAGGTGAAAGGAAAATTTGAATTAGGGGAATGAAAAATAGTTTGACCGTGATTGCCTATCGCTGTCACGTCATTTGCATTTACCTTGGCTTGGTGCAGTAACTTAAGACAGGCTTCTGCATATAACAGTCCTAGTTGATGATCTAGTTCTCCGTAATTAAGTAAGGAGACTGTCAGGTGGTTATTGCAAAGCTTATGAATTTGTTGTTTTATTTGCTGGCTGAAAGGCTGGTAGTAAAAATCAACAACTCGGGGGCGTTTGCCAGATAAGTCATAAAGGCCAGCATCGATACCATCGATGCTGGTTCCAGACATCAGTCCGATATAATATTCTTTTGTCATCCGTCTGAATCGCTCGCAGTTGCAAGGTTAGTGTGGCTAAGTTGCTCTAATTGATCAATAAGCATTTTTGATTTTTCTAAAAAATCAGCTTTATATTTAGCCTGAATAGGGTTGGCGTTGGGCAGCGTAACTGTCAGTGGATTCCGGTGTACGCCATTTACACGAAATTCATAATGTAGATGTGGACCCGAGGCAAGACCTGACTTGCCAACATAGCCGATCACCTGCCCTTGATTAACATGCGATCCGACCCGTAGGCCTTTTCTAAATTTAGACATATGTGCGTAGAGGGTGCTGTACTTTTGGCCATGCTGAACGATAACGACTCTGCCATAACCGCCTTTATGTCCACGGAAAGTAATTTTTCCTTCACCAGCTGATTTAATTGGTGTGCCTGTACGCGCTGCATAATCGACACCTTTATGTGCGCGAATGCGATTTAGTATGGGGTGCTTTCGCTTTAAATTAAAGTGCGAGCTAATGCGTGCAAAATCAATAGGTGTACGCAGAAAGGCTTTGCGCATACTGTTTCCATCCGAAGTATAGTAGCTGATTTTGCCTTCAGGGTTTTGATATCGAACTGCTGTGATGGATTTTCCTCGATTAATAAATTCAGCTGCTAAAATCTTTCCTGGTCCAATAAGCTTGTTATCTATATAAAGTTTTTCATAGATAACAGAAAACTTATCGCCTTCATGCAGGTTAAGTGCAAAATCTATATCCCAGGCAAAAATATTTGCAAGTTGCATGATGACGTTGTTTGATAAGCCTGCATTTTGCCCATCTAGAAAAAGAGATGAATGAATAATGCCTGAAGCGCTGCTAATGCGTCGGTTTAATTCTTTTTCAAGCAATTCAACTTTAAAATCGCCGTCCTCAAGTCTGGTTGCTTTAAGTTCTTCATAGGGGCTTTTTTTGTAGACCAGGTGAGTGAATTTACCCGAGAAATCATGACCTATTAATAAGGATTTTCCGGGTTGAATGGTCGCAAACTGAGAGCTTATATTATTAGCATGAACTATTGTTTGTAAGTCAACTTTATCAAGCTCATTATCGGAGAAGATTACAGACAGACTTTCCCCGGGTTTTATTTTATGTTCATGCCAAATAGTAGATAGGCTTTGCATGCTCTGTGTAGGATTAACTGCAGAATCAGCAATAATAGAAGCAGGCCCTGGGCTATATTTTGCGGTGATTAAGCTATCGCTTTTCTCTGTTTGCTCAATTTTTGTTGCAATATCAGGGATGGTTAGGGTAATCCTTAGGGGGTCAGGCTGTGTAGATTTTTTTGAAAAGAAAGCATAGCTAATAATGATTAGCAGTGCACAGACAATAGCTATAAATAGGTGTTTTGATCGATTGTTTTTTTCATTTTGGGATGGGTTAGTAGATTGGGAAAAATCATTTCGATAGCGCATTTGTTCAATTATAAGGTGTTTTTTTTGCCGATGCCTAATATTATATTACGTCAGTTTTATAATGAAAAAGAGTAAATGGCCGGTTAAGGTATAATTATCAGGATTACAACAATAAAGAGCGAAGGTGAATAAATTGCAAGAAGATGTGCTGGCGCAACTAAAGCGCGGAACAGATGAAATTCTGGTGGAAGCAGAGTTATTAAAAAAACTGAATGAAGGGCGCTCGTTACGTATTAAAGCAGGGTTTGACCCCACGGCACCAGATCTACATTTAGGCCATACCGTCTTAATTAACAAGTTAAAGCAATTTCAGGATTTAGGGCATGAGGTCTTATTTTTGATTGGTGATTTTACCGGAATGATAGGTGATCCTACTGGAAAAAATGTAACAAGAAAGCCATTGACCCGAGATGATGTAATCGAAAATGCGAAAACGTATGAGCAGCAGATTTTTAAGATACTGGATCCAGAAAAGACTTTGGTCATGTTTAATTCTAGCTGGATGAATGCAATGAGTTCGGCAGATTTAATCCAGTTGGCTGCTAAAAATACTGTCGCAAGAATGTTGGAGAGAGATGATTTTAGCAAGCGCTATAAAGGCGGTCAGCCAATCGCAATTCATGAGTTTTTATATCCATTGATTCAGGGATATGATTCGGTGGCGATGAAGGCAGATGTAGAGTTAGGTGGCACGGATCAAAAATTTAATTTACTGGTAGGTAGGCAATTACAGGAAACTTATGGTCAAAAGCCGCAGGTAGTAATGACAATGCCAATACTGGAAGGTCTGGATGGTGTGCAGAAAATGTCTAAATCTCTAAATAATTATATAGGTATAGCAGATGCACCAGATGACATGTTCGGTAAGATAATGTCTATATCAGATGATTTGATGTGGCGCTATTTTGAGTTACTTAGTTTTAGATCTATGCAAGAAATTGCGGAATGGAATAAGGCTTGTCAGCAAGGAGCGAACCCTCGTAACTATAAAGTACAGTTGGCGCAAGAAATTATCGTCAGGTTTCATGACCAGGCATCAGCAGTAAAAGCTCTGGAAAATTTTGAGGCACAATTCAAACGTGGTGCAATACCAGATGATATACCTGAAATAGAATTAACTGCTACTTCAGAAGGATATGCCATCGCCTTATTATTAAAAGATGCGGGTTTAACATCGAGTACTTCTGAGTCAAATAGAATGGTAAAGCAGGGTGCGGTTAAAATAGATGGAGAAAAATTAGTCGATGGAAAGTTGCTTATTTATGCTGGCACAGAGCATGTCTATCAAGTCGGTAAAAGAAAGTTTGCCAAAGTAAAAATAAGTACTTGACGGTAGAAGAAGTGGATGTATAATAGCCGGCTCTCCAACGCTAAATGCATGTTGAAGAGACGCTGGTTTGAAGTGAGTAAGCGGTTTCTGGATGGCTGTCGTTGATGGTTTTCTGGAGAGTGACGGGTTCGCATCAGACGTGACTGGAAATAAAAAATAAAAGCTTGACCGGAATGAATAGAACGTTATAATGGTCGG
>CAYWLM010000039.1:0-22792 GCA_964459125.1 uncultured Methylomonas sp. | reverse complement strand
ATCCGGTATTATAGCTTATTATTTTGTTAGAATAATTAAGGTTAGTTACTTAAGAGCTTGATATCTCGTTATTAACTGATTATCGGCGATGGCATTCAACGCATTTAGAAAATGCATTTGCGTGGCGTATTGCTCATTTTTCATGGTTTTCAGAAGTGCCAGCAGTTCTGCGGGTAACTTTGCTTCTTTCAATAATTTCAGCGATTTTGGCTTTAACACATAAGCCAGTGATTGTTGGTATTGAAAACTGCCGCCTTTGAGTTCAATCGTACCAAACATTTTCAAGCCTTTGCGAATACCCGTTTAACGGTCGGTTGTTGTCCTATCGGCGCCCAAGTTCGCGCCAATGATCCCCACACGGCAAATGACACCTCATCGCCAAACAAAGCGACACTGTTTTCTGCTTCTGCCCTTTTGATAATAGCGGGTAAGGTTTTTTCCAGCCAGTCTTTTCTCGCGGTCTGATAGCTTTCTTCCTCTTGACGATCGCTGATGAAACGCGCCTTTTGGTAACTTAAGCCCAGATTTTTCAACAAGCTAGACAGATAGTTCAGATTGTAGCGAACCTCAAATTTTAGTCAGATGACCTCGGCGATCATGGCGCTGTTCCATATGCCACAATGAAATCCATTGGCTTCCGGACCTGCTTTTAGCAACGCAAACAATTGCTTTTGCTGCGCTTTAGTCAACTTTTCTTTCCGGCCACGGCCTTGATAGTGCTGACCTGTTAACCACGCTATGCCTTTGTGCATAAAAGTTTTTAGCCAATTGACGATAGTTTTGAAGTCCACCTTCATCAACTTTGCTATTCCTTTGATACTTAGACCTTCAGCATACCAGAGTAAAGCTTGCGTTAATCGATATAAACGAATATTGCTTAACCTTAAAGCTATTAATAGGTTGTCGTGCAGTTTTTCCAGAATTGCTTTTGAAAAGCTTAGTGTTATCATTCATGTACTCCTTTGAGGGGGTTTTCTTGACAGAAATTAAGTATATCTTCAAAGGAGTTTTTGCTTTTAGGAAATTAATTTTCTGAAAGTCTATATATGAAAACTGAGCCAATGGTGGATGAACTACAGACCTTCAATTTAAAGCATGATGATTCAGATTAACAATCAAAAAAGGTAGCGCAAAAGCTAAAACTAAAGGGTATGGATTAAGCAGTTTTTTCAGTACACATAACAAGATTCCCCTGTAAAGCCCTGCCTAGCTATCACTTTAAAAGGAAATAAAGCAAAACCAGATTTATTAGCAATAGTATGCTGCTCAGGCCTTTCCAGAAACTAATAGGGTTGCGCTCAATCAGCGGCATACTTCTCTCTGCCTCTTTTAAAAACAGCGGATTGGGGGTCGACAAATCATGAATAAATTCAGATATTTCCTCATAGCGAGCTTGCGGATAAATAGACGTCGCTTTTTTTAAAGCGCCATCTATCCATATAGGTACCATGGCATTTTTATGAAAACTCGGCACATACATCAGTTTTGCCAGGGTAATTTTATTGGACTTTTCCGGCATATCCACACCAAAAGGTAAAGCACCATTGATCATTTCATAAGTAATGACACCCAAAGAATACAGATCAGATTTCGTAGTGCCTCGCTGCCCAAGATGATACTCAGGCGCTGTATAGTTAAGTGTACCTAAAACATTCTCTTCTTGATGATTCTCTAACGGGGTCATTTCAGCAATCCCTGCTATTTTTACTGATCCAAAATCAATAATTTTTACCGTACCCTGCTTATCAATAATTATATTCTCTGGCTTTAAATCCTGATGCAACATTTCCATACGATGAAATGCGCGTAAGCCTTTGGCAACTTGTTCAATTATCTGCCTGACTTCGCGTATATAGGGTTTCGGATGTCTATCTATCCATTCTCTTAGTGTTATTCCATCAATAAATTCAGTGGCATAATAGATACAGGTTTTTACCCTGTCTGTATCCAATATTTTTAATACATTTTCATGCTTAATACGTTTCCCTGCCCATTCTTCATGCAGGAAATGCTCTATATAATGAGTATCGTCTTCAAATAAAACAGAAGGTGTTTTTAAAATAACATGGGTATCTGTTTTTGTGTCTAGCGCACGATAAATCTGAGTACGTTTACTAGCATGCAATTCTGCTTGTATTCTATAAGCATCTAATATCATGCCCTTTTCTAAAGGCGGTGGAAAAGGCAAATTTGCATAGCGGCGCAGTATTTCATCTTCTTTAACAAGCGGTATCTCTTCGATTCTAAGCACCTGACAGCTTAGGTTATCATCACTTTTATTAGCGCTTGCCTGGTGCACAATACGCTGTGCAATTTGCGCTAAATCATCCCCGGATTGTAGCAATGACTTGAGTGTTTTTTCATCAATAAAATCATGCACACCATCGGTGCTGGTAAAAAACATATCTCCTTGCTCAAGGGAAAACGCTTTATAGTCCACTTCCAAACGAGGCTCTATACCCATGGCACGATTTAAATAATTCTTTTCCTCTGAGATCCAGATACGATGATCTCGCGTCATCTGTTCCAGGTTACCCTTACGTAGACGGTATATTCGGGAATCACCTATATGAAAAATATGTGCTGTGTTGGACTTAAGCACCAATATACTTAAGGTGCTGACCATTCCTTTAATCGAATCGTAGCGTTTCTGACCCTGGCTATATAGCCAGGAATTGGTTGCGGAAAGAATTTTCTGCCCTGCCTGTTTAACTGACCAGGAATCAGGCGTACTATAATAATCACTTAAAAAGCTGGCCACACAACAATGACTAGCCTCATGGCCTGCGTCACTGCCACTCATACCATCAGCAATGGCGACGGTAACACCTTTATGTATGAGCTGAGCTCCTTCAGGGATTCTGGCACCTAAAAAATCTTCATTTCTCGCTTTAATTCCTTTGTCGCTCGCTGAACCTATTGATATTTTAAGTGTTTGTACGCTCATAATTGTTTTTGTTTGTGCTGATCTTCAGCCATCCTTGATTTTTCAGTGTACACAGAAATGAAATGTGGGCTATGTTTTTTCCCGGCAAAATATGCGCTTAGGAACGAGGGTTTTAATAAAACCGAAAGTATGGCGCAGGATTTTGGCTTCACAGGCGCAGGCTACGCAACTGGCTTTCTAGCGCGGCTGTGAAGTCAAAAGACAAGTCAGACTCGAGCATTATTGAATTCTCGTTCCTTAATGATTGGTGGGCAATAAAAGCGCTACCCACCCTACCCTTCACTGCCACTAAGTTAAGGAATGTTCCATTAAATAACAAAGCACCAGCGTAGGTTGGGTTAGATTTTTTTTGCGTAGCAATAAAAAACGTAACCCAACATCTTAGGCAATATCAAAAATGTTGGGTTACGTTATCTGCGCTGCGCTTAGATAAGCTAACCCAACCTACGGTAAGGCATTGTTTTACATTATGTATTCTTAACTTAATGGCAGTAACTCTACCCTTTCAATGCTACAAACTTAATCCAGTTCAATCATTTCAACCGAACCATCTTCCTGAACTTCAACCATATGGCCTTTAGGTTCTTCAATAAATTGTACTGCAATCAGAACAATCAAAGCACCACCGGCAATAACTAAAAAGAAAATAGATGGAGAAACAAACGACAGTACCGTTAAAAATAACACCGCCCCCACATTACCATAAGCACCCACCATACCGGCTATTTGTCCAGTCATACGGCGTTTAATTAACGGAACCATGGCAAACACAGCACCTTCACCTGCCTGGACAAAGAATGAACAGCACATGGTTAGAATAATAACCGCATAGATAGGCCAGTCGGAGGTAATTAATGACATGACATAATAACCGATAGACAAACCAATAATAAAAATTGTCAGGGATAATTTACGCCCAAACTTATCACTGATCCAGCCGCCGCCAGGACGTGCAATCAAATTCATAAATGCAAATCCCGATGCTGAAAGACCCGCTTGCACTAATGTGATGCCTTGTGACTCATGAAATGTTTCATAAAAGAATATCGGCAGCATCGACACAACTGCTAACTCTGAACCAAAGGTAATCAAATAGGCTAAATCTAAAATGGCAACTTGCTTAAAATTATATTTATGAATTGCTTCTATGGGTTGCGCAAGATGTTCTTCATTCACATGGACAATTTTATACACGTTATAAATAAATAATAGCCAGATACCGATATAAATTAATAAGGCATATAAATCATTTAATAAACTAACCCCTGCTGGCGATAATTTCCAGGTTAATAAAGTCAGCGTTGCATACAAGGGAATTGTCATTAAAATATAGAAAAACAAGTCCCATATGCTGGTGACTTCCATTGCACCTGCTTTTTTCGGTTTAAAATAGGTAGACCCTTTGGGTGTGTCGCTAACACTGAAAAAATAGATAAGTGAATAAACCAAAGCAATCACACCGGTAGTTGCAATCGCATAACGCCAGCCATCAGCTCCACCAAACATCAGTGCCAAAGTTGGTAAAGTCATCGCGGCAGCAGCTGAACCAAAGTTCCCCCAACCACCATAGATACCTTCGGCAATTCCCACTTGTTTAGCTGGAAACCACTCGCCTACCATGCGGATACCAATCACAAATCCCGCACCGACAAAGCCGGATAAAAACCGTGCTAATGCGAGTTGTTCAAAGCTATCTGCAAAAGCAAACATAAAGGTAGGCAAACTACCTAAAGCCAATAAAATAGAATAAGTCCGCTTAGGCCCAAACTTATCGACTAAAATGCCAATAATAATTCTGGCAGGAATAGTCAAAGCGACATTTAAAATCAGGATCGTCTTGATTTCTGCTTTGCTCATTCCTAATGAATCAGCAATCAATAGCATTAACGGCGCATGGCTAAACCAGACTACAAATGAGATAAAAAATGCAATCCAGGTCGTATGCAGAATCTTCATCCTGCCCGAAAATGAAAAAAAGTTTAGTGCTTGTACGCTCATAATCAAATCCAAAAATAGTAATATTACTTATTACCAAAGCACAACACATGCCAAGAAACTAGCACATTGATATATATAAACTTTATTTACTGTCTGTTTTTAAATAGTCAAACTGACGCTTTTGAACAAAGATTTGCAGTCAAACGCTCACTTTCAGTGCGTCACTTGAAACCTGACAGCACTAAATCAGTGCATTATTATTCGTTTCTCGGCTCCGCGTGAAAATGCATGGACAGACAAACTGCATCACAGATTACTGAACGTAGCAACGAGACCTTTCAAGGCGTCGTTTTAACCGCGTAGCGATTTACAAAGATTGTAGCCAGCTTGCAATTGATGCTGTTCACTAATTATCAACAGAAATATATAATGGCATATTTTATGCTTTTTTTAATTATTAATACGCTTGCATTAACAGCCTTTGAATAGACAACCTACGCATAATAATGAGCCCTAACAAAATTTTAGTTATTGAGTATCTTTCTAAAAGTAAAGAACTTGAAACGATGCTAAATAAACTAGACTTTCAGGCCCTTACCCTGTATTCAGAAGCACTTGATATTAACAAAATTGCTTATGAAATAATGCCAGAAGTCATCGTCTTCAACAGTGAAAAAGTCACTGATAAGATGATTCAGTTTATTAAAGAACTCAATCGGGTTTATGCTCGCCCCACTATTCTTTTTTCAGCAGACTCTGATAGCAAATCGGTAAATAAAGTAATACAAGCCGGTATCAGCGCGTATATCGTTAACGGATTAGAAAGTAAACGCATCAAAAGCATTATTAGTATTGCTGCAGCACGCTTTAAAGAACATCAACAACTGCAAACAGAACTAGCAAAAACCAGGAATAAATTAGATGAGCGAAAGCTGCTTGATCGTGCCAAAGGCATTTTAATTAAAACACGCGGATTTTCAGAAGATAAGGCTTTCCACACACTGCGGAAACTAGCGATGGATAGAAATATTACATTAGCTGAAATGGCAAAAAATGTCATTGCAATGTCCGAATTACTTGAACAATAATTTTTGCCGATAAAACAGGCAAATGCCCAAATAGCTGAAGGTATACTTTACCCCCTTCTCACTACTGAGAGCATCATAATCAGGAATATAATTTATGTCTAAAATAAAATCAGCACTGAATGAATTACCTCACTGGTTTACGCAGAAGGCAGAATCTCGCTTACACTTACTTTATGGCGAACCTCAGGTTAAACAATTAATGGAACGCCTGATCAGTCGCTTAAAAACTGAAAAAGCCAAAAATCCTGAAATACTCAAGGAAAATCTCTGGAGTGAACAGGATATTATCCTTATAACTTATGGCGATAGCATTCAACAGGCTGATGAAAAGCCATTGCAAACACTTTATGAGTTTCTCTCCTTGCATCTGAAGGGCAGCATTAATAGCGTGCATATTCTGCCCTATTTTCCCTATAGTTCAGACGATGGGTTTTCAGTTATTGATTATAAAACCGTAGATCCTGCTCTAGGAGATTGGTCTGATATAGAGCGTATTGAAAAGGACTTTCATCTAATGACTGATCTGGTGATTAATCATGTGTCTCGCGACAATCTCTGGTTTATTCAATACCTGAGCAAGATACAGCCTGGTTGTGATTATTTTCTCGAGAAACCGGAAGACACAGATACCTCGATGGTGGTACGTCCGCGAAGCACGCCAGTATTAATGCCTGTGCACACCCTGGACGGTGTAAAGCATGTCTGGGCAACCTTTGGCGAAGACCAGATCGATGTCAACTTTACCAACCCTGATGTATTATTTGAATTTATTGATATTTTATTATTGTATATCTCTAAAGGCTCACGCTTTATACGCCTTGATGCTGTGGCCTTTTTATGGAAAAAAGCAGGCACTCGCTGCATCAATTTGCGTGAAACGCATGAGGTGGTGAAATTACTCCGTGATATTGTCGATGTTATTGCACCTGGAACGATTCTTATTACTGAAACCAATGTGCCTAATGGTGAAAACATTAGTTATTTCGGTAACAGTGATGAAGCTCATATGGTCTATCAATTTACCCTGCCGCCTTTATTACTGCACGCACTGCACCACGGAAACAGCTATTATTTAAGCAAATGGTCCAAAGACACTCCGCGCTCGCCCAAAAACTGTACCTACCTGAATTTTCTGGCATCTCATGACGGTATTGGTTTGCGTCCTGCTGAAGGAATTTTACCTGCAGCAGAAGTACAAACATTAGTCGATGCCATGCATGAATATAATGGCTATGTCAGTATGCGTACTGACCAGTTCGGCAAGGAATCACCCTACGAAATTAATATCGCCCTGTTTGATGCTCTCAAAGGCACTAAACATGGTCTTGATAATTATCAGATATCGCGATTTCTCTGTGCGCATGCCATTATGATTGCTCTGCAAGGTATTCCGGCATTGTATATACACAGCCTGACAGCAACGATGAATGATCATCATGGCGTAGAACAATCAGGGCGTACCCGTTCAATTAACCGTCGTAAATGGCAATATGATGAATTACTCGAATTACTAAACAATCCCGCGCTCCCGCATACCAGCATTTTTTATGAATTAAAACGGCTATTAAATATACGCAGTAAACAAACCGCATTTCACCCTAATGCAGATCAGGAAACAATTTCATTAAGCGATAAAATATTTGCATTCTGGCGTATCAGCCTCGACCAGCAACAGCGTATTCTAGTTATCAGTAATATTAGTAGCGAGACTCAGACAATACAATTGCCAGCCCACCCCAGGGTTGAAGGCTTTAGTGTCTGGCGGGACTTAATTGAGCGTACTGCTCTTAGTAAAAATACTCAGGAGATAAAACTGCACCCATACCAATGTACATGGCTGGAGGCACTTGATTAATATCATTAGATAGGCTGTAAATTATTTTTTGTAAACGGCTACGCCCCCTTTTTGTTGCAAGATAACCAGATACGGATAACAGTAATTAAATATTTGAAGCCCGGTTATGGCTGACAAGCGCCCATCCAGGTTCGTAGTTTTAGGCGAATTATAAGGCTAGGCTAAATGGTCAGTAACCGACCCACTGCAACCAGTCAACAGTAACAGGAATAACCTAGAGCTAACCGGGCGCAGGCCGGAAAGCTGAAAAATAAAGCAACCGCATTCCGGTTGAGCGTAATGTTAGCCCGTATGTCTACCACTGTTGAGGAACTCGCTTAATATTCTCTACAGAATAGCCCATCTCAGAGACTCGCTTAATTATCATATTCAATGTCTCATCATTCATTTTCCAATCTGCTGACATTATCCATATCCACTCTTGTCCCGGAACACCAATGACAGTCCATGAATAATCTTCTGCCAAGTCAATAACGAGGTAATTAAACTTCAAAGGCCAAAAAGGACTTACCTTCCAGTGCGCATTCGTTTGAGTATTTTCAATCCATCCTTTTTGAGGAATAGATTTTTTCTTTCCCTCAAAAGAATCTTTAATCAGAGTGAAATCAATATCAATTCGATCCTCTTGATTATTCCAAGTGTATACCTCAACAGCGTTATATGCACCTGACTCCATAAAAGTTAATCGACCTGCAATCACATACCATTTTTTCATAAATCGATTTATATCGACATAATCAACTGTTTTTGAAAATTCTGTAGTTGCACAACTCGTACTCATAACAGCGGCCAAGATCATCAAGATAACTTTCACAAACTTCCCCTACAAACTAACAACAATTTGAATTATATCTCATCAATATGAGAACATTTTTAATTATTCGGCAGGGAGGTCGGACTAATCTGCTGGGAGCAGATTAGCATTTACCTGAAAGAGGAGGATGCAGGGATGCACAACATGAATCCAGACACATGGATGTAAATAATGCCATCCATGGCATTCTATCTAGATTTATGCTCCCTGCTCTATGCATTATCCTCTTCAACCGCATCTTGCAAACGATCAAGAATATCGGGTATGGCGCTGACCACTCTATTCCAACTGGGAATAAAAGGCGTTTCACTGGGTCGCTCCAGAAAAGTATCACCCGCTCGTATAATATTCTGGGAAAATAATTCCACGGTTTTTTCTTCTTGATGCCGGTCAAATTTTAAGCCATTAAAACAGGCATCATTATAATAGGCTTCAACCGCATCCAGTGCTTCACGATAATAAGTGGCCTTCACTGATCTAAAAACCTCCTTACTTAAAACCACACCCTCGGTTGCCAGCTTGCGAAAAATTGATTTAGCAATATCAATGCTCATCTTGGATAGTCCGGCATCTACATATTCAGGTGATAATTCCTGATGTTTATGATCATAGGCATCGGCTATTTCTACCTGACAAATATGCTTGCGGGATTGATTGCGATACATTTCGGATAATACGCCGATTTCCAGCCCCCAGTCACTGGGAATCCGGATTTCCTTAATGGTATCCAAGCGTGTAGCAAATTCACCCGACAGCGAATAGCGGAAACTATCCAGATAGTCCAGATAATCCATTGGACCTACTACCATTTTTAATGCTGTTAGCAAAGGAGTCACTAGTAAGCGACAAACCCGACCATTAATCCTGCCGTCTGCCATTCGATAATAATAACCTTTGCAAAATTCAAAATTAAATGCCGGATTAGCAACAGGGTAAAACAGACTAGCTAACATACCCCGGTTATAGGTCAGGATATCGCAATCATGTATTGCAATTGCCTCAGAACGCCCCGAAGCAATTGCATATCCATAGCAGTACCAGACATTACGCCCTTTGCCCAGTTCCTTGGGCGCAATGCCTTTTTCTATCAATTGCACATTCAGTTTGCGTAGCCTCGGTCCTTCATTCCATAAAATTCTATGTCGTTGCGGTAAGACACTGAAAAATTCTCGAGCATAAGCAAATTCTTCAGCATTGGCATTATCAAGCCCAATAATGATTTCGTTCAAATAAGGAACCTGACTGATCTCTTTGATAATAGATTCTAGTGCTGGCCCTTTTAGTTCGGAGAATAAAGAAGGTAACACTAGACCCATTGGCCTTTTTTGGGCAAATGTTTGTAGTTCGGCTTCCATATCCGTTAGCCGATCTTTATTCAAACTATGTAGCGTCGTAATCGTGCCATTCTGAAAAAAATCACTCATTTCTTTCTCCTAAAATTGTATTAGTAATTAATTGAGCCATTGCCTCCTGCCATCCTAGCGGCGCAGGATGTTGCGTATAAATAACGCGCTGTGAACTTTTATTCACATGCAGATGCTTGCCATCTAATTGTCTGATAACCACTGCATAATCAGCTTGATCCAACATTCTAGAATCATTCATACTATCACCCAGTGCAATGGTATGAACATTGTGTAGCTTAAACTTATTTATTATCCAGGCCATCGCCTGACTTTTGTCATTTTGCCCTATCACATGCTGAAAACGTCCACCCTTAATTAATTGTAAACCCTGCTTTTGCAAAGCCTGATTAAACAGGCTTAAATTTTGCTGCGTATCCAGCCATTTTAACGGTTCACTGGCTAAGCGCTGTTTTGCCTGCTGCGCCTGAATTTCCGTCAACCCCGTTTCTAGCATTAATGCTTGCACACTGTAATCTGAAAACCCTTTAAATAAAAAACCATATTGTTCGCGTAGGCTATTGATGACTTTTAAAATATCTTCAAGAGGTGAACCTAAAATTATCTGCTGCATACTATTATCATAGCCAGAGAGATTGCCCTGAGGCAAAAATACAGCAGCACCATTTTCTACAGCAAAAGCCCAATGATTATGTAATTCTCTACGAATGTCTTTTATTTCTGCGTAGGTTTTGCTGGAGTTAATAATCAAAGGAATTTGTAACTCTCTGATTATGTCTAAGGCAGGTAATGCCAGAGCAAAACTATAATTATCATGATCCAGTAAAGTACCATCCAGATCGGTAAAAATCATCCAGTTATGCAATTCAGTCTCCTTCGATTTTCTGTAGTTCAATATTCAATGCCTGGGTTGAAATCAATAATTCCCACATAGACACCAATAAAGAAAACACAATTAAGATCATCCCCGTTAAAAAACAGTAAGTGGCGATTTGTTGTAAACCAAAAAAAACCAGACCCATCGTGAATACACAACTAATAATCCCCATCACAGCCAATAATTGCATAATGATTATTAGACGTATGCGCTTTCTTAAGCTTTCCACCTGTTTCTTTGCATAAAAGCTTTGTGTTTTATTATATAAGCCATGCAGTTCTCTAGTTCTTTTCGAAATAGCTAAATAGCGGTTGGCATAAGCTAGAAATAACACAGAAATAGCGGGAAACAATAATGCTGGCGTGGTAATGCTTATTTGCATATATGTTCCGATGGGTATTGTATTAACTAATAAGGGTTCGATTTAATTTACCTCATTTCTCATATCGATCATTAACATTCTCTCGTTATCCAGATACAAAGATAAAGTCTTACATAAAACGCCACTTTCATAATCCCGATAACTGTCAGAAATCACTACTTGATTATTTATGCCACAATTATGCAACGCAATTGTTTGATAACAATAGGAGCGCCATGACCAATTGTGACCCATTTTTTTTGCATCGCTGTACCAGTGACTATTCTTAAAGTTAAAGTCTGGTGAAATTTGTTCACCATTTGAATTGCACAAATAAAACTTGAGCACTCCTAGATCCTCAAAACCCCAGCTAGATAATTCATTCAAATTAAAATCATGCTGCAAAGCTTCTTTTAGTTTATAGGCTAAACGCTCAATTTTACTGAATCTATCAAGTTTTTTCTGTTCATTTGCCAGATTTCTAGTCAAGAACTTATTTCTCAATGATGCAATATGTTGTTGATAAAAATCAGGAGATTTAAAGTCTAACTCAGCAGCTGAGAATAAATGGCCTTGCATATATTGCGCTCCGCAACTCAGGCCAAAGAAAAACTCATGCATACTTTCAACGCCTTCACAAATAATCTGGTATCCCTGACGTTTACCAAATCGAGTCAGCAATTGCACAGCTTCACTAGCAGCCCCTCCTCCTTTTGCCGCTTTTTTGAATAAACGCATATCAATCTTGATAATATCAGGATTAAGCGCAATAACTCGATCTAGCTGAGAATATCCTGAACCATAATGATCCACAGCTACTCTCAGGCCATGTTGGCGATATAATTTAACGGCCTCTTTCAATTTACCTATCTCTGCTTCGCCATCAGCAATCTCGATAATGACCCGGCTTCTATCTATATTTAATTTCTCCAGCATCTCAATCGTAGGTAACTGTTTGACATTATTTAGACAATCAATGTTCGCCGCCGATATATTAAGTGTTATGTAGCTAGTTTTATCCTCTAATACCGAGAATTTTTGCAACGCCAGCCATCGGACTTGCCGGTCTAACTCTCTCGTTTGTTCAGCTGAAGCAGCTGTGCCTGGTACAGTAACTGTCTCATCAGAAATAAGCTGCCGCTGTTTAGTGTGTCCGGCTAACGCTTCATATCCGACAATTCTGCCGCTTGCGACACTAATGATAGCTTGAAAATATGGAAAAACTGTTTGCATTTGTCTGTGTAAAAATCCTGCGTTTAAATTAATTATTATGTGTATCTTTACTCTGAGAATAAAAACCAATCATTCACTTTTGTTGCCTATATTTGCTTTACTGCGCCCCTTAGTCAACATTACCTCCGCCTTACTACCGAGATAGATATAAACGCCCAGCGCCAGTAATAACATCGCCGATGCCAGCATGACCCAGACTGCATCCAGCATATTCTCACCATCATGTAAGGCAGACTTGAAAATCATTAATAATGCTTCTATTGAGACGGCAATAATAATCGCTGCAACAAAACGGGTTATCGTTCGCCGAGTT
The DNA here is from genome assembly GCA_964459125.1 of uncultured Methylomonas sp. Classification (GTDB taxonomy): domain Bacteria; phylum Pseudomonadota; class Gammaproteobacteria; order Methylococcales; family Methylomonadaceae; genus Methyloprofundus. Next base: position 10,002 of record CAYWLM010000039.1, on the reverse strand, counting down.
GAACTATGGCGCAATATATCCTTATATAACAGCACCTCTTCTTCCAGAGTCGTCTTGGCCAGATCAAAAATAGCCAGCGCCAGGGTTAAATAAATCACTACACCAAATGGCATAACAATCTCATCGGGTTGATATATTAAGATCTGCATAACCTGCATACATTCTCTCAGTGCCGCATACAATAAAATCAGTGAAACAGCAAATAAACCAAGCACAATCAGCGAATACATCGTTTTAAAATAGGGCTCAAAATGTATGCGTTTACTATCTCCGGTTAAAAAGGACAAGATCGCCGACAAATCAATATCCAAAACTATAATGCCGACAAGCACACCCTGGTTATCACAAACTTTCACACTGGTTGAAAGGCATAATTCCCTTTTGACACTGGATAAATATGGCTCAGTGACAACAACTGATTCAGACTTCATCGCTAATAAATAATAAGGTCGTTTACTTCTATCTAAACCACGCCCGATTTTAGGCTGATTTTTAAAATTGATCCCTGGAACATTCATACATATTTGCTTGCCTGTTTCGTCAAGTAAATACAACAAGCTAATAAAAGGATAATAGTTACATAAAGAGTTAAGCATCTCTTTTAAGTCTTTTTGATTTAGCTCAAACACCTTGTCATCAGCGAAACAGCTCAAAATAGAAGACAAAATACTATGAATTTCATTCAGGTGCTCTTCATACTTTTCTATAACATTAATATGACTCATTTTAGACATGCTATTTTCCTTATATAAATAGTCTTATATTATAAAGCAATTTTTATACCATTTTATAGGCTAACCTGACTCTAAAAGTAAAATACCATAAGCACACAGTTAATCAGACACTTAGCTAGCAATAATTAGCTTACTACACATCCAAATCCCCATAATAGCTCATAATCCAACACATCTGCACCATCTCAACGCGCGTAACTAAGCGCTGTAAATATTATTTATTGCACAAAATCAGAACAGCATCCATATCATATTGAAATATAAATAAATTATTCAATAAATAAAAGCTTTCAAGCGGCTTGGCACGACAAATGCAAATTATTTTTGTATCATTTATGACTGGCAAAATGTATTCATATAACAGCACCTTGATGCCTCAAATAAGCGTTATAAAATAATGTGCAGCAATCAGACTTTATAGTAAACACAGGAATATGGCAGTCCACTTTGCTAGAATTCGATTGAGCAACAAAACCTATCTTCTGTAAAAAGTCACAAATACTGGAAATGACTATTAATGGTTTCTATCGTTGTATATCAAGCATAGAACCATAAACAAAATTAATTTGATGAAAACATTTATTAAAATTACTGAAATCTGGATTCCTAATAAACAACGCACCCATCTTGAATTAGCCGATGGTATTTATGGACAGTTCAAGGAATTTGGCGGCATCAGTGCACGCAAACAATTTGCCTATCAACAAGGCCTGCCCGGCAATGTCTGGGCTACGGGACATCCTATTATCATTACCGAATTAGATAGCCCTTATTATGAGTGCACAAAAGCCGCGCAGAAAGCAGGGCTAACTTGCGCAATAGGTATGCCAGTCATGGCAGGCGAGTTTTTAATGGCTGTCATTGTGTTTCTATGCGGAGGTGATGAAAATCATGGCGCAATCGAAGTCTGGGCCAATACCCCTGAGCACAGTAATGAGCTCAGTGTCATAGATGGGTACTACGGAACCTTAGACTATTTTGAAAATATTTCCCGTAAAACCACACTGTTAAAAGGCAGCGGCTTACCCGGCATTGTCTGGGAAAAAGAGTACCCTATTATCATGGAAGATATAGGCAACAGCCCTATGTTTATTAGAAGCAGGGATGCCAAAAAGGCTGAAATCACCAAAGGCATCGGCATACCCGTTGCCATCCATCAGGAGCAAGTCTACATCATGACTTTCTTATCAGCCAAATCCACTCCCATAGCCAAACGTCTGCAAATATGGCTACCCGATAAAGAGCATAAAAAATTACTCTGCCAGACGGCTTACGGAAAAGAGAATAACGCATTGGCAAGTATCTTTGAAAGTAAAACCATCGCTAAAGGCCAAGGTTCAGTTGGTCGCGCCTGGCTTACCGGGGTTCCCGTTATTGGTAAAAGCAATATCAATGGCGCAACATCCGACCCCGCAGCAATTAGCTCTCTGCTTGCAGTGCCTGTAATCGATAAGGGCGCACTAACAGCTGTCGTCACTTTTCTATTTTAAAATAAGATCCACGCTCTCTTGTGAGTACGCAGGCACAAAAAAAGCCCTGTTTTAGTGCAATATGATCACGCTAAAATAATCGCTACCTTCTTATTTAATTCAAACAATATAATATAAACAACTGAATTATAATACTATTTAAAGAAAAATATATTTACCATTATATTTTGGCATGCCAAATGCTTAAACATAAATATATAACTCCAACGACGGGGTTTAAATAAAGGTTCAAAGCTGAGCTAACCAGACAAAGGCGTCTTCATTCGGAATGCATTTCCCCCCCCAACTATGCATTCGGCTTGTGGACGCTTTTTTTTTGTAAAAATTTATTGTTATCACCGAGGATATTCATGAAAGAAACGAATATATCTACTTTTAAAAAATTAACCACAGCCCTGTCAATTGCTTTGTCAGCAACGACCCTGATTATTAGTTCCCCCACTAATGCAGTTGAAAACCTTGAAAAAGAAGACCTAAAATTTGGCTTTATTAAATTAACCGATATGGCACCTTTAGCCATTGCCTATGAAAAGGGCTACTTCGAAGATGAAGGCTTATTTGTACAAGTAGAAGCCCAAGCCAACTGGAAAGTATTATTAGACCGCGTCATTAACGGTGAGCTTGATGGCGCACACATGCTCGCAGGTCAACCGCTGGGAGCGACCATTGGTTTTGGCACTAAAGCCGATATTATCACGGCTTTCAGCATGGATTTAAACGGCAATGCAATTACTGTTTCCAATGACATCTGGGCGCAAATGAAACCTCATGTCCCGATGCAGGCAGGCAAGCCGGTGCACCCTATTAAAGCCAGTTCGTTAAAGCCAGTTGTCGAAAAATTTAAAAGTGAAGGTAAGCCGTTCAATATGGGCATGGTATTCCCTGTATCTACGCATAACTACGAATTACGCTACTGGCTAGCGGCCGGTGGCCTTAACCCTGGTTATTATGCACCACCGCAAGATACCAGCGGAAAAATTGATGCAGATGTGCTGTTGTCAGTAACGCCTCCACCACAAATGCCTGCAACTATGGAAGCGGGTACTATTTATGGTTATTGTGTGGGTGAGCCATGGAATCAACAAGCCGTATTTAAAGGCATCGGTGTTCCTGTTATTACCGATTATGAAATCTGGAAAGATAACCCTGAAAAAGTTTTTGGTGTAAGTAAGGCCTGGGCCGATAAAAACCCGAATACTCACCTTGCTGTTGTTAAAGCTCTGATCCGTGCTGCAATCTGGCTGGATGCTGACAATAACAAAAACCGTCCAGAAGCTGTAAAGATCCTATCTGAAAGTAAATATGTAGGTGCTGACTACGATGTTATCGCGAATAGCATGACCGGCACTTTTGAGTACGAAAAAGGCGACAAACGCCCGATGCCTGACTTTAATACATTCTTCAGAAACAAAGCTACTTACCCATATTACAGTGATGCAATCTGGTATTTGACACAAATGCGTCGCTGGGGACAAATCAACGAAGCTAAATCAGATGCCTGGTTTATGGAAATTGCGAAAAAAGTTTATCGTCCAGACATCTATATGCAAGCAGCCAAAGAATTGATTGCTGAAGGCAAAGCTAATGCAGTTGATTTCCCTCTTGATAACGAATCAGGATTCAAACCACCACAAAAAGACTTTATCGATAATATTGTCTACGATGGATCACAACCCAATGCCTATTTAGCTAAATTCGCGATTGGTCTAAAAGCTAATCAAAAAGTTGTGGGTGGAAAAATCATAGATTAACTTAAGCTTCGCCCTGTTCCTCCCTGTGTAGTGTTGTTATGCACTACTTTTAATATGGATGTTTTTTGATACAAGGACGTATCACTCTTTTTACAAAACAAGAGTGATACTAGCGGTTATTTATTCAGGGGCAGGATAATCAACGGCGTAGCCATCAGCTAATGTAGCAGTCTTTCTGATGGGCTACATAATTCTTATATCCGTAAATGTAATAGCAGAATGCTTCTCTTTTTGCAAAAAATATAATGCCAATCGATTATTTATGCAATATCGCAAAATAGGTGTCCAATAATGACCAATCAACTGATCAAATTCTTTAATATAACCGGACTTACATGGTTTGTACCCCTGGTTAAAATAGCTGCTGGTGAAAACCCGACACAGCAAGTCAAACAACTCTGGTTAATCATGGGCGTGCCCATTATAGCCTTTATCATATTCCTCGGATTATGGAGTGCCTCCGCAACACAGATTCATACCAGCTTAGGCGCTATCCCTGGCCCCTCCGCTGTTTGGCATGAAGTAGGCAGTTTAGTAGCGGATCATAAGGAGGAACGCTTGAAAGAAGTCGCTTTTAACGAGCGTCAAGAAGCTCGCAATGTAAAAAAACTAGCTAAAAACCCTGATGCTGAAATAAAAATGCGTCCTTATACCGGAAAAGCAACTTACTGGGATCAGATTATTACCAGCTTATATACTGTATTTGCCGGTTTTTTGATCGCGACTATTATTGCTGTACCCGTCGGTATTATTTGTGGCATGAGTCCACTGTTTAATACTGCTATTAACCCTTTAATACAGATTTTTAAACCTGTTTCCCCGCTAGCCTGGCTACCTATTGTTACTTTGGTTGTCAGTGCGCTATATGTCACCACCGATGATTCCTGGTTTGAAAAATCATTTTTAACCTCGGCAATCACAGTGACCTTATGTTCTTTATGGCCAACCTTAATTAATACTGCAGTTGGCGTTGCTTCCATTGATAAGGATCTGGTCAACGTCGGTAAAGTGTTACGCCTTAACTGGTACACACAAATTAGAAAAATCATCTTGCCTTCGGCTCTACCCTATATTTTTACAGGTATGCGCTTATCATTAGGTGTGGGCTGGATGGTTTTAATTGCAGCCGAAATGCTGGCGCAAAACCCGGGCTTAGGTAAATTCGTCTGGGATGAATTTCAGAATGGTAGCTCACACTCTTTAGGTAGAATTATGGTGGCTGTATTCACCATCGGTATTATCGGCTTTATTCTGGACCGTATTATGCAGTCTTTACAAAATATCTTTTCTTTTGATGGTAACAACCTCTAATCGGAGTCAATTATGTCAGCAATAGAGAAAGATGTTATGCGCGACAACACAAAGATAGTTGCATCAAATGATCCAGCCAGGCCCTTATTAGAGTTAAAAAATGTCTGTAAATCCTATGGTGAAGGCAAAGCTAAAACATCTATTTTAAAAAACATCAATTTAGATGTTAGAGATGGTGAATTTATCGCCATTGTCGGTTTTTCCGGTAGCGGAAAAACCACATTGATTTCTGCCATTGCCGGACTCATTCAGCCGAGCACGGGTGATTTATTGAAACAGGGAGAGCCTATCACCTCTCCAGGCCCTGACAGAGGTGTGGTTTTTCAAAATTATTCACTCATGCCCTGGCTGACTGTTTTTGAAAATGTCGCCTTAGCAGTTGATGAAATTTTTAAAGATTGGTCAGTTGATAAACGCACCGCACATACCAAAAAATACATAGAAATGGTCAGCTTAGGCCATGCCATGGACAAAAGGCCTACTGAACTGTCAGGTGGTATGCGTCAACGAGTTAACGTGGCACGCGCCCTGGCGGCAAACCCTGATATTTTATTATTAGATGAACCTCTCAGTGCATTAGATGCCTTAACCCGAGGTAATTTGCAAGATGAAATCATCAGTATCTGGGAAAAAGAAAAGAAAACCGTTGTTTTAATTACCAATGATGTCGATGAAGCTATTTATATGGCGGATCGCGTTATACCTTTAAATCCTGGACCTGACGCAACACTGGGCCCGGATTTCCATATTGATATACCCCGTCCAAGAGACAGAACGGCACTGAATCACAACGAAGAATTTAAACGACTACGCGGTGACATCACTAAGTATTTAATGGATATCGGGATTGAAAAATCTAGCCAGGAAGCTGGTGATAAAATTATTTTGCCTAATGTCCGTCCCAATACCAGTAATGACTGGCAACATGATCGTTCGGCACTAAAACCCACAAAAGATGATATCGGCAAGCCAAAATACCTGGAATTTTCGCAGTTATCGAAAATATATCCTACATCCGATGGCAACAGCAGCGTTAAAGTAGTCGATGGTTTTGAACTCAGTATAAAAAAAGGCGAGTTTGTTTCTATCATTGGCCATTCAGGTTGTGGTAAATCGACTGTTCTCTCTATGACAGCGGGTTTAAACAAGGTCTCCGAGGGAGGTATTATTCTGGACAATAAGGAAGTCTCTGGCGCTGGTCCTGACCGTGGCGTAGTCTTTCAAGCACCAAGTTTATTCCCCTGGCTGACGGCTTTTGAAAACGTTTTATTGGGTGTCGACAAAGTTTATCCGCATGCGACCATGTCGGAACGCAAAGATATAGTAGAATACTATATTACCCGTGTGGGACTAGGTGATTGTTTGTTTAAAAAAGCCGGCGAACTATCTAATGGTATGCGTCAACGTGTCGGAATTGCACGCGCCTTTGCACTATCACCAAAATTATTATTACTCGATGAACCCTTTGGAATGCTTGATTCATTAACACGCTGGGAACTACAGGAAGTGTTAATGGAAGTGTGGCAACGCACTCAGGTGACCGCAATTATGGTGACCCATGATGTCGATGAGGCTATTTTATTAGCCGACCGTGTAGTCATGATGAGCAATGGCCCTAATGCCAAAGTCGGTAAAATCGAAGAAATAGATTTACCCAGACCCAGAACACGTAAAAACTTATTAGCCCACCCTGATTACTATAAATATCGCGAAAGTCTGCTTACCTTTTTAGCTGAATGCGATAAAGCACATTAATTTTTCACCTTAAGAGAACCCCACTTATGCATGTACTACTAAATAATATTCTGAATCCTAAGCGCTGGGTTCAAACCGCCCTGTCCTCTGCCATCCTTGCAGCAATCTGTATTCAACCCGTTGCTGCTAATGATTTCGATAAAACTGTTGAAAATGCCTTAAAACTTAATCAGGAAGATGCAAAATACGGCCAGTTTAAAGTCGATTTACGCTACCGTTTTGAATTGGCAGATGTTGCCGACAATGGCCGGGAGACAGCGTATGCCAATACAATGCGTTTACGCCTTGGTTATTTAACGCCTTCATTCAAAAGTTTTCAAGCTTTCGCTGAATTTGAAGGCGACCTTGCCATGCAGAAAGACTACTTTGCACCCCTTGCAAGTCCTAGCTTTGACCCCAATCGTGAAGTTGTTGCTGACCCTCAGGCAAGTGAATTAAATCAGTTATGGGTAAGCTATAAAGGTATTCCAGATACAGCAATTATTGGTGGTAGACAGCGCATCATTATTGACGACTCGCGTTTCATTGGTAATGTTGGTTGGCGTCAAATGGAGCAAACCTATGACTCAGTTTTCGTCACCAATAAATCTATAGACAATTTGACCTTGAAAACCGGCTATATTGGTCAGGTACTAAATATCTGGTCTCAAAAAGATAAAGTTCAATTCCCGTTTGCTAACGCTAACTATAACTTTAAAGACATTGCCAGTGTGACTGGTTATGGTTTTTGGATATCAGATTATGATAAGGGACAAGCTGCCCGATCGGCCCAGTCATATGGACTAAGTGTAACTGGCTCACCCAAAATTACCAAAGATATAAAACTGCATTACCGGGCTGAATACAGTTTCCAGACTAATTTAGCCAATAACCCGAATAGCTTTACTCTTGGACGTTACAGCCTTATGGGAGGAGCCAGCTTTATGGGAGTTACTCTCAAAGGGGCGGTAGAAGAACTAGGTGCCAATGGTACCAGTGCTTTCCAGACGCCTTTTGGTACCAATCATAAATTCCAGGGTTGGGCAGATAAGTTCCTGGTCACGCCTAGAGATGGTGTGCGTGACATTAATGCAACTCTGGGTGCCCAACCTTTGGGTATCAAAATGGCGTTTGTTTATCATAATTTCCAGAGTGTCACTAACAGTATCAACTACGGTAATGAATATGATTTCTTAATCACCAAAAAATTTGGCAAACATTATCAATTACTCGCTAAATATGCTTTTTATGATGCAGCCGATGTAAATGGCAACGTTGCATATGACCCGGAATTAACTAAAGATACTAACAAGTTCTGGCTGCAAGGCAGCATCATCTTCTAAGGCCTGTTGATCTCGCAGGGACAGGATTTTCCTTGTCTCTGCGATTATTTTACCCTTGCGCCTTAAGTTCAGCTATTTTTCTATCTTTTTACTTTCTTACTGAGAAAGCATACGCTCACGATTTACATGCAGTTTGTGATGCTCCTGTAGCACAATCCACTTAGATACGCTAAAAAGGCTACAACACTTTTTAGAATGAAGCCACTTGCCTATTTCCGGCAAAACCGTGTCAATACTACAATTCCTTTGCAAAACTCGACTGCATCTACAATTCCCCTTGTATTGTTGCCATAGAGACTAATTCATAGTTTGCCTGTACGCATAAAGCCGCTCAATAGCTTTTTTATTACTATCAGCAGAAAAAACTAAAGCTTTTTTACTCCTGCCTATTTGTGTATATTGCTACCTGCTACGCTACATTACATAACATCAATAGCGTTCAACTAACAAAAAACACTTACAACACAGTAACTACTAACCTCATTATGAAGACAAAAGTCCGGGTAAAGAAAAAATATAAAAAGAAAAGTAAAAATAACAAAATGATTTATGTCGTGGTTATTTTCTCTCTGGCAGCAAGTATCTGGGCTTTTTTGGAACTGACTAAACCAAAAGTGGCAACACAATGGTTTGATACCCGGGCAAATACTCAACAAAATATCATATTACCCAGAGATGATGGCTACCATACTAATACCATGGAATGGTGGTACTACAATGGCCGCTTAATAACTGAGAGTGGCAACGAGTATAGTTTTCATTTTACAAGCTTCCTGGTCAATAACTTAATGACCCACACCGTATTCCATAGCTCGTTAAGTGATCATGCGAAAAAACGGCATTTTACCGATCAGAGCCGGACCGCAGGCAATCCATCGGTCGGCATAAAAGATAGCTTCATGTTTAAACATCAGAACTGGTTTATGCACGGTCAAAATGGTCATGATCGCCTAAAAGTAGCCAATGACCAGTTTGCATTCGACCTGCAATTAGAAAATACACAACCCGTGGTTAATCATGGTAAAGATGGCATTATTTCTTTAGATATAGCCGGAGATAGCTATTACTATTCTCGTACCCGGATGAATATTACTGGCACACTGAAAATTGCCAATACCCAGGAGCGCGTTACGGGTATTGCGTGGTTTGATCACCAGTGGGGTGATTTTTTACCTGCTAAATTATCCTGTTTTCTGGAATTTAAAAATACCCAGCAAAAAAATTGATTTAAATATTAGCAGTATTGTTAATAACTGTGAAGTTGATGCTAGGTTAACCACTTACCTTATTTACTGGGAAGGGCCTGTGAATATTGAAGGAAGCCATACTGGTCAAGGTTTTATGGAATTACAGGGCTATGGTTCTGAAAAATAAATAACTTATATCGTTGAAAGTAACTTGTTAGCTATTCCTGGCAAAATTGAGTTTTACCAGGAAATAGCGATTTTATTCGTTCCCCAATCAAAAAAAGAGGAAATGCAACTCAGTTTCTAGCTGTCATACCCGTTTCCGCGTTTTAAGTTCAAAACACAGTTACATCAGTTTATCAACAAGAGTAATCACTATTTCCACCATAATCAAAATAATAATGATCCATTCCAGCGTCGATGAATGTTGATGTTTTTGTTCGTCAGCCAGC
>CAYWLM010000038.1:13103-23021 GCA_964459125.1 uncultured Methylomonas sp. | reverse complement strand
CGCGAGCAGGCTCTACCTATAGTAGTGATATTAAATATAGTATTGAGTTTGATTAAGACTGGTAGTCAGTTGATAGTTTAAAACACTTTATGCTGTATTTTTTATTAACCCAAAGGAAGGCTTGCATGAATCTAAAATCTTTCTTAAAAGTGTAATACAACTACCTGATTACGTACAACTCACAGCCAAATTAAAAAAAACCTAAAATATCAGTATGTTAAGAGTCTCATCATTCCCGAAGTCTACCCAGTCAAGCTGGGCACAAGCTTTATCGGGAATCTTTGCTTAAGCCACGAGATTCCTGCTAAAAGCATGCAGGAATGACGAAGATAGCTGAGAGTTATGGGTAATCAGGTACAACTAAGATAAAGGTTGATGGTTTTGTGTGTCAGTAGATAGTTTATTTAGTGAGATAGTGGCATTATTGGCGAGAAAAATTAGATATGGCCTGTTTCCTGCTTGTGATTATATGATACTGACACTTGTTTGCCGCGCTAATTCAAGCCAGGTCAAACCCGCTGTCATCGTGCAAGCAAGCAAGCAAGCAAGCAAGCAACTAAATTTTATTTTTACTAAAGGAGAAACAATGGCTAATATTCATTTTGTAGGTGGTGAAAAAGGGGGCGTCGGTAAATCAGTGGTTGCAAGGGTTCTTGCTCAATATATGATTGATCGTGAAATTCCTTTTTGTGCGTTTGATACTGATCGTTCTCACGGTTCTTTATTACGTTTTTATGCTAATTATTCTGTGTCTACACAGATAGAAGCCTTTGAAAGCCTGGATGCTATTGTCGAGGCGGCGATAGAAGATAATAATCGGCATATTCTGGTTGATCTGGCCGCACAAACATTTCACCCCTTTGTTAAATGGTTTGAAGAGACAGGGGTGGCTGAATTAACCGAGGAACTTGGGATTACAGTGACTTATTGGAATGTGATGGATTCTGGCAAGGACTCGGTTGACCTTTTAGATCCGTTATTTGCACAATATGCACCTAATATGAACTATATATTAGTGCTTAATGCACTCCGCGGGGATAATTTTGAGATATTTGAAAACTCAGAAGCCAGAAAGCAGGCACTAGAGTTAGATGCAAAAATCATGCCTTTAAAACGCTTACATCCGCCTCTGATGCAAAAAATTGATGCCACTAGCGCTAGCTTTTGGGCAGCGAAAAACAGTGTTCCTGGTAGCCCAGTCAAATTAGGTCTTTTAGAACGTCATCGTGTAAAAATCTGGTTGCGTGAAGCCTATCATCAGTTAGATTTGCTTGGTGTCTAATCTGGATTATATGCCCCGGCTAAAGCTGGTAGCCTAATAAGGCTTTGTGTCTCAAGTGTTAGGATATTATTGTCTGTAGTGGTACAAAAAGTGCTTACTATATAAATGACGCATGAATGTTACAGCAGTTTCAATTAATAATTTCAGTACAGGAGAATTCCAGTATGGCGATTAGTGTATTCGATATTTTTAAAATTGGCATTGGACCTTCTAGCTCACATACCGTTGGGCCTATGCGTGCTGCACACACTTTTGCACAAGCTTTGCAGCAGCAAAATTGTTTGCCAGGCCTAGAGTCAGTGACTATAGAGTTGTTTGGCTCATTGGGCGCTACGGGTAAGGGGCATGGCAGTGATAAAGCGGTTATGCTTGGGTTGTTAGGTGAAGCACCAGATACAATAAATCCAGAGGGTATTGACGATAAGCTTAAGCGCATCGAGCAATCTGGTGAGATTTTTCTTTTAAGTCAATTCCCGGTTAAATTTACCCCTGCTGAACATATAATCTTCCACCGTAAAGCATTGCCTTTTCATGCTAATGGTATGCGTTTTACGGCAAAAGATAGTGACGGAGCTGAATTACTGGAAAAGGATTTTTATTCAGTAGGCGGTGGTTTTATTGTTAGCGAAACCGATACCAGTATTAGCTTTGATAACAATGATGCCTGTTTACCTTACCCTTTTAAAACTGCTGATGAGCTATTAAAGCTGTGTATGTTACATAAATGTTCATTTAGCCATATTATGTTGAATAATGAAAAAGCATGGCTTAGTGAAGGTGAAATCAGGCGTGATTTATTGCATATATGGAAAGTTATGCAAGCTTGCGTGCAACGTGGGCTTAGCAGTGAAGGAATTCTGCCAGGCGGGATGAAAGTAAGGCGCAGAGCAGCTGGTCTATATAAACAACTGATGAATGAAGAACAGACACAGGCATCAAGAGTGCCTATGGGAACTTTGGACTGGGTTAATCTGTATGCACTCGCGGTTAGTGAGGAAAATGCAGCAGGAGGACGTGTGGTCACAGCGCCAACGAATGGTGCCGCAGGCATTATTCCAGCGGTACTGCATTATTACTGGAAATTTTGTAAAGGTGCAAATGAAGAAGGCGTGATCCGATTTTTATTAACGGCGGGGGCGATAGGTTTTTTGTATAAGGAAAATGCATCTATTTCCGGGGCTGAAGTCGGTTGTCAGGGTGAGGTGGGCGTCGCTTGTTCGATGGCGGCAGGTGCCCTGGCAGAAGTCTTGGGAGGTTCCGCTGAACAGGTTGAAAATGCGGCTGAAATTGGCATGGAACATAATTTAGGACTTACTTGTGATCCGGTGGGCGGCTTGGTTCAAGTTCCTTGCATTGAGCGCAATGCGATGGGCGCAGTCAAGGCGATTAACGCCGCGAGGATTGCCTTGCGTGGCGATGGGACGCATTTTGTCTCATTGGATAAGGTCATTAAAACCATGCGTGAAACAGGTGCGGATATGCAAACAAAATATAAAGAAACTTCACGCGGCGGTCTGGCTGTGAATCTGATTGAATGTTAGTTTCTACCCTGCAATATTTTCTAGTTCAGTTCGTAGCTTGATAATTGTTAACGGAATAAAAACCAGTAAAAGAGGTGTAGCATTTATGCAAACGCTACACCTTGTTCCTCAGAATTGCAGATGAAATAACTGCCCCAAGCTAAATATTATAGATTTGGTTTTTTGATTGATGTTTAGCGCCTGCCATCGCTCTGTTGTAAACATATTTATTCAGATTGGTGCTGCATCAGCTATGCAATTACCTGGTCGAAATTGGCGTGACATCACGAATGCCAGCGCCAGTATATAATTGTCTTGGCCGACCTATTTTTTGTTCCGGATCGGTAATCATCTCATCCCATTGCGCAATCCAGCCGACGGTTCTGGCCATGGCAAAAATTGCAGTAAACATCTCAGTGGGTATTCCCAGCGCACGTAACACAATGCCTGAATAAAAATCTACATTAGGATACAATTTCTTTTCGATAAAATATTCATCTTCCAGAGCAATGCTTTCCAGTTGCATGGCGAGTTTAAATAGTTTGTCGTCATGTAGTCCAAGTTCATTGAGTACTTCATGACAGGTCTGACGCATTAATACAGCTCTAGGGTCGAAGTTTTTATATACCCGATGGCCAAATCCCATCAGTTTAAATGAGTCACTCTTATCTTTGGCTTTTGCTAAAAAGCGGTCGATGTTTGCAACATCACCAATTTCTTCCAGCATGACTAGCACGGCCTCATTTGCACCGCCATGAGCAGATCCCCACAGGCAAGCTATTCCAGCTGCTACACAGGCATAAGGGTTTGCGCCACTGGAACCAGCCAGTCTGACGGTAGACGTCGATGCATTTTGTTCATGATCTGCGTGTAAAATCAGAATTCTATCGAGAGCTCGGGTTAATACAGGGTTTGGAATGTAGTCATCACATGGTGTGCCGTGTAACATGCGCATAAAGTTTTCACTGTACCCTAAGCTGTTTTTAGGGTACATAAATGGCATGCCAGTCGAGTATTTATGGCACATAGCAACAATCGTTGGCATTTTTGCAATTAGGCGAATAGCTGATAATTTTCTGATTTCTGCATTTTTTACATCCATTGATTCATGATAAAAAGCTGACATTGCCCCAACTACGCCTACCAGAATTGCCATAGGATGAGCATCACGACGGAAGCCGTTAAAAAAATTGGTCATTTGTCCATGAACCAAGGTGTGATGGGTGATTAGATGGACGAATTCTTGCATTTCCCCCCCATTGGGTAACTCCCCGTTTAATAACAGGTAGCAGGATTCCAGGAAATCACATTTTTCTGCAACTTGCTCTATCGGATAACCGCGATACAGTAATATTCCTTTATCACCGTCAATAAAGGTAATTTTAGAGCTGCAGCTGGCGGTGGAAGTAAAGCCTGGGTCGTAGGTAAATGTACCTGTTGTTTTATGCAGTGTTCTGATGTCAATTACATCTGGACCAAGGGAGCCTGAGTGGACGGGTAGTGAACAAGTGATTTCACTATTTGATAATGTAATGCTTGCGGTGGCATTTTCGGCCATAATGTCTTCCTTTAGCTAAAGTATTTATTGTGTATTATTCATAAAAGCAAATATCAGTCCATGAATGTTTTTAAATGGATACAAATATGTAATTTTTGCTTGCATAAATGTTTTGCTGTTATTTGTGGAAGGGCCCCAGGGCCGCTTTGTTTTGAACCAGGTCTGTTCGGCTGGTGCTTGATGCTCAATCGTTAATTGTAATGTGACATGCAATCAAGTACGCAAATGTGAATTGATTTTGGACGGGTCAATACTTAAATATTTTATTTGGGATGCGCACAGCTATGGTTCGCTAGGGTTTCATAGTGGTGCAAATTAGCGTTAACCTGGTTTTATACGATGATTTAATAGTGATTGTGTTTCGGCCTGGAACTTGCTATATCTATAAAAAACAATCGTGCAGCAATTATAAGTTTAAACAGAATAGGGGTAAAACATGTCCATTCGTGTGGCCATTAATCATAAAACAGTTTATAAATTCGACCGTTCGGTGTCGTTATCACCGCATATTTTTCGCTTGCGTCCTGCTGTGCACAGCAGAACTCCTATAAAAGCCTATAGTCTACGTATTTTGCCCGAAGAGCACTTTATCAATTGGCAGCAAGATCCGTTTGGTAATATTTTAGCGCGAGTGGTTTTTCCAGAGAAGACTAGAGAATTAAGCGTCGAAGTCGAAGTCATAGCGGATATGACCACCATTAATCCGTTTGATTTTTTTGTTGAAAGCTATGCAGAAGATTATCCTTTTAAATACACTGAGCAAGCGACCAAAGAACTTGAGCCTTATCTAGAGGTTACCGAAGACGGGCCATTACTAAAGCAATGGCTAAAGGATTTTGATACTAAGGAACGTACAATCAATGATTTTATGGTGTATGTAAACCAGCAACTATATAAGGATATTAAATATAATATTCGTATGGAAGTCGGCGTGCAAAGCTGTGAAGAAACACTGACTTCATTGAGTGGTTCATGCCGTGATTCCGCCTGGTTACTGGTGCAAATTTTACGCCATTTAGGTTTGGCTGCACGTTTTGTTTCTGGCTATTTAGTGCAATTAACATCTGATGTTAAATCATTAGACGGTCCATCAGGTCCTGATGCAGATTTTACTGATTTACATGCCTGGGCTGAAGTATATATACCAGGTGCTGGCTGGATTGGTCTTGATCCAACTTCTGGTTTACTCGCCGGGGAAGGGCATATTCCTTTGGCGTGCACGCCTGACCCAGCGAGCGCCTCTCCCGTAACAGGGGCAACTGATAAATGTGAAATTGAATTTGAATTTAGCAATACGGTAACGCGTATTCACGAAGATCCAAGGGTTACAAAGCCTTATTCTGAAGAGCAATGGCAAGCCATTAATGCTTTAGGTGAAAAAGTTGACCGGCGTTTTATCGAGGAAGATGTGCGTCTAACCATGGGTGGTGAACCTACTTTCGTATCTGTTGATGATATGGAAGGTGATGAATGGAATACTGGTGCCGATGGTGAGCATAAACGCAAACTTGCCAATGAATTAACCTTTAAATTAAGTGCAGTGTTTGCTAAAAATCCTTTACTACATTATGGACAAGGTAAATGGTACCCCGGCGAAGCTTTACCGCGCTGGCAATATGGTATATTTTGGCGTAAGGATGGTGTGCCTGTCTGGCAGGATGCAGAGTTATTAGCCGATATACATAAAGATTATCATTTTAGTGTTGAAAATGCTTTTCAATTTATGCACCGCTTATGTCAACATTTGCATGTTGCCAAACGTTATATTAAAACGGCGTATGAAGACCCCTTTTACTATTTGTGGCAGGAAGGAAAGGTACCGACAAATATCGATCCGTTAAAAAGTAAGCTGAAAGATACGATTGAACGCCGCACTTTGGCCAAGCTTTTGGATCAAGAGCTGGATACGCCAGTGGGGTATGCTTTACCGTTGCAATGGGATTCGGATAAACAAGCCTGGCATAGCGGTCCGTGGGAATTTCGTCGCGAGGAAATGTTTCTAATTCCGGGTAATTCACCTATGGGTATGCGTATGCCATTGGATAGTTTGCCTTGGGTTGCGCCAGATGATCGCGATCATCAGGAGCCGCAAAGCTTGTTCCAGCCTTTACCTGAATTAGGTGATTATTACGGTGCGGTAACACGCCGCTATAGCCAGCTGATCGCAAAAAAGAACGAACATCCTGAAATTATTGAACAAGATCTAGCTGATGCGGAAGATAAATTAGTTAAAGTTCCGCATACCGCACTTTCAGTAGAATCACGTGAGGGACGTCTGTATATTTTTATGCCGCCATTAACCTCACTGGAGCATTATCTGGAAATTATTGCCGCAGTAGAAGCAACTGCAGCAACATTGAAAATGCCGGTGGTTATTGAGGGTTATGAACCACCGAGAGATTTTCGCCTTGAACGCTTAATGATTACGCCAGATCCCGGTGTGATTGAAGTTAATATTCACCCATCGAGTAGCTGGAAAGAACTGGTCGATAAAACCCATATTATTTATGAGCAGGCGCATCTAGTGAGGTTAGGCGCAGAAAAGTTTATGCTCGATGGTCGTCATAGTGGGACAGGCGGTGGTAACCATATTACCTTGGGCGGCGCAACGCCAGCGGATAGTCCAGTTCTTAGACGACCTGATCTATTGCGTAGTTTGATTACCTATTGGCAGCATCATCCGGGTTTGTCGTATTTATTTTCCGGTATGTTTATAGGTCCTACCAGCCAGGCACCGCGGGTGGATGAAGGACGTGATGAAAAGCTGTATGAGCTAGAAATTGCTTTTCAGCAAATGCCCGAAGGGGAAACGCCAGCGCCCTGGTTAGTGGATCGATTATTACGCCATTTATTGACTGACATTACCGGTAATACCCATCGTTCGGAATTTTGTATTGATAAGCTGTATTCGCCAGATAGTTCTACTGGGCGTTTAGGTATTCTGGAATTACGTGCTTTTGAAATGCCGCCGCATCCGCGTATGGCTTTAGTGCAAACGTTGTTATTGCGTACGCTGATAGCCTGGTTCTGGCATAAACCTTATGAGCATAAGCTGATTCGCTGGGGTACCGAGCTGCATGATCGCTTTTTACTGCCACATTATGCCGAACAGGATTTACGTCAGGTAGTCAGTGATTTACAGCGAGATGGTTTGGCGTTCAAAATGGAATGGTTAGATCCGTTTTTTGAATTCCGGTTCCCTGTGTATGGCACGCACCAAGTTGAAGGTATCGATCTGGAATTACGCTTTGGTATTGAGCCGTGGCATGTATTAGGTGAAGAAGTCAGCAGTAGTGGTACATCGCGTTATGTTGATTCCTCGGTGGAGCGTTTACAATTTAAAGTCTCCGGCTTTACCGAAGGTCGTTATATTGTCACCTGTAATGGTCGGCGCTTGCCATTACGTAATACCGGACGTAAAGGGGAATATGTTGCAGGGGTACGCTACCGCGCCTGGCAGCCACCATCTGCATTGCATCCAACCATTAAACCGCATGTGCCGTTAGTATTTGATGTATTTGATAGCTGGAATGGACGTGCAGTGGGCGGCTGTACTTATTATGTTTCGCACCCTGGTGGTCGTAGTTATGATGCTTTTCCGGTTAATAGTTATGAGGCAGAGGGGCGGCGTATTACGCGTTTCTGGGATTATGGTCATAGCCCGAGCTCGGAAGATGCTGAACGTCAGCCGGTAATACAGGGTGGAGGTCATGAAGAGGCAAGCTTTACTGCCTTTAGTAATCAGGAATTTGTTGCTCCGACTAGGGTGCCTGCACCTGAATTACCTAGTGAGGAATACCCATGTACCTTAGATTTGCGTTATGATGAACGTATTCAAAAGCTCTAGGGATGAGAATAACATAATATTTGAATAATCTGGTAGTCTGGGTTAGCGTTTTTTTTGCAAAACAAAAAAATTCTGATCCAGCAGAGTTTAATTTGGCGCTAAAATGATGGCTTCCATTTTCTGCTCCTTGCTGGATAAACGACCAAATCTACAATCAACTTTTGTTTTATTACACTTTATTCCTTAGCTTAATGATAGAGCCCCCTTTAAATAGCAATGACTATCCTGAAACCCGTTGTGCAGAATGACATAACTTCTAGCCTTGCCCATCAGTATTATGCAACGCAACTGAGTAGTTCTGATGAAATGCTGGGTGGCCAAAATAAAGTCCAGCCGCATTGGCAGGACTTTATGTCTGCAATTGAAGCAATGGGCGGAGCTGAACTAGAAAGTCGGCGTAAGGAAAACCAGCGCCTGCTACGTGAAAACGGTGTCACTTACACCGTGTATAGTGATAAAGGTCATCATAACCGTCCCTGGAAGCTCGATTCTGTACCATTATTAATTGGTTCAGCCGAATGGCTCGTTATCGAGCAAGGCATACAGCAACGGGCTGAGCTACTTAATCTGATTCTTAAGGATCTGTACGGACCACAACAACTATTGAAAAAAGGCTTAATTCCCGCGCAATTGATTTTCGCGCATCAGGGATTTTTGGTGCCTTGTATGGGTAGTCTAAGCGATGCGTCTCGCTTGACTATTTATGCAGCTAATCTGGTACGTGGTCAAAACGGCAAGATGTGGGTGCTCAACGATCATACTCAGGCACCTTCAGGCATGGGCTATAGCCTGGAAAACCGGCATGTTGTCGGCAAGGTGATGGGCGACCTGTTTCAGGATTCGCAGGTGCAACGTTTGGCAGGTTTTTTTATCACTTTACAAAGCAGCCTGGCGCAATTGGCTCCACATAACAAAGATAATCCGCATATTGTTGTTTTGACTCCAGGTCCCTTAAACGAAACTTATTTTGAACATGCTTATCTCGCTTCGCAATTAGGATTTACATTGGCTCAGGGTGAAGATTTAACCATGCGTGATGGTAAAGTCTGGCTGCGAACATTGGAAGGTTTAAAGGCAGTCGATGTTTTGTTAAGGCGTGTTGATGATGGTTTTTGTGATTCATTGGAACTGAATCCACGCTCGCAATTGGGTGTTGCTGGCTTATTGCAAGCAGTGCGCTTAGGTAATGTTAGTATAGCTAATCCTTTGGGTAGCGGTATTTTAGAAAATCCCGGACTTTTGGGTTTTTTACCCAGCTTGTGCCGGTATTTTCTGGGCCAGGAGTTACTACTTCCTTCGACGGCTACATGGTGGTGCGGGCAGAGGAAAGAGCGTGACTTTGTTATTAATAATTTATCCAAGCTGACTATTAAATCTATATCTCGAAGTGCCCATCAAGTTATCGTGGGCGAGCACTTAAGTCGCCAGCAACGTGATGAACTTATTTATAGGATCAAGGAAAAACCTTATCTTTTTATTGGTCAGGAGCAAATTAATTTTTCTACAGCGCCTACTTTAATTAATGGCGGCATTGAGCCGCGCAACTGTATATTACGTAGTTTTGCAGTGTCCAGTGATAAGTCTTATCAGGTTATGCCTGGAGGATTGACTCGTGTCGCTGCAGATAAAGACCAGTTTACGGTATCTAATCAGTTTGGTGCGATTAGCAAAGATACCTGGGTGTTAAGTTCCAGGGATAGTAAGCTGCAAA
>CAYWLM010000038.1:0-13003 GCA_964459125.1 uncultured Methylomonas sp. | reverse complement strand
GCCAAAGCCAAAGCCAAAGCCAAAGCCAAAGCCAAAGCCAAAGCCAAAGCCAAAGCCAAAGTCCTCTGATTAGGCACCAAATGTCTGCTCTTGTTTCTGAGCCACTGGTAAGCAGAGCAGCTGATAATCTATTTTGGGTAGGAAGGCATTTCGAGCGAATTTTTTTTACTATCCGTTTATTGCACATCGTGCTTAGTGAGCAAATGAACCTTAAGGATGTTAGTGAGCAAAATAATAAGCATCTTGAAGTTTTATTACATGCGGCCACACATTTGACCGGAACCTACCCCGGGTTTATAGCAGCCCACCCTTTATCTCAGGCTGAAATGCATAAGCAGATGCTGTCTTTATTTAGTGATCAGCAACGAGCTGGCACTATTGCCAGTAATATTGAGGACTTTTTTTATGCTGCATTTAATATCCGCGACTTATGGTCGCAAAATACCTGGCGCTGTATAGATTCGATACGCGACGATTGGCATGCCGAGGCGTACCAGTTAATGTCATCGCCAGCACAGTTAAGTCGCCCGCTAGATAAACTAAATCTACAAATGGCAGCTTTCAGTGGACTGACATCTGAAAGTATGACCCGAGAATCGGGGTGGGTTTTGCTACAAATAGGACGGAGGCTGGAAAAAGCCTTAGCTTTAATTTCATTTTTGCGTGCTACTGTTGTACAAAAACAGCCAGAAACACTGTTGTATCCGGTTCTGGAGTCTGTACTACAAGTCACGGATAGCTTTAGTCTTTATCAGCGTAGATACCGTTCGGTTGTCTGTCTACCGCTGTTACTGGAGTTATTGTTAGGTGATAAAAGCCATCCTTATTCTCTGCTATTTC
This sequence comes from uncultured Methylomonas sp., assembly GCA_964459125.1. Classification (GTDB taxonomy): domain Bacteria; phylum Pseudomonadota; class Gammaproteobacteria; order Methylococcales; family Methylomonadaceae; genus Methyloprofundus. The sequence continues at coordinate 12,163 of CAYWLM010000038.1, read as the reverse complement.
AATTGCAACATTTGAAAGATGCCGTTGCAACTTTACCAGGACAAAATAAAAATCGTTTGAGTCTAGAACAACGTTTAATTCTGAAGGCCTATATTGATATTCAATTATGTGATTTTAATAGCTTATTGAATAATGATGAGGGTGATGGTATTCATTCGATACTGGATACTCAGTTGAAAAATATGACGGAAGTATTATGGAAGTTTTCAGATATTATTGCTCAACGTTACTTTAATCATGTGCAAGTAAAGCACCAGTTGTCGCCAGTAGAGCTTGAGAAGAGCTTATGAAATACATTATTAAGCATAGCACGCAATACAGTTATAACCAGTCAGTAGATCTTTGTCATAGTGAAGCGCGGTTACTAATGCGTGAATGCTTTAATCAACGAAATATATCCAGTAATATACAAATCAGCCCCACACCTCAGGGCTATCATGAGCGACTGGATTATTTTGGCAACAAGGTGGTCTTTTTTTCATTGCAACAACCGCATAAGCAGCTGACTGTTACTGCCTCAAGTGAGGTTGAGGTGCTAAATAACAAGCTGATAATTAATTTGGACGGCATCAGTTGGGAAGATACTCTGGCACAGGTGCAATATACTCAGTCGTCCTTAACTGAGTTGCCTCTGGTGCAAATATATGCGCTGGATTCAGCGCTGGCAGCAGCAAGCATAGCAATTAAAGCCTATGCCGCAGAATCTTTTCAGCCAGGCTGGGCGATATCCGCTGTTGCTGAAGATTTAACTCAGCGTATTTATCAGGATTTTAGTTATGATCCTACTTTTACCACGATTGCAACGCCATTGGCGACAGTGCTGGAGCATAAGCGTGGCGTTTGTCAGGATTTTGCTCATCTGGCAATTGCCTGTTTTCGTTCCTTTGGTTTGCCAGCTCGATATGTCAGTGGCTATATAGAAACAACTCCTCCGCCAGGGGTTATTAAACTGGCGGGCAGTGATGCTTCACATGCCTGGTTTTCGGTTTTTGAACCGGATAACGGCTGGCAAGACTTCGATCCAACCAATAATTGTAAGGCGGGTGAGCAGCATATCACCTTGGCGTGGGGGCGGGATTATAATGATGTTACACCTTTAAAGGGCCTGGCAATTGGTAGTAGTCAACAGCAGATTTCGGTTGCAGTCGATGTGCATAGACAAACCTGAGTTTGTTTTATTATCCTGTTATAATATGTGCATTTATTTTTAAGTAAAAACAGAATTAATTATGACTTATTGTATCGCGGCTTCTATTGATGAAGGCCTGGTGTTAGTTTCCGATTCCAGAACCAATGCTGGAATAGATAATGTGAGTACTTATGGCAAAATGCACGCTTTTGATACCAGAGATGATCGTACACTTATATTGCTAAGTGCTGGAAATTTGGCTACCACTCAGGCGGTACTGGAACAGCTACATAGAGATAAAGTTAAAGGTGTTGAAATTAATCTAAATACCGTTGATTGCCTTTCCTCTGCGGCACATTATCTTGGACAGGTAAGTCTGGAAAAGCAGCAGCAGCATAAAAATCCAGCAGGACAAAACGCTTTTGATTCTTCTGCCAGCTTTATTCTGGCTGGACAGATCGGTGAATATGATCATGGTGCCTATATGATCTATGCTGAAGGCAACAGCATTACCACTTCTACCCACACGCCTTTTTTGCAGATAGGTGAAGCTAAATATGGAAAACCCATTCTCGACAGATTTTTAACACCTCATACATCCCTGGATGAGGCAGCAATGTGCTGTCTGGTTTCCATGGATTCAACTATTCGTAGTAATGCGGGCGTAGGTGCGCCTATAGAGCTATTGATTTATCGAAAAGACAGTTTCAGCCTTGGAGAGTACTATTGTTTTCAGGATGATGATCCGTACATGCTTGATTTACGGCATAGCTGGGAAGAACAGTTAAAAGAAGCCTTTGCATGCTTGCCTGCACTAGATAAAAGCGATGCACGCCCCTTGAAAGCTAAGCTGTAAGTAGTCGTTGAAAATTATTTTAACAAAAAACAATTTATAGAAATTCTAAAATAACCCTAGAGGACACACAGAGTTTTTACCATCTAAGCTCTGTGCTCTCATTGTCCGCTGTGGTGAAAAATAATAGTTTTTTATGCCCGCTTATTTGCATTGTGTGGGCGAAGCGTAGGTAGAGCAGCACTTTTATTACTTGCAAAATATGCGCTATTTCGGCCCCCAAGGTATCCTGCAACAGCTAATATGTTACTCAACTTCTGCCGTTTGTGATTGTGATTGTTCCTGTGCTAAAAACCAATTTTCAGTAATATCATTATGCAAATCACCGAGGCGGCTTTGTAAATCATCGAGGATTTTACGTAACTGAAGCTGTGTAGTTTTATCGGTATCTATAGTTTGTACGTATTTTTGCAAGTCGATGACTTTGTCAGGAAGTAAGTCGTTATTTGGTAGTAAGTTGATGGCAGTCGCGATATCGCCGATACAACAGCCTATGGCGCGTGGTAATGCAGTATCGCGCAGTAGATAATTTAATACATCATCACCTTTGACTCGACTTCTGACATGTTGGCGGTACATTAGCAAGGCATTAAGAGTCTGTAAAATATTGCGCCATAAAATACTTTCATAGTGACGCATTTCATTACTGCGTGATTCGGAAAGCAGTAAACAGGCCAGTTCCAGAATACGACTAGTCATATCTGCACGCTCGATATTGCGTCCTAGACGGATAAAACGGTATGGGGCATTGTGGCTCATATAGCCCGATAACAGACCGGTAAAACGCTGACACCCCTGCATTATTTCATCTAAGAAAACGATGCGTCCGCGACGGTTGTTGACTGAGTCCAGATGGTTTTTGACATACAAGTACATTTCATTGACTTGTTCCCAGGCTTCATCTGGTAATAACTCTCGTGTAGTACGCATATTTTCCCGCGCATACACAAGTGATGAATACAGGGAGATGGGATTCCGTTCATCAACCAGCAAAAAATTAGTCACATTGCGTTCATTGGCAATTTTATAATGTTCAAAAAACAACTTTTCACAGCTATTAATACTAATGAGATGTGGCCAATCCATTTCTACGCCTTTTGGTAGATCCATTAATAGATTCATATGTACGCTGATAAGGCGGGCGGTATTTTCGGTACGTTCCAGATAGCGTGCCAGCCAGTAAATACGTTCTGCTGATCGAGATAACATTATTGCGTCTCCACTTCTTGATTTTCTTCCATATCAATAATCCAGGTATCTTTACTACCACCTCCTTGCGAGGAATTTACTATTAGTGAGCCTTTCACCATGGCTACCCGGGTTAAACCGCCAGCCGTTACAAAAGTGTCCTCACCTTGAAGGATAAAGGGGCGTAGGTCAACATGCCGTGGCTCCAGAACATGTTTGCATAAGGTTGGAGAGGTGGAAATGCTTAGCGTCGGCTGGGCAATATAATTACGTGGATCTTGCTGGATTAAAACCTTGAATTCTTTAATTTCCTTCGCTGTTGCATGGGGGCCAATGATCATTCCATAACCACCTGATTCATTAGCCGGTTTTACCACCAGTTCTTCTATATGTTCTAATACATATTTCAGTTGTTCTGGCTCAGAACATAAATAAGTAGGTACATTGGGTAATATAGGTTCTTCATTCAAATAATAACGGATCATTTCTGGTACATAGGCATAAACTACTTTGTCATCAGCTACGCCCGCTCCGGGGGCATTAGACAATGCCACATTACCCGCTTTCCAGGCACGCATTAAGCCTGGTACCCCCAGTGCTGAATCTTTATTGAATACTTCCGGGTCAAGAAATGCATCATCGATACGACGGTAAATGACATCCACTTTTTTTAGGCCGTCAATGGTGCGCATATACACATGCTCATCCTCTTCCACGACCAGGTCGGAACCTTCTACCAGTTCTGCGCCCATCTGTTTTGCAAGGTAGGCATGTTCAAAATAAGCGGAATTATAGATACCAGGTGTTAGCACCACAATCTGCGGTGATAGGCACTGTTCTGGTGCAATCGAGGATAACATTTCATGCAGTTGAGTCGGGTAATCATCAATCGGTAGGATACTGATATTTGCCAATAACTCAGGAAATATTCGCTTGGTAATAACACGGTTTTCCAGCATGTAGGACACACCGGAAGGAACACGCAAATTATCTTCTAGAACAAACATGGTACCGTTTTTATCACGTACCAGATCACTGCCACAGATGTTGGCCCAGGCATTGTGACGCGGTTTAATGCCGACACATTGAGGACGAAAGTTTTTTGAACTGTTAATGATATCAGCCGGAATTTTACCTTCCTTGATAAATAGCTGTTGATCATAAACATCCGCGATAAAACAATTTAGCGCTTTTAGTCGTTGTTTAAGTCCTTTTTCAATATAACGCCATTCCTTCGCTTCAATAATACGTGGAATAATATCGAATGGCCATGCACGATCAATATTACCTTCATCACTGTACACAGTGAAGCTGATGCCCATTTCCAGAATTGCCAATTCAGCGGCTATTTTGCGTTTTTCGATGCTTTCCTGAGTTAATGAGTTCAGGTACTGACATAGAATATAGCTGCTCGGTCGTGGTTGAAAACCTGAGAGCATTAATTCGTCGTAAGAGACATCGGTTTGGTAATTTTCCCAGATTTTTGACATCTTGCTGTTATCCTCGGGGTGACTGCATTATTTACATAATATAGTAAAAGCACTAAATATGCCAAGCATTTAAAGTGCCTGAAAGCATTGCTTTTCCTAATATGTTTCGAGTTAAAAAAACATTATTGCACCAAAATTGGGCAAGGTGTTTGGGTGAGTGCTTCAATATGATATTGCTGCGCTAGAGCTCATAGAATGTAAAGATACAAAGTTACTATTAAATGTAGGAATTATTTCTATTCTGGATATATTAGTCAGACATGTAATCTACTTGATAGCTAATGCGAGCAAGTGCTGTACACTGGGAATCACCTTTAGTACCTGTATGCCAAGGAAGGTCGGCTGGCAGAGCGATGATTTCGATTGAAGCTTGTAATTCATAATCCTTTCTCGGGTGCAGATGCAAATAATGGCTGCTTTATGATCTGGGGAGTAAGTCTTTAACCTGCATTTTAAAACAGCGGACTAAAGAACTATTATCCATTGTGTCGATGCTACTTGATGCGCATTCTTAACTCAGGTAGATAGGCAGGCCAATGATTTATTAACTGAACAAACGTGTTGCGGAAAATTTATAACCTGGATAACAGTTCTGTTTTTTTCGCGCTGTACTCGTTATCCGTTAATATTCCTTTTTGTTTCAGCTTGGCCAGTTTTTCAAGTGCAGAAAAAATATCTGCTTCCTGGTTTATGTTCTGCGTATTTACTCGGTTTGCTTGAGCTAAATCCAGCTCGGGTTGCGGGCTAGCATGTTTTTGTACAGGTTCATTATCAATAGAAATGACGGGTAAGGTACTGACATCGACCAAGCCATATTGACTGGTGAAAGTAATGGAACCACCCACTGACTGTTGCTGAGAAAAGCCGCCAATTTGATGATCTAAGGTGTCATAAAGTGTGACATGCCCATTCGCTTCTATAGCCAGGCGATGAATGCTTGCAAAGTAAGCATAGCGTACGTTATTTTGTGCGCCTGTACTGTTAGGGAATTGCAGGCCTGCAGGCCACCAATTACCAGAGCTACCTGCAGGCGGGGGAACAAATAAACTGACCGGTGCGACAGGTCCGGAACCATTTTGTTGTTGCTGATTACCGCCGTTGTAGTTATTTTGTTGTTGATTACCCTGACTTTGTGACTGAAAACTGCCGGTTTGAATAAGGCCGGGCTGATTGGCAATAAGGTCAGCAAGTTCCTGACACAGTCCGCCTACACTGTTTTTTAAAGAATTATTGAACATATCTCCGAGCATAATCATCCCGCCGCGCATCCATTGGCCAGAGCCACCGAATTCCGGGTGGTTAAACTGAGCCATAGAGCCGTTGCCGTTGATGACAGATTGCAACATGCTGAATACGGCATCAGGACTGAAATTATAGCGTTGAGCAATGCCATTAATGATTTGTTGACCTTCAGGGGTAAGCTGGTTCATAAGAAAAGTCCGCTAAATATATAAAGTTGAAAGGTTAAGCAAAGATCAGGAGATGTTTGTGTAGCAGCTTCTCACGAGATAGAAGTGATAGTCAGACCCAGATACTGCATAACATTGCTGTCTTTTATTTCCGTGCTTTCTCTTGTCAGGCAAGCGAATGAAAGAGGAGATAGAGTGACTCACAAAACAATACAGTCTCAAATGAAGCAGAGTCTAACACGCAAATTATAACAAGACACTAGGATATTTTTGGTTTTATGCAAATTACAGCATTTTATATGATGAAGGGTGAAAAAACGCTCCAGATTAAAAAATCATGTCGGGGAGCGGCCTTTTAAGCGACAGGAATTCTTATGGTTTTTGATATTTTTCGCCTTAAATGTACATCCTATTAACGCAAGAGTATGATATACTGCGAATTTTTCGTGAAAAGGAAACCGTTTTGTGACTCAACATATTTACCATGCAATTGACAGAGATCAGTTTGCACAAGACATGGACAATATTCGCAAGGAAGTATTAAGTGATCTGAATATGGATGATTTTCGGCATTTAAAAAAGATTGAACGCTGGGGGCGTATCTGTTCGACTATAGGTTATGGGACTGCCTGGATTATCCCGAATCCAGTGTCTGCGTTTTTCATTAGTCAGGGCAATGTCACACGCTGGACGACAATTGCGCATCATATTACCCATCGTGCCTATGACAAAATTGAAGGTATCCCAAAGCACTATACGAGTAAAGGCTTTGCCAAAGGAAATCGGCGTTTTATTGACTGGCTAGAATGGATGATACCTGAGGCATGGGATAAGGAACATAATGATTTGCATCATTATAATCTAGGTGAACAAGCTGACCCGGATCAGGTGGAGTTCAATACCGAAACCTTTAGAAATATGAAGATGCCACAATGGGTCAGGTATGTTTTTCTAGGTGTCATGGCCAGTACCTGGAAGTTTGTTTACTATGCGCCGTCTACCTTGGTTGAATTGCAGCGTGCAGAAGACAAAAAGGCCGGTTTAGAACCCGTGACCTATACACGAGCTGATACCTGGAATCCGCTGAAACCAGTTGGCCGTAAATTATGGACGCATTGCCTGATACCTTATATCTCAATTAGATTTGCACTGATTCCATTGTTGTTTATTCCTGTGGGCATTGTAACTACGATGGGGGGGATGGTTGCTGCAACGAATGTATTAATTAATTCTTTGTTAGCTGAAGTAATGACAAATCTACATACTTTTTTGGTGATTGGCACTAATCATGTGGGTGATGATCTGTATGTGTTTGATGAAAAGGCGACCAATAAAGGGGAGTTTTACCTTAGGCAGATATTTGGTTCGACCAATTTTCAGACAGGGACTGATCTAGTGGATTTTCTTCATGGTTGGTTGAATTATCAAGTTGAGCATCATATATGGCCAGATATGCCCTTAAGTCGATACCATATCGCTCAGCCTAAAGTAAAAGCCTTATGCGAAAAATATGGGGTTCCTTATACGCAGGAATCAGTTTTCAAGCGCTTAAGGAAAACGCTGGATGTGATGACCGGGAAAACCAGTATGATGAGACCTTTGCCTATTGTTTAAGTACTGTCAGTTTTTGAATGGCTAATGCTTGGTGAGGTAGGCTATAAAGCCTACCTCACCTTTTTTTGGGATTAATCTTAATGAATAGCTTGTAGCAGTCTTTATCCGCTTATTGCAAATTATCCGTCACATGCGGATTAATCAGATGATACATCAATTGATGCATTTTTGGGTTACCAGCAATAATATGTCCTGACTCCAGATATTGGTCGTTAAAAGAGAGGTCGGTTACTACTCCGCCTGCTTCTTTTACAATGATAATTCCCGCAGCAATATCCCAGGGCTGTAAGTCCACTTCCCAAAAACCATCTAAACGGCCCATTGCTAAAAAGGCCAGATCAATTGCGGCTGAGCCCGTGCGACGTATTCCAGAAGTATTCAAACAAACTGCTTTAAACATATTCATATAAGCATCCAGATATTGCTGCTGCTCTGCCTTAAAAGGAAATCCGGTACCGATTAATGCGCCAGCCAGGCTGGCTTGTTTGGTCACGCGGATACGTCGGTTATTGAGCATCGCACCTTCACCTCGCGCAGCAGTGAATAGTTCATTCGTTAATGGTAAGTATATAACCCCCACTTCGAGCCGATTTTTGTGTTTTAGCGCAATAGAAACAGAATAATGTGGGAAACCGTGTAAAAAATTAGTCGTGCCATCCAGAGGGTCAATAATCCATGTGTATTCATTGCCTTCATGTTGCCCGCTTTCCTCAGCAAGAATAGCGTGATCGGGGAAAGCTGTCCTGAGGTTTTTTATAATTTCACGTTCTGCCTGACGATCAATTTCAGTGACGAAATCATGTTGCTCTTTGTTATCAATTTGAATATGGCTGACATGTTCTGAAGCACGAAGAATAATGTCGCCCGCGTTTCTCGCAGCGCGGATAGCGATAGTGAGCATTGGATGCATAGCTTAAGTTTTAATGAGCGTTTAGAAAACATTATAGGATAGCAAAAATTTTGCTATAGTGGTGTTTTTTATTGATAGGGTTGAACATTGTTGTCAAATATTAGGATTGTATTGGTTGAAACAAGCCACCCGGGGAATATCGGGGCAGTTGCCAGAGCCATGAAGAATATGTGCATGAGTGAGTTGTATCTGGTTGCACCCAAAATATTTCCTAGTGCTGACGCGACATCCAGAGCATCGGGGGCCGATGATATTTTGGCCTCTGCAGTACGCTGTGATTCCTTACAGGAAGCGATTGCTGATTGTCAGCTTGTAATAGGCGCAAGCGCCAGATCACGAACCATTGCAGTTCCTGAAGAGTCGCCTAGAGTCTGTGCAGAAAAATTAGCCATCGAAGCGCAGGACAAGAAAGTTGCGATTCTGTTTGGGCGTGAGAATTCAGGTTTGAAAAATCATGAACTGGATTTGTGCCAGACATTACTGAGCATTCCGAGTAATGCTGATTATAGCTCGTTGAATATAGCATCTGCAGTGCAAGTGGTTTGTTATGAATTGTTAGTCGCTTCAAATCAACAAGTTGTTGAACCGGAGCGCAGAGATGTACCTTTAGCAAGTTCAGCACAAATGGAATCATTCTATGAGCATTTGTATCAGGCATTGAATGAGATTGGTTTTATAAACCCCGAAAAATCTACCTCAATCATGCGTCGTTTGCGACGCGTGTATCATCGGGCTGCTTTAGATACTAAAGAGCTAGATATTTTGCGTGGCATTCTAAAAAAGTCAACGGCAATATTGCATAAAAAATATGATTAATTTAATAAAAGAAGATATTGCCTGTGTGTTTGAGCGAGATCCTGCAGCACAAACTATTTGGGAGGTGATTTTTGTCTATCCGGGTTTCCATGCCGTATTGATGCACCGGGTCTGTCATCGATTGTGGATCAACGGTTTTAAGTTTACTGCTAATTTTATTGCGCATATAAGTCGCTGGTTAACGGGTATAGAGATTCATCCGGGAGCGGTGGTTGGGCGACGGTTTTTTATTGATCATGGCATGGGGGTAGTCATAGGTGAGACAACTATTATTGGCGATGATTGCACCTTGTATCATGGCGTTACATTGGGTGGAACTAGCTGGAATAAAGGCAAAAGACACCCGACTTTAAAAAATGGCGTGGTTGTTGGTGCAGGTGCGAAAATATTAGGGCCGATCGAAATTGGTGAGAATGCACGGGTAGGGTCGAATTCGGTCGTCATAAAGTCTGTTCCAGATGGGGCAACTGTTGTAGGTATTCCCGGTCGAGTTGTCGGCGCACAGGAAGCACAAAATGCTGAACGTAAAAAAATTGCCAATAAAATGGGTTTTGATGCCTACGGAACAACAGCAGATTCTCCCGATCCGGTGGCGTATGCAATTAATCATATGCTGGATCATATACAGCTTATGGATAAGCAGATGCAGGATATGCAGCAAGCAATGAGTGCTGCAGGAATTAAGTGCAAGCAGGAAGAGATTCCTGATCTGCATGATTGCGAGCTGGATAAGTAGTTGCTCGGAACATAAATTTCGTGTTCTTTGAGCAAGGTCAAGTCCATCTGGTGTTCTAGAGAAATATCAGGCACACTGAATTCAGGGCTAAGAGTTAAGTTAACAGCTATCCGGTTGATTATAATAGTTGACTATTTTACTAGGTTTATATTATTATAATAATTAACTTAACTTTTTTATAGGAAATACTGTGCGATTAACTACTAAAGGACGGTATGCGGTAACTGCAATGTTGGACTTGGCATTTCATAGCCGGACCAAGCCGGTTACATTAACCGAAATTGCGACCCGCCAAACTATATCTCTCTCTTATCTTGAGCAGTTATTTTCACGTTTGCGTCGTGCAGATATGGTTGTTGGTGTTAGAGGGCCAGGAGGCGGGTATAGATTGAGCCGCGGTCCTGAAGAAATCAGTATTGCCGAGATTATTCTGGCTGTTGACGAGCAGGTCGATTTAACTAATTGCGAAAGCAGGGCAAATTGTCAGAATGACCAGCCTTGTTTAACTCATGATTTATGGATGGGGCTTAGCCACACTGTGCGTAGCTATTTAGATGGTATCACTGTGGCGCAATTATTAGACCAGGCAGATGTTCAGGCTATTGCCCGGCGTCAAGATGTTGATGTTCAGCAAATTATACAGTTCAGAGATGCTGGGACAATCGGTATGGCACTTAAATAAACATAGTTAAGTGCTAGAAACTTTATGATCTATTTTGATCATAACGCTACAACACCAGTAGACGAAAGAGTGCTGCAGGCAATGCAGCCTTTTTTTAGCCGTTTTTTTGCTAACCCCTCCAGTTTATATAAATTAGCCCGTCTATCACGAAGTGCAATTGATACAGCACGCGAGCAAGTTGCCCAGTTGGTTAATGCGCGACCTGAACAAGTCATTTTTACCAGTGGTGGTACGGAAGCAAATAATTTTGCGTTAAAAGGTTGTTTGCCAAATGCTAGAATAATTACATCTGCATTCGAACACCCCTCCATCCTGCAATCGGCCAATGCTGAGCTAGTCGGCATTACCAGGCAAGGCTATATTGATCAGCAATCCCTCGCGTTTAAACTCAAACAGAAATTTGATCTTGCTTCATTTATGTTGGTTAATAATGAAACAGGTGTTATTCAAGATATCGCCTGTATCAGCAAAATAATGCAACAGCAAGGCGCGTTAGTGCATACCGATGCAGTACAGGCAGCAGGAAAAATACCAGTCGATTTTCAAGCTTTAGGTGTAGACCTAATGTCGCTTTCCAGTCACAAGATATATGGCCCAAAAGGATGCGGCGCTTTAATTACATCAACTGAGCAATTAAAAAATCCCCTTTTAACAGGAGGAGGGCAAGAATCAGGTTTACGCGCTGGAACGGAAAATGTACCGGCAATTGTCGGGTTTGGTAAAGCAGCAGAGTTAGCATGTGCTGAATTAGAGGCACGCCGTCAGCATTGCTTTCAACTCAAAACATACTTAGAACAACAATTGCTCGATTTTCCAGAAATAAGGGTGTTTGCTAAAGAGAGCAATCGTGTCGCCAATACAGTGCAATTTGGAGTGCAAAACTGCGTGGGTGAAATGTTGTTAATGTTGTTGGATCGACAAAATATTGCAGTATCAAGCGGTTCGGCTTGTGCGAGTAATGAACAGTCCGTTAGCCATGTATTATTGGCTATGGAAGTTGAAGAAAACCTTGCAAAGTCAGCGATTCGAGTTAGTTTAGGGAAGGATAATACCCTGGATGAAGTAGATTATTTTGTGCAAAAACTGGAACAAATTTTGACTAGCTTAAGTTGTTAGCTAATTCTAATATGGTTGACACAAAATGTAGTAATTATCATAGTAGTTTCAAGTTCGACTTTTCCGGGTAATGAAATGTTAAACTGGCATTTCTGCAACAAGATAAAGTCGGTTTTCAAGCAGCACATTCAGTAATGAACGTTGCAGATTATAACAATCCTCTATCTAAGTAACTAACCTTAATTATTCTAACAAAATAATAAGCTATAATACCGGATGA
>CAYWLM010000037.1:21607-23448 GCA_964459125.1 uncultured Methylomonas sp. | reverse complement strand
CAAGTACATTTTAAATGGCGATCGCCATACGTTTCATCGATACGCCCCACAGGTGGCCAGTATTTATTCTCATATTGACTGTTATCTGGAAAGAATGCCTGTTGTTTGCTATACGGGTGTGGCCACTCATCCGCGATCAGGCTTAATTGCGTATGTGGGGCATTAATCAATAGATTGTCTTGTTTGCTTGCAGAGCCGTTTTCTATAGCTGCTATTTCTTTACGAATACAAATCAGAGCGGCACAAAACTTATCTAGCTCAGGCTTATTTTCACTTTCAGTGGGCTCTATCATCAGCGTTTCGTGTACTGGAAAAGAAACGGTAGGTGCATGATAGCCGTAATCAATTAAGCGTTTTGCAATATCGTTTACGGTGATTCCGCTGGTTTTATTAAAGGCACTACAATCTATGATGCATTCGTGAGCAATCCAGCCATTTTTCCCCTTGTATAAAATAGGGTAGTGGGGAGCGAGTTTCATGGCTATGTAATTAGCATTTAAGATAGCGGTTAAAGTGCTCTTTTTAAGTCCTGCTGCACCCATCATGGCAATATAGGCCCAGGGAACACTGAGGATATTCGCTGATCCCCAGGGGGCAGCTGAAATAGTGCCTATACTGCTGTTACCATTTGCTGCAGGATTTACGCCTGATACAACAGGATGTACTGGCAAATATTTAATTAAATGCTCGCCTACACCAATAGGTCCAACTCCTGGGCCTCCACCGCCATGCGGAATACTAAATGTTTTGTGTAAGTTGAGATGCGCAACATCTGCGCCTATTTTTCCAGGCCGAGTTACACCCACCAGTGCATTAAAATTTGCTCCATCTAAATACACCTGGCCACCATGTTGATGGATTATTTGGCAAATTTGACAGAATGATTCTTCAAATACTCCGTGTGTGGATGGGTAGGTAATCATGATGGCAGCCAGAGAGCTGGAATATACAGTAACAATTTCTTTAAGTTTTTCCAGACTTATATTGCCCTGTTTGTCACAAGGAATATTTACAATAGTGTAACCTGCCAAAGCTGCGCTTGCTGGGTTAGTACCATGTGCTGATTCAGGAATCAGGCAAATATTACGCTGACTTTCACCGCGTGATTGATGATATTTTTGAATGACTAACAAACCACTGTATTCGCCTTGAGAGCCGGCATTCGGTTGTAGAGAAAATGCAGAGAAGCCGGTTAAATCACAGAGCATGCTTTCCAGTTCTTCAAATAATTGCTGATAACCTTGCGCCTGGTAAGTCGGAATAAACGGATGCAGGCTGTTAAATTCATACTGTGAGATGGCTTGCAATGAAGTGGCTGAATTTAACTTCATGGTACAAGAACCCAGGGGAATCATGGAGCGATCTAAAGCAATATCCTTGCTCGCCAACAAGCGCATATAACGCATCATTTCTGTTTCTGAATGATAGAGATGAAATACTGGGTGCTGTAAGATCGAGTCTGTTCTAAGTAAAGAGTCTGGTATGCATTCACCAATGTTTTCATCGATTTCTATCAGGTCTGGTAAATTATTACCGGGTAAGGCAAAGATTTTCCAGAGTTGCCGGATTAGCTTTCGAGAACTACTTTGATCTAATGAAATACCCAGGGTATTGCTGTCAATAATACGCAGATTAATCCTCGCTCCTTCTGCTCTTGCGGCTATGCGATGGGCGTTGTAGGGAGTGTGAATGATAATGGTATCAAAGTAAGACTTGTTAATTATCTGATAACCTAACTGTTCTATGCCCTGGGCAAGGATTTGGCTGTAGCGATGTACGCGTTGAGCAATCATTTTTAGCCCATATTCGCCATGATAAACAGCATAAAATCCAGATAAAAC
>CAYWLM010000037.1:0-21507 GCA_964459125.1 uncultured Methylomonas sp. | reverse complement strand
CAATCATTTTTAGCCCATATTCGCCATGATAAACAGCATAAAATCCAGATAAAACGGCTAATAACACCTGCGCTGTGCAAATGTTGCTAGTCGCTTTTTCACGTCTGATATGTTGTTCCCGGGTTTGTAAGCTCATACGATAGGCAATATTACCGTGACTATCCCTGGTTACGCCTATTATTCTGCCTGGCATAGAGCGTTTATGGCTGTCTTTGCAGGCAAAAAAAGCAGCATGAGGCCCGCCATAGCCCATAGGTACTCCAAAGCGTTGCGCATTACCAATAACTATATCGGCATTGAATTCAGCAGGTGCTTTAAGTAATACCAGGCTGAGTAAATCTGTGGCAATAGTAAGTAATGCCGATTTTTCCTGGGCTAGCTTGCCTAGCTGATGAAAATCCTTAACCTCACCTAATGTGTCTGGAGACTGGACAAGGATGCCAAAGCATTGCTGCTGAGCAAAATCCTCTAAGGGATCGCCTAAGACTATTTTTAGATCGAGCGGTTTTGCATGTGTTTGCAGAACAGCAATCGTTTGTGGATGGCAATGCTTATCGACAAAATAGTTATTCGAGTCACTTTTACTCAGGCGTCGGCTCATATTCATTGCTTCAGCAGCCGCTGTAGCTTCATCTAACAGCGATGCATTAGCAATATCCATAGCTGTTAAATCAATGATCAATTGTTGAAAATTAATAAGTGCTTCCAGACGGCCCTGACTCACTTCTGCCTGGTATGGTGTATAGGCTGTATACCAGGATGGGTTTTCCAGAACATTACGTTTTATGACGGCGGGCATGACGGTATCGTAATAACCCATTCCGATCAATGATGTGAAGGTTTTGTTACGCGCGCGTATTTTACGTAAATAAACGATTGCTGCACGCTCGCTGATAGCATCGACTAATGCTAAAGGGTCGTGATCGACTATATTGTCAGGAAAAGCAGTTGGGATTATATCTTCCAGCGTTTGTAAGCCCAGTTCGTTTAATGTTTCTTGAATTTGTTGGGCATTCGAACCTATGTGGCGATGCACGAAGTTCCCACGCATTTCCAATTCTGATAAAGGTGTTTTTCTATTGGTCATATTAAGTACCTTGGCAATATGAGAGTAGTATTGGCTCAGCGGTAATAGCGATGTTTTACAAAAGGCAGTTGGGTAACGGTGACTGCAATATCCTTATTGCGTTGTTTGCAAACAAGCAGGCTGCCGGGGGCAATAAGTTCAGTTACGACATACGCCATGGCAACCGGTTTTTGTATGCTCGCTCCAAAACTGCCGCTAGTGATATAACCGGCTCTATTGCCCTGCAGGTCAAATAATTCGGATCCTTCTCTGAGTATGCTTTTGCTACTTGTAGCAATCCCGACTCGATAGTGTTCTGCCCCTTCGAGAAATTGATAGCGGACTCTTTTTGCACCTAAATAGTCAGTTCGATCTTTTGCGACTAGCCAGGATAAATTTGCTTCCACTGCAGTTATCTCTGCTGAAAGTTCATGACCATACAAGCAAAGTCCTGCCTCCAGACGTAGGCTATCTCGCGCTCCCAGGCCTATAGGTAATACTTCGCTATGAGACAGCAGTAGTTGCGCTAGATCACGGGCATTATTATTGGCAACGGAAATTTCAAAACCATCTTCACCGGTATAACCGCTACGGCTAATAGTGCAGGGGATGTTATTAATACGTGTTTGCCTGACACTCATATAAGGCATAGCGTCAAGCTGGGTATCGTACTGCTTAAGTACCGTAATGGCTTGTGGTCCTTGTAATGCTAACAGGGCTTGCTCTGGTTGAAATGTAATCTGGCAGTGGTGAGGCAGGTGATTCTGCAGGTGTTGTAAGACTATGTTTTTACGGGAGGCGTTAACAATTAGAAGCAGATGAGTACCTAGGTTTGCAATGATCAAATCATCAATAATTCCTCCAGACTTATTGGTCAGCACAGTATAGCGTTGCTTTCCTGTGTCCAGGTTCTGTATGTTGCTCGGGACTAGTTTTTCTAATTCGGCAGCGGATTGCTCTCCACTCAGGTGTATTTGTCCCATATGGGAAATATCAAATAAGCCTGCTAGAGAGCGAGTATGCAGGTGTTCTTTAATTATTCCCGTGGGATAGTGTAAGGGCATTGCGTAACCAGCAAAAGGAGTCATTTTTGCTTTCAGTTCAGTATGCAGTGAATATAATGCGGTTTGTTCAATAATATGCATAGCAATATTTGTCTGGTTTCAGGTGAAAATAAGGAACTTGCTACTTTTATTGTTCTTATTATTTTCTTACTATAGTAGAAAAGAGAAGTTTGCGTGCGTTTTTTAAGAAAAATCTGGCAGAACAATAAAAACACAGATAAATGTGCTAATTAACCGTATAAAAAAGGTACAATGCTAGGGTTTATGGCAAACGGAAATTAGGAAAACTAGTGACACAGCGAATTATTAAAATTGCAACACGGCAAAGCCCTCTGGCATTATGGCAGGCTGAGGATGTAGCGGAACGACTGCAACAAGCCCACCCTGGCATAAAAACCGAGTTAGTGAAAATGGTCACTAAAGGCGATAAAATCCTCGATGCTCCTTTAGCTAAAATTGGTGGCAAAGGTTTATTTGTTAAAGAGTTAGAGCAGGGCATGCTAGAAGGTACGGCTGACATAGCAGTACACTCCATGAAAGATGTCCCGGTTGAATTTCCAGAAGGGCTGCACTTAGCCGTTATTCTACCGCGCGAAGACCCTTATGATGCATATGTATCTAATAAGTATAAATCGATAGAAGAGTTACCCGTCGGTGCGAAGATTGGGACCTCAAGTTTACGTCGTCAATGCCAATTTTCAGAGCGTCAACCGCATGCGCAAATTTTATCCCTAAGAGGCAATGTAAATACTCGTCTGTCCAAACTGGATGCAGGCGATTATGATGCCATCATCCTGGCGGCTGCCGGGTTAAAGCGTCTGGGCTTCACGCATAGAATTACGCAGTTGCTAGACAGCAGCGTCAGCTTACCCGCGATAGGGCAAGGGGCTGTCGGCATTGAATGTCGAATAGATGATGTCGAAATGAATCAATTACTGGCTCCATTACAAGATGTTGAAAGCACTATTAGAGTGAGTGCAGAGCGAGCCATGAACGAGCGATTGAGTGGTGGTTGTCAGGTGCCTATTGCCGGGTTTGCAGAGTTACAAGGCGAACAACTATTTATGCGTGGATTAGTTGGCAAACCTGATGGCAGTATTATTTATCGCGCAGAAAAAACGGGCCCAATAGAAGAGGCCGAGTCGATTGGTCGAGCAGTAGCTGATGAACTCCTGGCAAAAGGCGCAGGCGAGATTTTAAAGGCATTATACGCATAAGCCTGAATAGCTATTGCATGAAAAAATGATGTACTCAGGAAAAAAAATATTAGTCACACGCCCCAGCCATCAATCGGAAAATATGTGTAAGCTGATTGAACAACAAGGCTGGCAAGCTATTCGTTTTCCGGCGATAGCAGTTAAAGCCAGGTCATTATCTACGCAAGAGCTAAAGCGAGTGCAAAATATAGATCTATATCAAAAGGTTTTTTTTGTCAGTGTCAATGCGGTAAATTTTGCACTACAGATAATTAATGGCAAAATGGAGCGTTTGCAAAAAGTCTCTTGTATCGCGGTGGGTAACGCAAGCTATAAGGCTTTAACAGCTTACGGAATGAGCAATGTATTAGTGCCGGAGCAGGGGTTTAATAGCGAAGAGATACTGGCCATGCCTGAAATGCAGGACATGCGAGGACAATCCTGCCTGATTATAAGAGGGGAAGGTGGCCGGGAAATATTGGCAGCTAGCTTGAGGGCGCGTGGTGCTAAAGTAGACTATCTGGAAGTATATAAGCGCGTGGTACCGGTATCTGATAATCGTTTGGTAAGCGAATATTTGCAGCATAAGGCAATCGCTGCCATCCTTATTTATAGTGGAGATGCACTAAAAAATCTGCTACAAATGCTGGCTAAACACGATATTAATAACAATTTGCTAAATACCCCTCTCGTAGTTATTAGCCAGAGAGTAGAGTGTTTGGCTAAAAAAATTGGATTTAAGAATATTATTATTGCTGATGAAGCATCTGATTCAGCAATGATGAATGCATTATTGAATGGGGAAGAATGTGGCTGAAATTATAGAAGAGCAAAATCAACAAAAGGTAGTGCCAACTCAGGCACCAGCATCTAAGCAAAAGAAATCTGATAATGGAGTTTGGTTTGGACTGGTTATTATATTAATTATCTTAGGCCTGGCTGGTGTAGGTTTTCTATTCTTGCAACAATTGCGTGATGAGCAACAAGACCTGGGGGGGGAGTTAAGTAAGGATTCTCAACAGATGCAGGAGTTGACTAAACAAATTTCGGGTTATCAGGAACAGCTGGCTGCAATTCAAACGCATTTATCCGGTTTAAGTACGGAAGTGAATAGTAAGGAAAGTAACTTTGAGCATAAATTAAATGAACATAGCGACTTGCACAATCAACGTTTAGCTAACACTTCTGAGCGATTAAAAGAGTCAATACAGCATATACAACGACAGTTAGGGAAAACAAGAGGTGACTGGTTGGTTGCCGATGCGGAGTATTTATTAAGTGTTGCTAATCGACGCTTGCATTTAATGGGAGATGTTGCTACCGCAATCGAAGCTTTAAAAGCTGCGGATAATCGTTTGCGTGAGAGCGGTGACACAGCGGCCTTCAAAGTGCGGAGCCAGATTGCTAAAGAAATATCCTTAGTTAAAAAAGTAGAAGTTGCAGATGTTGTGGGTATTTATTCAACGCTGGATATGCTGGAAGAAGATGTTGACAAGCTCAATGTATTTCTACCTTACTCGGGTAAGGCGAAAGACCAACAGAGCACAAGTAAAGCCCCATCAGCCACACCTGCGGCGGATGATGCATCAACTGGTGATGTAAATGATATGCTAGATAAGGCAATGGTCGAAATTGAAGGTATTATTACTATCAGGCGCTTAGACAATCCGGTAACGACAATCATTAGCCCGGAACAGAAAGCATTTATAACTGAGCAACTAGGCACCAAGCTAGCTATAGTCAAGCTCGCGTTAGTACAACATAATGATGCGCTTTACCAGGCCGGAATTGATGATACTGAACAATGGTTAAATAAAAACTTTACTAAAGATGCGGAATATAAACATTTTCTCACCGAATTAGAGCAATTAAAAACGATACAGCTAAGAAGTAATTTTCCAGACATCAGTCAGTCACTCAAAATGCTAAGAGATATCGCTAAACTAAGACTGGATACAGATAAGGCCTCGCAGACTGAGCCAGATTTAGAGTCCAAACCCTTAACGCAACCTGAAACTCAGGAAGCTCAATAAAAAGAAAATTGTATTATGAAAAATATTCTATTTTTTTTAGGAACATTAGTCGCTGCTCTTGGTTTTGCCTTTATTGTTCATCAATGGATGCTGCAATATAATGATCCAGGCTATGTGCTAATTGGTGTCGGCCATTGGGCTATGGAGACATCCTTAATTGTCTTTTCTGTAGCACTGATTATCAGTTTCTTTGTTTTCTATGTCTTGTTCAGGACTTTGGGCTGGTTAATTCGGCTTCCTGGAAAAATCAGAACGCGTGGTAAATCAGTTAAATTTAATCGTTCACAAGATGCCCTGATTGCAGGTCTTGTTGATTCAGCAGAAGGCAATTGGGAGCGCGCAGAAAGAACTTTAATCAAGCACGCTTCAAATAGCGGTGCGCCTTTAATACATTATTTAACTGCTGCACGTGCCGCGCACTCTCGTGGAGCAATGGATAAGCGTGATGAATATTTACGCCGTGCAACCAAAGATGCCCCGGGATCTGAGATAGCAGTTGGCTTAACCCAGGCGGAATTAAATTTATCTCAAAAACAATTTGATCAGGCGCTGGAAACATTAACAAAATTGCATTCTATTGACTCTTCACATGCCAGCGTTTTAAAAATGCTACATCAAACTTATCAGCAGTTAGGCGACTGGAAAGCGATTCGTTCCTTGTTACCTGCCTTGCATGAGAATAAAGTTTTTATGGAAACAGAAGTGAAATTATTAGAAGTAGAGACCTACAGTGTTTTACTTAAGGAAGCTTCAGAACATGCAGATGCACGAGAAATTCAGGAGCTTTGGGCAAGTGTTCCTGAGCATGTTAAAACGATGCCGGGAGTACCAGCCATTTATTACGCGGCAATGATAGAAGCAGGGGCAGGGGCAAATATTGAACAAGACCTGATAAAATCTTTAAATAATAAATGGGATATGACTTTGCTGGTTTTATTTGGCAGCGTACAGTCTATAGATTTTCGTGGACAGTTAGAAATGGCCGAAAAATGGTTATTGCAACATGGCAATGACTCTATCTTGTTACGTGTTTTGGGCAAAATCTCCATTAAATGTGAATTTTCTGAGAAAGCTAAAAAATACCTGGCTAAAAGCATCGGTGTTGAGCCGACTGTCGAAGCATATCGTATTCTGGGAAACTTTCTTGCAGAGGAAGGTGATCAGCAGCGTGCGAGTGAATGTTACAAGCTAGGCCTTGAGTTGGCGTCAACTCAAGTGGTCAGTCAAGCTAGCAGCATGTAATCTTTGACAGTATGTCTAAGTAAGGTGGGTCTTAATCCGCTCTGTTAACAGTTTCCAGGGTCTTTCTGGGAATTCTAACAGGATATGCTATGTTATAGACGCGTCATAAATCGTATTCCCAGGCTTGGTGTATGAGAGCTAGACAAGTCAATCAACCGTCGCAACAATAGTTGCTCGCCTAGGAGCGGGATGGCCTTCAATAGTCAAATCTGGATTATTCGGATCTAAAAAGTCCTGTAGAGAGTTAAACGTCATCCACGGTGTCGAACGTTGTTCCTGCATACTGGTTTGATTAACATCGACAACGCGTATATCCTTAAAACCACAGCGCTTCATCCAGCCTACTAATGTATCGCAAGTAGGTAGAAACCAAACATTACGCATGCGTGCATATCGGTCTTCAGGAACTAAGACTTCCCCTTGTTTGCCTTCTATTACCAGGGTTTCTAAAACTAGCTCACCACCACTGCGTAAGCAATCGCGTAAATCTGTTAAATGATCAATCGGCGAACGCCGATGGTAGAGTACGCCCATAGAAAACACAGTATCAAAAATATTGGTTTTTGCTGGTATCTCTTCTAGTGTTAGCGGTAAAACATACACAGGCGCTTCACCATATAAACGGCGTATTGCCTGAAACTGTAATACATGCAACTGCACAGGATCAACACCGATTACCATTTGCGCACCAGCGCCCAGCATACGCCAACAGTGATAGCCATTGCCGCAACCTACATCCAGAACCAGGCGCATATTTAAAGGGCTTATATGATCTTTGATGCGGTTCCACTTCCAGTCTGATCGCCACTCGGTATCAAGGTACAAATCAAATAAATCGTAAGGCCCTTTACGCCAGGGAAACAGGTTCTTTAAACCAGTATCAAGTTGCTGCCATTGGGTTTTAGATAGTTCCTCTGCCCGACCAATTTTAAAGCCCTCATTATTAAGCTGTAGACTAGGATTTTTTGGGATAGGTAATTGTTCAACGGCGGCATTCCACTTGGAGAAATTGCCATGTGCTTCAGGATTAAGTTTTTGCTGAATTTGCCCGGGTAAGATGGCGCTCCAGTGTTCTGCATTTCTTGTTATCAGTAGCTCGTAGAGCGGTTCATAGTCAATCATTTCAGCGCAATTATGGAAGCAAAATTAAAATATTGAAACCAGACTTCGGCATTATCAAAGCCTGATTGTAAAAGTCGGTTTTTATGCTCGGAGAACGTTTCAGGAATTAACACATTTTCTAGCGAGGCGCGTTTTTGGCTGATTTCCATATCACTATAGCCATTGGCTTTTTTAAACGCATGATGCATCTCGGTTTGTAAGGCTTGCTGTCTTGTATCGCTAAAAAATAGTTTTTCAGAGAGAATTAATAAACCACCAGGCTGCAGTCCCGCATATATTTTATTAATGAAGGTATTGCGGTCAGACAGAGGAATAAATTGTAAGGTAAAATTCAGTACAACTACCGAGGCGTTTTGTATTTTAATATCCTGAATATCACTACATACCAGTTCAACAGGAATTGATGCGGTATCTCTTGTTATAATTTTTTTACAGCGGGATAACATGGCAGGGGAATTATCTACAGCAATAATTTTACAATTTGGTGCGGAAATTTTATGCCGCATGGAAAGAGTGGCGGCACCTAATGAGCAGCCCAGGTCATAACAAACGCTATCCGCCTGAGCAAAGCGACTAGCTAGCAGGCCAATAGCAGAAATAATAGCACTGTATCCAGGTACAGAACGTTGTATCATATCCGGGAAAACATCGACCACGCTGCTATCGAATTTAAAGCCGTCGATATCGCCCAGCGGACTTGCGTATAAAGTATCTTTTTGTGAATTCATTGTGATTATCATAAAAATAGAATGGTAATTTTACTTAAAAATTACCGCTTTGTACGCAGAAAAACACTTTAAGGAGAAAATGAAAACATGACTCAG
Source organism: uncultured Methylomonas sp. (assembly GCA_964459125.1). GTDB lineage: Bacteria > Pseudomonadota > Gammaproteobacteria > Methylococcales > Methylomonadaceae > Methyloprofundus. The sequence continues at coordinate 12,960 of CAYWLM010000037.1, read as the reverse complement.
CTTAATCAGAACCAACCCAGCCAAAATCAAATTGAACAAGTAAAGGCTTTTTTATTAGGTTTGCAAGATAGTATTTGTGCAGGATTGCAAGCCGAAGATGGTGGCGCTGTGTTTGTCGAAGATTCCTGGGATAGAGAAGAAGGGGGCGGTGGGCAATCACGAGTGTTAACTAATGGAAAGGTTTTTGAACAGGCAGGCGTCAATTTTTCTCATGTATTCGGTCAGAAACTTCCGGCTTCTGCCACAGCGAAACGGCCAGAATTAGAGGGCCGTGATTTTCAGGCCATGGGCGTGTCTTTAGTGATACACCCGCATAACCCTTATGTACCGACTGCTCATGCAAATGTGCGTTTTTTTATCGCCGAAAAAGCAGGTGAAGATCCCATTTGGTGGTTTGGTGGTGGCTTTGATTTAACACCATTTTACCCCTATAAAGAAGATGCTATTGCCTGGCATAAAAGCGCAAAATCTGCTTGTGACCCCTTTGGTGAAGAGGTTTATGCAAAATATAAAAAATGGTGTGATGAATACTTTTACCTCAAGCATCGAGACGAAACACGAGGCGTAGGGGGATTATTTTTTGATGATTTAAATGCACCAGGATTTGAGCAAAGCTTTGCTTTTATGCAAAGTGTGGGAGAACATTTCTTAAAAGCGTATTTGCCGATAGTCAAAAAACGTAAAGCGACAGAATATGGTGAACGCGAGCGTAATTTTCAGCTCTATCGTCGTGGACGATATGTTGAATTTAATCTGGTCTACGATCGTGGCACATTGTTTGGCTTGCAATCAGGAGGGCGTACTGAATCGATACTAATGTCCATGCCGCCAGTCGTACACTGGAAATATGACTGGAGCCCTGAAGAAGGGAGCCCTGAAGCTGTATTGTATACAGATTATTTGCATGCCAGGGACTGGCTGGCTGAGTAGTCTTGTTTAGAGGGTGTTTCGGTCACTAATAACTCATCATTGAAAATATAAGGAAGAATACCATGCGGATTAAATTTCTATGCGGCAGTTTATTTCTAATTGCGTTTACGGCATGTACAACTAAAGCACCCCGCGACTCTGAAGCGGCAATGATGGGTTCAGACCGGGATGCGCATGCTTGCATTTCATCAGCAGGCTATCGTTGGTGTGCAGGCACTCAACAATGTGAACGTCCCTGGGAGCTGGCACAGATACAGAAGTTTGCGAACACTCAGGCCGCATTTGATAAATATTGCGATAACCTTAAGCAGTAGTCGCATTTTAAAGTTTAGAGAAATTTATTAAGCGACAATTTAATTTAATTGGCGGCAACGCACATTCAAGCCATACAGCAAAAGGAGACGGTTTTCTTGAAAATATTGATTACAAATCGATTATTTAGAACAAATATGCCGATAGACAAAGTCTGGACAGTCCGACTTGGCGGGATGCATTTCTGGTTATTTTGCCTGTGTTTATTCTTGACACAATCCTGTATTGCTGGAGAGAAGCAGGGATTTATCAATATTAAAGTTGATTTAAAGGTTCCTCAGTCATCACAAGCAGCCAAAATATGGATACCTTATCCGGTTTCAGGGGAGTATCAACTGATTGAAAATATGGCTATTAAGGGTAATTTTGTATCCTCTGCCATTTATAAAGAATCCAAAAGTGGCGCATTATACCTGTTTGCTGAATGGCCCAAAGAAATCCAGGAAAAAAACCTGGAAATGGGTTTTAAAGTAACTACAAAAGAGCGCCAGAATAGAAATTTGCTAGATACAGGTGCGCCAGTTCCGGTTGAAATACAAAAATATTTAGCGCCAGATTGGTGGATTCCAACTGATGGGAAGGTAGCAGAAATTGCCAATAGTATACAAAAAGATAAAACCGGTATTCTAGAAAAAGCACGCGCTGTTTATGAATGGGTAGTCGAAAATACTTATAGAGATCCTGATGTAAAAGGATGTGGTCTTGGTATCGTGGAGATTACATTAAGCAAACGCAGTGGCAAGTGTGCTGATCTTAGCTCTGTCTATGTTGCTCTGGCTAGAAATATCGGTGTTCCTGCAAGGGAAGTGTTTGGCCTCAGGCTGGGAAATAAAGCAGAGCAAGATATTACCGGTGGCTATCATTGTTGGGCGGAATTTTACTTGCCTGGTACGGGTTGGATTGCAGTTGATCCAGCCGATGTAAGAAAGAAAATGCTGGTCGATAAACTAGAGTTGGCCGATGTAAAAGAGCTTCGAGAATACTTATTTGGAGGGGTTGATGCAGACAGAATGGTGCTCGAAACTGGCGGTAGAGGAATAACTTTACAGCCTGCACAAGAATCTGGCCCGGTTAACTACCTGATGTATCCGTATGCAGAAATTAATGGCAAGGCATTGGACTACTTTGATCCGGAAAATTTTCGTTATTCAGTTCATTTTAAACAACTATAGTCGTTCATCTCACCAGGCTTTGCAGAGTCTTATAATACCTGCTTGTGTAATAAAAGAAAAAGTGACATTCCCTGAGGTATCCCCCAAAAAGATCTATATAAAACAAAATTGTAAGCAGTATTTTTGAGGCACTAAAAGCCAGAATAGCGCTAAGATAATATTTTCTAAGAGAAAAATATGTAGCTGAAAAGCCTTATGACAATCATCAAATCATTCCTGTTCCTGTAAAATTAAATTTGGCTAAATGTCTACTCAGGTTGCTAAAAACTACTCAGAACACTTAACAAATAAGCGATGTCTTTTTCTGTATGACTGCTTGAGACCTGAAGCCTGATTTCTTCTTCTCCTTTAGGTACAACAGGATGGTTTAATCCGGTAGCTAAAATATTATTTGCAAATAAATGCTCGACCAACGCAGCTGTTTTTTTAGTATCGCCAATTAAAACAGGGACTATCGGGTGTTCATTATCCAGCGTTGCAAAACCAGCTTGTATCAATCCCTTTCTTAATAGTCTGGTCAGCTTGCGTAAATGAACCAGTTTTGCCTGTCCTTCTTCGCTATCAACAATCTGTATCGCTGTTAAAGCAGCCGCTGCTTCTGCGGGTGTAATCGGGTTCGAATAGATATAAAGAGGCGCTGTTTCTCTTAAGTAATCTATTACTTTCGCACTGGAAACCACATACCCTCCATTTACACCAAATGCTTTCCCTAAAGTAGCAATTAATACATCCACCTTTGTTCGCGTGACTTCTTCCGTACCCCGCCCTGTTTTACCAGATGCACCTACACCGTGAGAGTCATCAACCAAAGTAATAATACCTTCTTCATATCCCGACTCATGTTGTTTACAGAGTGCTGAAATTTGATCTAATGAAGCAAAATCTCCACGCATACTAAAAATACCATCAGTCACCACACAAACCCGTTTAAACGTTCCCTTATGCGTTTGTAATATTTGATTTAACCCAGCGAAATCAAGATGCGCATAGACTGCTTTTTTAGCGGGTTTTGATAAGCGTATCGCATTTATGATGCAGTTATGATTAAGCGCATCACTGACTACCAGAGTATCTTGAGTAATAAACTGAGGTAATACGCCCATCATTGCTGAATAAGCCGCGCTGAATAACATCGCAGATTCCCGGCCATGAAAATCAGCAAGTTTTTGTTCTAAATCTTTATGGGGTTGATAAGATCCACTGATAAAGCGCACAGCTCCAGGCCCTGTACCAAACATTTCAGCAGCTTTAGCTTCAGAATTAATAACTGCCAAATGCTTGTCTAATCCCAGATACGAATTCGAATTCATGCGTAAAAACGCTTTATCTCCATGACCAGCAAGTAAATATCGGGGACCATATCCATCAGTAGCCACTTTTATAGCAGTAACAATCAATTCATTTCTTTTTGCTGTGCCTTGTTTATCTTTTTCTAACAATTGGTCTGAGAATATTTTATTAATTTTTTCCAGTGACATGATAATCTCCCTATTACCCTACAGTCTTATTGACCAGGATAAATGACGAAAAAAACACGATAACATACTGAATAATTCATTGTTCAATTTAACCTGAACATGAAAATTAACGGCTTGAGATTTTATCTATTCCCTTTCTTTTAACAACAGGACAGAAAGCTCAGAACACCTGACCTCAGCCTATAGATAAAGTCACCTGTCTGAAAATTAATTGCATTAAAATTAATCAATAACAAACCTTTTGTTCTAAAAAAACAAGCAATTATTTGCATACGCATCAGTTTTTGTAACGCTGCCTCTTTTAAATTATCCGAGGCTCATTTCCTCGAGATCAGGTGTTCTGAATCTTGTGAAATGAGAATGATTATGCTATAAGATCTCATAAAGACTAGTAAAAAAGGTAATTCATATGTCCTTGAATAAGTCACCAAATCCACTGCCTTATAATGAACGTATCATTCCATTTACGGCTGGAGATGGGCGACAATTAAACCTGATTAATGTACGTGGCAACACCCCTCCAGATAAAGGTCCGGTTATTCTGGTACATGGTGCGGGTGTACGAGCTAATATATTCAGAGCGCCAGTACAAACTGATATTGTTGATGCGCTAATCTCTGCTGGTTATGATGTCTGGCTGGAAAACTGGCGTGCCAGTATCGATTTTCCAGCCAATTTATGGACACTGGATCAGGCCGCTGTTTACGATCATCCTCAAGCTGTGAAAACCATAATCGCAGAAACCGGTGCAGACACACTAAAGGCTATTATTCATTGCCAGGGTTCTACCAGCTTTACGATGTCAGCTATGGCAGGACTGATTCCTGAAGTCACTACCATAGTTAGTAATGCTGTCTCATTACATCCCGTGGTACCGAAATGGTCAGCTTTTAAACTAAACTATCTTTTGCCCATCGTTAAAATGATGACGCAATATCTAAATCCCCATTGGGGTGTAAAAGCACCTACCTTAATAGCCAAATGTATTACGCTGCTAGTTAATCTTACGCATCATGAATGCCACAATGCAGTGTGTAAACAAGTTAGCTTCACCTATGGCTCAGGTTTCCCTGCTTTGTGGAGCCATGAAAATCTTAACGAAGAAACTCATGAATGGTTAAAAGAGGAATTTTCTGATGTTCCTTTGCGTTTTTTTGAACAGATAACTCGCTGCATTAAACATGGAAGTCTGCTGTCTGTCGAAGGATTTAAAGAGTTAGCCACTGACTTCGCCCAGCAGGGCCCGAAGACTGACGCACGTTTTGCTTTTTTTGCTGGTCAAAACAATCTATGTTTTTTACCGATTAGTCAAATCAAGACATATGAATATTTTTCCGCCTTGCGGGACAATTATCATTCATTGCATATTTTGCCAAATTATGGACACCTTGATGTATTTATGGGGAAAAATGCTGCCCAGGACACCTACCCCTTAATTATTGCCGAACTGGATAAGGACTGAGCCAGATTCAAAACCAGAATCGCAACCTAACCCTCTAGCTGGAGAAAACAATGTTCGGTATTCCCAAACGAATCAAACAATATGCAGGACGATTTGCGCTAGTAGATGGCATTCCCTTCAAACTCCCAGTAGCAGCAACAAATTCACCTGCAATAATGGCTATGTTTCCCATTAATGCTGAAAAAGCCAAAGCATTTTTACCCAAAACGGGAATACACCCGTTCCGTTTATGGAACAAGGCATTGCTAGTTGTCACAGTGATTGATTACCGAGAAACTCCAATTGGCAAATATATAGAATACAGTATTGCCATTGCTTGTACCCATGGAGAAAAACCTGCTCCCAGACTATTGCCGGCTATCTTTATGAATTTTTTTAAGACAGGGCAGTATGTTGTTGACTTACCGGTCTCTTCACAAATCTCTGTTAAAGGCGGTAAAGGTATTTGGGGTATGCCCAAACATCAGGGCAATCTCGATTTTAAAATAACAGAAAACACAGTCAGCAGTCAGTATGACCTGGATGGCAAACTGGTGACTTATATAGAAATCGAAAAGCCTAAAATGACCTGTTTACCAGTTAAAATGCGAGCTTCGAACTATTGTTCGTTTCGCGGCATGCTGATGAAATCAGACATTCTACTTAATACCCATTTTGGCATGCGTTTACTCAGCAAAGCCAAGGCACGTTTTGTGATTGGTGACCATCCACGCCTACAGGCAATGAAAGATCTTGAGATAGAAGATGCGCTTGCAACACTTTTTCTACCGGGGATTAATGGCATTCTGGATGATCATATAGAAAGCTGGTTTCTTGATTATGATCAATTGCCTGAACAAATACCTCAAGGATTTGAATCCGTGATTGACCTTGGGTTAAGCGAGGAATGGCTGTCACCTCCTGATGCCCCCATTCCTCCTGAGTAATACTCAAATAGTCATGAATAAAACAATAAGAAAGGAGACCGGTGATGAATCAGTCTTCTAACATACCGCAAGGTGCAGCTGCAAACGACGCTACATTACCAAAACGAGCATTGATTCTGCCTGGAGGAGGTCTGCGCTTATCTTATGCCGCAGGCGCTTTAGCAGAAATGTTAGCCCATGATCTAAGATTCCAGATAATGGATGGCACCTCGGGTGGCTCATTAAACCTGGCTATGCTTTTGTCCGGGCTAAATATTGATGAGATATGTGATCGCTGGCGTAGCCTTAATATGCTGGATACGATTTCCTTACAATCATTTAAAGAGAGTGTTCGCGATCCTCATTTTATCTCTGCCGGAAGTTCACAGGCATTTCGAGACAAGGTTTTTCCTCATTTGGGCATCGATATTAATAAAATTCGTACAGCACAAGGCGTACAAGGCACGTTTAATGTATGTAATTTTAGTACCAAAATGAATACGGTGATACGCCACCAGGATATGACTGAAGATTATCTAATAGCCGGAATGTCACTCCCTGGCACATTACCTCCGGTACAAATAAACGGTGTTAACTATCTTGATTCCGGCTTTATTCAGGATGCCAATTTAATGGAGGCAGTGAAGTCCGGTGCCAATGAGTTATGGTTAATCTGGATTATGGGTAATATACCGAGATACCGTAGTGGCGTTTTAAACTTGTATGTACAAATGCTGGAGATGAGTGCCAACGGCGCATTAATTAAAGAAATTGAGGAAATTCAGGTTATCAACACAAGAATCAGTAATGGTGAGCAGGTATACGGCCATCATCAACCGATCAGGTTGCACCTGATAAAGCCAGAACACCCTTTGCCACTAGACTCGGCATTATATACAGGAGAGATAAACCACACCCGTCTCATTGAAATGGGACGGACAGATGCTAGAAATTACTTTAACAACATGCAACAGGAGGGGGTTCAATTAGAACCCAGTGTGCTAACCATGACAGAACAAAATCCAGGTATTTTTTTTAAAGAAACCATGAAGGGTGGTTTTTCACTCAATACAACAGACCCGAAACAAGGTAAAAATCTGGGAAACCAGGCAGGCACCGAATTAAAAATGCATGCGGAAGTAAGCATTGATGATATTGATAAATTTATCGAACAGGCAGAGCATCCGGGCCATTTAGCAGGTAGTATTGATTTCACACCGTTGGGTACAGGAATTTCTGCTCATACAGGTGTTTTCAATCTATTCAACCCTACCGATGACCCAAAATTGAAATTAATGGTTTACGAATTAGCTTTTGAACATCAAGGGCAAAATTATTATCTAGCCGGAAAAAAAGAAGTGCGTGAAGACCCGCTATTTGATTTATGGTCAGATACCACAACCTTATATACACAACTGCATAAGGGCAATGATAAGTCAGGTGACGTAGTTGGCGCCGGTATCTTAACTCTGGGTGTTACCGATTTGATTAAATTAATATCAACTGTAAAAGTGACGAACGCTGAATCAGGCACAGATAAAGTTGCAACCATTGCTAAATTTGGACGCTTTTTTATGGGTGAGCTTTGGGACACATATGTAAGGCATGTTTGATGGTTGTATCTGCTTAACCTATTTCGCATAATAACAATAACGGAGGATAGACAGAATGTCGATTAATTATGATTACGAGGCCATTGTTATAGGCAGTGGATTTGGAGGATCCATTAATACCTGTCGATTATCAAAAAAATGGCCAGGTAAGGTTATGTTACTGGAACGTGGAAAACGATATCCAATGGGATCTTTTCCACGTTCACCTCATGAAATGACTAACAATTTCTGGAATATTGTCCGCGAAGACCGAAAAAGGCCAAAAAACATCGGCAGCAAAGATATGCACGGCATGTTTGATGTGCGTAATTTTGAACATATTGATGCTCTGGTTAGCGCTGGCCTGGGTGGTGGTTCATTGATTTATGCCAATGTATTTTTACAGCCACCGGATGAAGTTTTTGATGATAATTGGCCGGAAACATGTAAGAAACAAGTGTTACAACCCTATTATCAAGTCAGCAAAGAAGTGCTGGGTGCCCGGCCGATTCCACAAAATGCAGAGCCACGAAGAAAAGTTATTCGTACTGAAGCTTTTAAGGCATTCGCAGAATCAGATGGACGCGAATCACAATTGCTGGATATTAACGTTTTTTTCGGCAATGATTTTGACAAGCCACTAGACATAGGCGTACAGGATAAAAACCGTTATGGTGCTGTGCAAACTTCCTGCATATATTGCGCAGAATGTGATGTCGGCTGCAACACACATTCCAAAAACACACTGGATCTAAATTATTTGCATGTCGCCGAAACAGAACATAAAGCAGAGATTAAAACTGAAGTATTGGCAGAAAAAATTGTCCCTTTGAACGCACAAGGTGAAGAAGATGCCAGTGCCAATGGTGAATTCGGTTACCGGGTTTATTGGCTAGACCTCCTGAATGATAAGCAGGAACAATACGCTGACACTCACCGGGTAGTAGTCTCTGCCGGCACATTAGGAACCAATGAATTTTTAATGCGTTGTCGAGATGTCTACAAAACGCTACCGGACATCAATCAAAATCTGGGCAAACATTTTTCTGGCAATGGTGATTTTTTGTCATTCGTCATTGATGGGGAAAAACCGATAAATCCTAATTATGGCCCGGTAATTACTCAAGGGACCGACTACAATCTATTTAAAAACTTTAATCGTGACACTGCTTTTATACTGGAAGATGCCAGTTATCCGAATTTTGCCGCATGGTATTCAGAAGGAATCAAGCCGGGGTTTTTCCAACTGTATGCCTTAATCAGAGCTGCCAAATTACTATTTGAGCGTTTTAAAAATGGCATTAGCACAGGCCGAATTGGATATGCTTTTAATGAATTACTCAAAGGAGATGTATCGTATACCACGAGTGTTTTGTTATGTATGGGGATCGATAAAAGTAACGGCGTGATGGAACTAGATAATCAAGGCTTTCTGAATGTGAAATGGCCTTATAAAGATAGTATGCCTCTATACCAGGCTATTTTAGATATGGGCGAGCGCTTTAAGGGCTGGTGTAGTGGTAAATTGTTCGTCCCTCTGCCTAACTGGTTATGGCCGATGAAAAATAATATTACCGTACATGCTTTAGGTGGCTGTCGAATAGCCGATGACCCAGCCAACGGAGTTACCAGTGCCAAGGTAGAAACTTTTGGTCAGGTGTTTGGCTATACAGGATTGTATGTTGCCGATGGCTCTTTGCTACCAACCGCAGTCGGTGCTAACCCGGTGGCGACTATTTCAGCTTTATCTGAGCGTGTCGCGGAAGGTATTACTGGCATTAAACCGAATGCTGATTTAACAAACTAAGCCTTTGTTTAGGAACCTGTCCAGGAATAAACAACAGCGTTGGACAGGTTCTTGTGGTTTAACACTATGTTTAATAAACAAAGCGGACTGAGGTCCGCTCTACAAAAGCTTCAAAAAACAGTCAAAAAAGGAGTCCAGATAATGAATGGCGAACAGAACAATGAAAATAAACAACCAGGATTCCTGCAACAGATAACTAAAGCATATGGTTTTGGCGAAGTAGATGATCAATTCCTGGAAATGATCGGTGAGATATCTGAAAACCCAGGTAATCGTTTTTGTGTCAGCATTAGTGATATACATTTAACCGATGGTACTGTTGGATTCCAGAATCTTAGCAATTATACCTGGGATGCCTTTTACGGCACTATAAGGCAACATTGCATCAATTATCATATCAATGAATTAGTCCTGGTACTTGATGGCGATATCGTTGATATGATCCGCAGCAGCAAATGGGCTGAAAATAATATCTACCCCTGGGAGCGCGAGAAAAAGGCTGAGTTCTCAGCGGTGGTAAATGACATTATCAAAGATATCGTTGAAAAAGAGCATAGTTACTTTTTTAGTTGGCTGCAAAATATAGAAAGTAAGTTAAAGAATGATGATAAGACCAATGTTGAACGGGTAAAAATAGTCGTTTTGCTGGGTAATCATGATAAAGAATTGTTCTGCGATCAACAGGCTCTTAGCTATTTTTATGAAAAAGGACTGGGACAGAAAATATCCAAAATTACTCAACAGGAGCGCCAGGCATTGGGGCGCATGTATGGTGATGAACACATGTTCATGGATCTAAAACAGGCTCCTTATCTGCCATTCTATTATGGTGACCAAGGCTTTCGTTTTTTTACCACTCACGGACAGTGGCGCGACAAGGAAAACAGTCACGCTGTTAAAGCAACAGACAGTAAGCCCGGATGGTCTGCAGCTGATGGCTGGAATATAGATGCCTGGCAACAACTAAGATTTTCTCCTTTTTTTCAACCTTGTTTTGGCGATACAGTTGCGGCCGGGGTGTTATCGACCTTTATTTATAAGGTGAAGAAAAAATTAAAAAATGAAAAATATGAAGATCCGCGTCTAAACTGTATTCTGGACGAGCTAGACCTGTATAGACCGACTTATGCCGCAGTTACCAGGATACTAGATGAAACATCCGAAATGCGCAGTGAGGAAAGAAAATATAAGGCGATTAAAATCATCGAGGAAACACTCTATGAATGTATTACCGATTGGTTAAGCTGGCCATATACTTATCAATCTTCGCCCTTTATTCGCTGTGTAGGGCTAAAGCTATTCAAACGCATACTTGAAATCATGAAGTCATTAGGCCACGGCCTTGAAATAAACGCTATTGCCGGATTGATGCGTATCCTGGCTTTTTTCAACCGCTATCACAAACCCGGGGTTAGTTTTGCTGAAATGAAAAAATTCCCCAGTTTTATGCCGGCTTATCAACATTATAATTTTCAGATTCACGGAGAAGGCCATACCCACCAGGCTTTACAAGAAGAGCCTAATATAGGGGGTAAGCATCCTAGCACTTATATTAACTTCGGCACCTGGCGTGACCAGATTCTGCCTAGAAAAAAACACGGTTACCGGAGACGTGGAGTGCTACGTGCATTGTTTATCCTAGACCTCGTAAATTATACAAAAACGGCAAACGAATTCCCCCGCTCTTTCGATTATTTTGTCGAAGATATTATACACTGGGGGGACTTTAAGGATGCATTGGATAAAACGGGACATGCTGAGCCGAAAATTTAACCACGAGTTTTTCTAGCATATCCTCAACCATCGTAGACAAAGTATATTCCGGTTGCCAGCCCCATTCCTGGGTAGCACAACTATCATCCATATGTTTCGGCCATGAATTTGCAATTGCTTGACGCACAGGATCGATTTTATAAGTGATCGTAAAGTCGGGAATATGCTTTTTAATTTCTGCCGCTAGCTGTTGCGGCGTGATACTCATGGCCGTTACATTAAAGGCGTTACGATGAATCAACTGTGCAGCATCTGCTTGCATTAAGTTAATCGCTGCATTGATTGCGTCCGGCATATACATCATATCCAGCTGGGTATCGGCTTGAAGAAAACACTGATAGGTTTTTTGTTGCAATGCAGCATAGAATATTTCTACTGCATAATCCGTGGTACCTCCACCGGCTTCAGTTTTATATGAAATTAATCCGGGATATCTTAAGCCTCGTGTATCAACAGCAAATCGCTGTTGATAATAATCACAAAGTAATTCACCGGAAACCTTGGTCACACCATACATAGTCTTAGGCCGTAGAATGGTATCTTGTGGTGTATTAATGGCGGGTGCCTGAGGTCCAAACACACCTATCGAACTGGGGAAAAACACTGAACAATGCATCATTCGGGCTGTCTCCAGGACATTAAATAATCCATTCATATTAATATCCCAGGCCTTTTGCGGTGTTTTCTCTGCCACAGCAGATAATAAAGAAGCCAGATGAAATATGGTATCAATCTGATGGTCATTAACCACACCCATCAGCGCAGATAGGTCTCTGACATCAAGATGTATAAATGGCCCCGTTTCTAGTAATTCCTGACTCGGCTGCCTGGAATGCCCCGCTGCAAAAACATTATTATTTGCATATTTTAAACGCAGGGCCATGGTCAATTCTGAACCTATTTGTCCGGTTGCACCGATGACTAAGATTTTTTTCATGGTAACCTATTTGCTAAAGCAGATCCTTGTGCTATTGAACCATTTATGGTCTTGAAATAAATTAAACAGGCTATCCGTTTAACGCAAGTGATACTGTTATCTTATTTCTTTCGGTTGGTTTGCATATGTAAAAACACGGCAAAAGATCGACTCATGTACCAAACGGATAAGCCGTTAAAGTCATTCTAACAGCAAACTCCTCGTGTCAAGGTAAATCCAGAACTTTGGAACCGACCGAAAGGTCGTAAAATTAGTTAATATTACCCAGTGGGTGAGAGCAGAAAACCGCTCAATTCCCACCTGACAAACCTAGCCATTCTTGTCAGTAATGAACCTGCGTGCATAGCCAATAGGGTGTGTATGAAGCCAGGTGTAGTGAGTGCGTAGGCTTCCCCATGGTGATTTTCGATTGTGTATATTTGTGGTCGATAGGGAAAGCATCGATAACCCGCGATGGTAGCGGGGAAAGCCGACAGTTTGGATTTACTGGAAGGCAAGAGTCTTCAGCGTGTTAAGGCAAGCGCTGGCGACACCACCGTATAGTGGTCAAGTAATTTCGTACAAAACAATCGGTTTTTTTATGCAACTTTTC
>CAYWLM010000036.1:0-23981 GCA_964459125.1 uncultured Methylomonas sp. | reverse complement strand
GTTCGCGGCCAATTAGAGGATCAATTTTGCCTTCGGCTGCTTTTTGATTCAGGTTGGTTGTATATTTATCTAAAGGACTCTCCGCAGCTTCTGGCTCAACATTTCCAGTATGTTCTTTTTGCTCTGGAACTTCTTGGTCTGTTCTTGATATACCATGCGATAAATAATTAACAACATCCAGGCGCTGTATATCCTGTTTATTTAATAAATACACGGCATGTGAATCTTGTTCACTAAATAAAGCAACTAATAAATTAGCCCCATCGACTTCTTTTTTATCAGACGCTTGAGCATGAAACACAGCACGCTGCAAAACTCGTTGAAAACCTAATGTCGGCTGTGTTTCTCGCCTACCTTCTATAGATAATAAACTAATAGTTTCATCAATAAACTGAGTTATCTCTCCACGTAAAGCGGGGACATCACAAGCGCAAATTGATAGTACCTGCAGCGCGCTATCATTATCCAGAAGTGCTAATAACAAATGCTCAACAGTAATAAATTCATGGCGCTTTTCATGCGCTGACACAAAAGCCAGATTCAGTGTTACTTCAAGATCTTTACTTAGCATAATAAATGCTCCTCAAGCCGTTTAGGCTTCTTCCATTGCACACATTAAAGGATGCTGGTTTTCGCGCGAATAATTATTTACTATCTCAACTTTGGTTTCTGCTACGTCTTTTGAAAATACGCCACAAACCCCGATACCTTGAGTATGTACACGCAGCATAACTTGTGTTGCTGCTTCTTCACTCATGGCAAAAAAATCAACTAATACCTCAATTACAAAATCCATTGGAGTGAAATCATCATTAAGTAATATCACTTTAAATAAAGGCGGTTTTTGTAATTTAGGTGTCGCTTCTTGCACGGCTAGTGCATCATCATGATCTATGGATGTATTAAAGTCACTCATCTTTTTTTACAGTTTGAACAATAATCTAATTTAGCACTTAATATTGAGGTGAAATCCTCAATTTCAATTCTTTATAAAGTATAATATCCTTTAATTGATTAGACTACAGCCTTTTTTACAACTAAAGGATAATCCATGGTTTGGAAGCCCCATGTAACAGTCGCTGCTATCATTGAACGCGAGCATCGTTTTCTTTTGGTCGAAGAGGAAACCGTTAACGGCTTAGCATTCAACCAGCCAGCAGGGCATTTAGAACCAGGCGAAAGCCTTATCAATGCTGTAAAACGCGAAGTTAAAGAAGAGACGGCCTGGCAGTTTACACCAGAATATATTACCTCTATACAACTTTGGCGTAAAACTCCCGATTTTCCAAGTTTTCTTCGAGTCTGCTTTGTTGGTACATGCCATAATCACCGACCAGAACAAACACTGGATGATGGTATTATAGCTACACATTGGTTAACACGCGATGAAATTATCGCCAAACAATCACAATTGCGCAGTCCACTAGTTTTAACAACTATTGACCAATATTTACAGGGTGAACATTATCCGCTCACCTTATTAAAAACATTTTTAGATTTAGAATAATGAGTAAAAATATTATCGTCGGCATGTCAGGGGGCGTAGACTCCTCAGTAACTGCAGCGCTATTACTGGAACAAGGCCATCAAGTCTCCGGCGTGTTCATGAAAAACTGGGATGAAGATGACGGTACAGATGAATGTACGGCCTTAGAAGACCTGGCTGATGCGCAACAAGTCTGTGATACCTTGGGTATCGAATTAAAAACGGTTAATTTTGCCAGTGAATACTGGGATGAAGTTTTTGAAGTTTTTCTTGCAGAATTTGCTGCTGGACGCACGCCTAATCCAGATATACTGTGCAACAAACATGTCAAATTTAAAGCATTTTTAAATTATGCAACTGAAGACCTGGGGGCCGAGTATATCGCCACAGGCCACTACGCCCGTGTTAATGAAAAAAAAGGCGAATATTTTTTGCTCAAGGGTTTGGACCCAAATAAAGAACAAAGTTATTTTTTATACACTTTAGGTCAAACAGCCTTATCAAAAACCTTGTTTCCCATTGGTCATTTACACAAAACCGAAATCCGCAAAATGGCTGAGAAATATGGCTTTGCGAATCATCACAAAAAAGACAGTACCGGAATTTGTTTTATAGGTGAGCGTAAATTTAAGGAATTTCTACAGCGCTATTTGCCAACGCAGCCTGGAGAAATGCGCACTCCAGAAGGTCAATATATAGCTCAGCACTCGGGCTTAATGTATTACACCTTTGGTCAGCGACAGGGTCTTGGTATTGGAGGCGTTAAAAATGCCCCTGATGACCCCTGGTATGTATTAGATAAAGATTTAGATAACAATATACTGATAGTTGGTCAAGGCCATGATAACCCTTTAATGCTACATAATGTATTAGAAGCAAATCAACTAGACTGGTGCAGTAACCAGCCGCTCACTGACATTATCCAATGTACTGCAAAAACACGTTATCGCCAGAAAGATCAGGCATGTACAGTCATCCCTTTACCCGAGAATAGAGTAAAAGTTGTATTTGAACAGCAACAACGCGCGATTACACCAGGACAATCAGTCGTATTTTATGCCGGCGAGGTTTGTTTAGGTGGTGGAATTATTGAAACTAAATATAATAAATAATCTTTAATCAAAGGATTTGACGATTCGAGTTATTGATACTGTTATGCAATAATCAGAATATCCAAATATTCAGGAAAAATGCATACGATGCTACTATGGGTACTACAGTTTTGCTTTGGCTTATTAATCGCTAATGCCGGTGAATGGCTCATTCACCGTTATTTGCTACATGGACTGGGGAAGCACCCGAAAAGTTTCTGGGCATACCATATATACCAACATCACCCTATTGCCTGGCAACTCAAAATGCTCGATCCTGGCTACCAGAAAAGGCCAGAACTCTGGAATAGTCAGGCGAAGGAATGCCTGGTCTTATTGATTATTCTAATTCTCAATTTGCCTTTTTTCTGGCTCTTGAATGGCTATGCATGGGCAATAACTATGTCTGTATTTGGATATTACTTTCTGCATCGAAAGGCTCATTTAGACATTCACTGGGCAAAAATATATCTCCCCTGGCATTATCAACATCATATGGTTAACCCGGACGCCAATTGGTGCATATCATATCCCCTGTTTGATCGTCTAATGAAAACAAGGAATTACAAACACAAAAATAAATAATTACATTACATACTAAAATTTAAGGTTAATTATTATCCAATTTGACAATTTCTCTTAACAAGGCCGTCGCATAACAACCAGGATTTAAAGTAAAACTCAACTCCAGAGAGCTATCATTAATAAACTGCCAGTGTAAATTTTGTATATGACTGCGTAAAGCTCTTCGGTCTTGATCTACCCCAAAGGCACACAGCCCTTGCGCTATATCATGGAATTGATCGATAATCTGCTGCTCTAATATTGCGACTTCAGCACCCGTCTGACTCTCTCCTTTTCCCCATAGGACAGCAGTAGGATGTGCATCTAGTTGCGCCACTCGCTTTAATATAGATTCATCCACAATGTCTGCTTTAAAAAAGCTATGTGAATTATCAAACATCAAGACATCACCTGTCAGTACCTGATTCCAGGATCTATCAGTTACTCGTTTGCTAAGAATATGATTGAATAAATAAGACCGGGCTGCTGATAAGTAGATACTACGTAGGTTACGAGAGACTTTTTCACCAGAAAATAAGGCGATAGCTTTGTCTATATTAGCACCTTCACGGCCAAAGCGCTGTGTACCAAAATAATTGGGTACACCTTGTACTTTAATAGTTTGTAATTGTTGTTCCAGAACAGCTTTATCGCCTACCCAGTCTCGCACACGTATGATGAATTGGTTGCCAGCAAGTGACCCTCTTTTTAATTTTCTGCTGTGCCGGGTTGCCTGTATGACTTTAATAGTTGCTGAATCCAGTCCTTCCCAATCTGGATCCGGTTTACCCGGCAGCCATACGCTAAACCATTGCCGGGTACGTGCATGGCGATCTTTAAGGCCCGCATAACTAACATCTCTTTGGCGTACTCCGGCAAACCGGGCAAGCAGTCGAGCGACATAGTCTGTATTTTCAGAGCATTTTTCTATTAGGATAAATGCGTGTTCACCTACGCCTGAAAGTTCAAAAGACTGAATTTCATTGACTATAAAATCATCGGGAGTGGTACGGATAGTACCCTGACTTTGCGCCCCTCCATATGCGTATGCCCAGTCAGGTAATAGTGTGTGAGTATTCACTAGAGCTCTTTATTCAACCTGTCAGTATACGGTGAGCATGTATGTAATCTGCTACCCAGCTATTATTTAGAAATAAGTACGATGGCCTGCACCGCTATGCCTTCTTTGCGCCCTTCAAAGCCTAACTTTTCAGTGGTCGTTGCTTTGACATTAATACAGTCTGGATCGACAGATAAGTCTTGTGCAATATTGTTACACATGGCGACGATATGCGGTGCCATTTTAGGAGCCTGGGCGATAATAGTGATATCAGCATTAACCAGCTTATACCCCTTTTGTTGCACAATTCCATAGACATGGCGCAGTAAAACACGACTATCCGCACCTTTAAATTCAGGATCTGTATCGGGAAAATGTTTGCCGATATCACCTAATGCCGCCGCACCTAGCAGAGCATCACTTAAGGCATGTAATACTACATCACCATCAGAATGTGCTTCTAGCCCTTGTTCATAATCAATTTTTACACCGCCTAAAATCACATTGCCATGATCGACAAAACGATGTACATCATAACCTTGCCCAACTCGTATCATTGTTGCTCCAAAAAAAATTGTGCTAATGCTAAATCTTCGGGACGGGTAATTTTTAAATTATCTGCACGCCCTGCGATAATTTTAGGTTGTTTACCCTGTAGCTCCATGGCACTGGCATCATCAGTCATGATCCAGCCTTTATCTGCGGCTTCTTGTAAAGCATTTTTTAGTGCTCTGTAACGAAACATTTGTGGTGTTAAAGCACGCCAGATTTCATTTCTGTTAACTGTATTAGTAATTACCAGGTCTTCATTAACGGATTTTAAAGTATCATGAGACGCCAGCGCCAGAATCCCACCTACCGGATGATCATGTAACTCATTAATCAGATGCTCAACATCACTTTGGGTAATACAGGGACGAGCAGCATCATGCACTAGCACCCAGTCATTATCTGCGGCTCTATCGGCAATTAAGTTCAATGCTGACAAGACTGAATCAGCTCTTTCTATCCCTCCTGCCGCGGTCAAAATTCGCGGATTTTTAGAGATTTTTAATTCTGGCCAATACGGGTCTTCTTTTGAAATTGCAACGACAACAGCAGTTAACAGCTCAACGTCTAATAAGCGCGTTAAGGTTTGCTCAATAACAGTTTGTGCATTTAATTCCAGATACTGTTTGGGACGATCCGCCTGCATACGTTTACCAACGCCAGCTGCAGGTACTATGCCCCAATATTTAATTGTTTCGCTCATAGGAACTATTCAATCACTTGAAAAAAAGTTTCATCTTGCCTGATCAAACCTAAATCATGACGCGCCGTTTCTTCAATCGCTTCTTTACCTTTACGCAAATCCAGAACTTCAGCTTCAAGCACCTTGTTGCGCTGCTGCTTTACCGCTATTTGCTGCTGTAACTGATCAAGCTGGAGTTGATATTTCTCAGTTTGCTTAAAACTTCCATCACCATACCATAAGCGATATTGTAGGAGCGAAATCAAGATAACAAGAAAGGCTATAAGAATTCTAATAAGTCACCTGTCATGCGAAAAAATCATCCAGAATGGGCAAAGAAACCGCCCGTTCTGGATCAAATCAAATTATTTATGACAATTTTTTAAATGCACTACGTCCAGCATATTTTGCCTGTGCACCTAACTCTTCTTCAATTTTCATTAAACGGTTGTATTTAGCGACACGATCAGAACGACTTAGTGAACCGGTTTTAATTTGTCCTGTTCCCATTGCAACGCATAAGTCAGCAATCGTTGTATCTTCTGTTTCACCTGAGCGATGTGAAACAACAGCCGTGTAACCAGCAGCATGAGCTGTGTTAATTGCTTCCAGAGTTTCAGTCAGGGTTCCAATCTGGTTTACCTTAATTAAAATAGAGTTTGCAACACCTTTTGCTATACCTTCTTTTAAAGTCGCTGGATCTGTCACAAATAAATCGTCACCGACTAAC
Organism: uncultured Methylomonas sp.; assembly: GCA_964459125.1. Lineage (GTDB taxonomy): Bacteria > Pseudomonadota > Gammaproteobacteria > Methylococcales > Methylomonadaceae > Methyloprofundus. The sequence goes on along the minus strand of CAYWLM010000036.1, from coordinate 17,819 downwards.
TGGATCTTGTCACCAACTCGATCAGTCAAACCTTTCCAGCCTTCCCAGTCATTTTCATACAAGCCATCTTCAATAGAAATAATTGGATATTTTTCAACCCAGTCAGCGAATAAGTCGGTCATTTCGCCAGCTGTTAAGGTTTTACCTTCAGACGTTAGTTCGTATTTGCCGTTTTTATAAAATTCAGAAGCAGCTGCATCCATTCCTAAAAATATATCAACACCAGGCTTGTAGCCTGCATTGACTATTGCTTCTAAAATAACTTCTATGGCTTCCTCGTTAGACGATAAATTCGGTGCAAAGCCCCCTTCATCTCCAACTGTCGTTGCTAAACCTTTTGCTTTTAATACTTTAGCTAAATGATGAAACACCTCAGCACCGTAACGAATAGCTTCACGGAATGTTGGTGCACCGACAGGCAGAATCATAAATTCCTGTAAATCAACACTATTATCAGCATGTGAGCCGCCATTGATTATATTCATCATTGGCACTGGCATAATGAATTTACCGCTAGTATTTAGATAACGATATAATGGAACGCCCGCCTCTATGGCAGACGCACGAGCCGCGGCCAAAGAAACACTTAAAATTGCATTGGCACCTATTCGACCCTTATTTTCAGTACCGTCCAGATCCATCATTGCTTTATCAATAGCCGTTTGATCGGCTGCATCCATGCCAATTAACATGGCCCGAATTTCAGTATTGACATACTCAACCGCTTTTAAAACTCCTTTACCCAGGTAACGAGCTTTATCTCCATCACGCAACTCTATCGCTTCACGTTCTCCAGTAGATGCGCCAGAAGGCACCATTGCACTACCAGTATGACCTGATGCTAATACAACATCAGCTTCTAGTGTCGGATTACCGCGTGAATCTAAAATTTCTCGTGCTTTAATATCAACTATTTTGGACATTTTATTCTCTTGGTTTAAAGATTTTCGTAAAAGTTATTTTTAAATAGCAGTTCAGAAAAAAACTGCTCAATATGTTTATAAAGTATTTTCAATTAATGCTTGTGCTTTGACTGCTTGATCAATTGCAACTAAAGTTTCTAATAATTCTTTCATACGATGCAGTGGCCATGAATTTGGACCATCACTCAATGCCTTATCAGGGTCAGGGTGGGTTTCCATAAATAAGCCTGAAACACCTGCGGCTATTGCCGCTCTGGCTAAAACCGGTACATGCTGGCGCTGGCCACCCGAAGAAGTTCCCTGACCACCTGGAAGCTGTGCTGAATGCGTTGCATCATAAACAACAGGACAATGGGTATTACGCATTTCTGCAAGGGAACGCATATCAGAGACTAAATTATTATAACCAAATGATGCCCCACGTTCACAAACCATAATTTGCTGATTGCCTGTAGCTTTGGCTTTATCGACTACATGCACCATATCCCAGGGCGCTGCAAATTGCCCTTTTTTGATATTCACAGGCTTACCTTGTTCTGCTACGGCTTGAATAAAATTAGTCTGTCGGCATAAAAAAGCAGGCGTTTGCAACACATCTACCACACTGGCTACTTCAGCCAAGGGGGTGTCTTCATGTACATCTGTGAGTACCGGCACGCCAATTTGTTGTTGCACTTTTTGCAGTATTTTTAACCCCTCTTCTACGCCTGGGCCGCGATAGCTCTTATGCGAAGAACGGTTTGCTTTATCAAATGAGGATTTATAAATAAAAGGAATATTTAACTGTGTGGTTAATTCCTTAAGAAAGCCAGCTGTATCCAGTGCCATTTGTTCACTTTCAATTACGCAAGTACCCGCAATAAGAAAAAAAGGCTGCTCTAAGCCTACTTCAAAATCACATAATTTCATTTATTGGTATCCTGTTTATGTTTTGTTGCTGCAACAACGAAGCCTGAAAATAAAGGGTGCCCTTTTCTAGGTGTTGAAGTAAATTCGGGGTGAAACTGGCAAGCTATAAACCATGGGTGATCGGGCAACTCTACCACCTCCACTAAACGACCATCCATAGATTTGCCAGAAAAGCGTAAGCCCGCTGTTTCTAGTGCTTCCAGATAATTATTATTGAATTCATAGCGGTGGCGATGGCGCTCGGTAATCACGTCTTTTTGATACATCTCGAATACCAGCGAGCCTGGCTGGATTCTGCATTTCTGTGCGCCTAAACGCATAGTACCGCCTAAATCAGAATTCTCGTCACGTGTTTCAGTTTGCCCTTCATGGTCTTGCCATTCAGTAATTAAACCAATAACCGGATACGGACTATTGGGTAAAAATTCAGTACTATGCGCACCTTCTAAGCCAGCAACATTTCGGGAAAATTCAATAACCGCTGATTGCATGCCTAAACAAATCCCTAAATAAGGGATTTTATTTTCTCTGGCAAATCTTACCGTAGAAATTTTACCCTCTACGCCACGCTCTCCAAAACCACCAGGTACCAGAATCGCATCAACATCTTTTAAAGGTGCGACGCCATCATGCTCAATAATTTCAGAATCAATATATTTAATTTTAACTGTATTGCGCGTCGTTATTCCGGCATGAGTCAAGGCTTCGCTTAAAGATTTGTAAGCATCACTATGACCGACATATTTACCCACAATCGCTATCGTGACTGAATCATGAGTGTGCATCACACCGTCAACAACAGCTTTCCACTCGGATAAATCGGCTGGGGGTACATCCAGACGCAGTTGATCAACAACAATATCATCCAGGCCTTGTTCATGTAATAGCAAGGGAATACGGTAAATGGTATCGGCATCAATTGCTGAAATAACGGCTTTTTCAGGCACGTTAGTAAATAAGGCTATTTTACGACGCTCAGCCGATGGAATTCTCTGCTCAGAACGGCATAACAAAATATCCGGCTGGATACCAATAGTACGTAATTCTTTAACCGAATGCTGCGTAGGTTTAGTTTTAATTTCACCTGCCGTTTTAATATAAGGCACTAAGGTAAGATGGATAAAAAGCGCACGTTCACGGCCTAACTCGATACCAATCTGACGAATGGTTTCCAGGAATGGCAAGGATTCTATATCTCCTACGGTGCCACCTACTTCAATTATCGCCACATCCATGTCTTCAGCACTGGCGTAGATGCGGCGTTTAATTTCATTAGTAATATGCGGAATAACCTGTACAGTCGCTCCTAGGTACTCACCTTTACGCTCTTTACGTAAAACGCTCTCATAGACCTGGCCGGTAGTAAAGTTGTTTTTCTTGGTCAGGCGAGTTTTTAAAAAACGCTCATAATGCCCTAAATCCAGATCAGTTTCGGCACCATCCTGAGTGACAAATACTTCGCCATGTTGAAACGGGCTCATGGTACCAGGATCCACATTGATATAAGGATCTAGTTTGGTCATGGTTATTTTTAAACCACGCGATTCCAGTATAGCCGCTAAAGAAGAGGCTGCAATTCCTTTCCCAAGAGAAGAAACCACACCACCTGTAATAAATATAAATTTTGTCATCGACTAAAAAGGATCTGATAAATAACGAATAAATTCTGTTTGAATGATATTGACTCTAGTTTTGACTTGTTGCAATTAAACCACTAGGATTTGCTGTTTCCTGACCTAGTGCTTTAAAAAAGACTTTTAGTTCAATTAACCGCATATTTTAATCGACAATGAGCTTTTCGTCATTGCCTTTAGTCATTTAATTATTAATGATATGCAAATTTTCCATCAATAGCCTGCTGCCAAACCGGAGTTATGCAGCTTGTTTTTGCTACAAAAAAATCAGCACTAATAAATAAGTTTGCAATAACAGCAAGCTTACCATCCAGATAAATCAAGGGAATAAGATCACGCTGCCACGGAGGAACACCCGCTTCTTGATATAATTTTTTTAAACTATGTCGGCCTGCACGGTTAGGTAACGAGATTGCCTCACCCCCTTGTCGATATTTAACTTGAATATCAGCTTGTTGCCAGATGTATTGAGCGATACCTTTTTCAGCCTCTTTAGCTAGCAGTTGCCCATTTCCGGACAAGAGCAAGAGTTCAGTGTTTGCCACCCAGGTAAAAACCTGGTTCAAATCAGGTTTTATTTGTACGGCAACTAAATATAAGCCTTCTCGATATCTTTGAATAGTCATGCCATTATGATCAACAACAGGATTTGCACCAGGTCGAGCCAGTAAAATATCCTGCATAATAGCGGCCATTACTTTTTGTGATGGCATACGTGCACCTAAGTGATGCAGCCATTCACGCAGAATCCACTGCTGGGTTACATAATCATGCTTAAGCAAGCCGGGAATTGATAAACTATGATTCTGATTATCGTATAACAAGTGCATGTTTTGTTTCGCGCTAACAGATAATATTGCGTGCGCATCTGCACAGTGCCCTGCAACGCGCGCGACTGTTTTATCCAAACGGGGCCAGCGCTGTTCCAATAAAGGAATAATGTCATGACGCAGATAATTACGATCAAATTGCCTATCCTGATTACTGGGATCTTCAATCCAATGTAAAGCCTGCTCTTGGGCATATTGTTTAATGGCCTCTTGGGTAATATCTAGCAAGGGTCGTAACAAGACGCCTGCGCCAAAAGCTATTGAGCCAGGCATTCCTGACAGCCCTTTTAAACCAGCACCACGAAATAATTGTAATAAAACCGTTTCTAATTGATCATTCCGGTGCTGTGCAAATACCAGCACATCATTTGCCTTGAGAATTTGTTTAAAAGCTTGATACCGTGCATTGCGCGCAGCTTCTTCAGGGCTCTCTCCTGGCAAAGCCTGGGCATTTACTTTAAGACATTTAAAATTAACTCCAAGATCCTCTGCAACAAGCTGGCAGTGTATCTCCCAGTCATCAGCAGATGCCTGTAAACCATGATGAACATACACGGCAATAAGCTTATGTTTTAGTTCGGGTATATCGGCTAGTAAATGCAGTAAAACATGGGAATCTACCCCGCCACTGTAGCCAATAAAGATATTATTGGCACAGTGGTAGGGTGCAAGCTGAGAATTAATAATTTGAGAAGTGAGTTTCACAAATGTGAAGGGTATGCGATGCATACCTTACATTAAAGAGCTGTGTTAGCTATTTTACATCTTCGGTATAAGAACCAAACGCCATAATGCGCTGGTAGCGTTTCTCCAACAAGCTATCTATTTTTTCATGGCGTAAATCTTTGATATGACGAAACAGGGTTTCTTTTAAATTTTCGGCTGTAGTTTTAAAATCTCTATGCGCCCCACCAATAGGCTCTCTCACTACTTCATCTAATAAGCCCTGCTCTCTCACTCTATCAGAGGTAATTCCCATAGCTTCTGCAGCAAGTTTTGCTTTGTCGGCACTTTTCCACAAGATAGAAGCACAGCCTTCAGGAGAAATCACTGAATAAGTACTGAATTCCATCATAATCAACCGATCACCAACGCCAATCGCTAAAGCACCACCGGAACCACCTTCACCGATGATGGTGCAAATAATTGGAGTTTCGAGTTTTGCCATTTCAAATAAATTACGTGCTATTGCTTCACTTTGACCACGTTCTTCAGCTCCAATCCCGGGATATGCACCCGGTGTATCAATAAGACAAATGATAGGTAAATGAAAACGTTCAGCCATCTTCATTACACGTAATGCTTTACGGTAGCCCTCTGGGCGTGGCATACCAAAATTGCGGATAATTTTTTCTTTGGTATCACGGCCTTTTTGATGACCAATAACAACGACTGCCTGGCCATTTAGTTTTGCCAGGCCGCAAATTATCGCCTTGTCATCAGCATAAGCACGATCTCCATGTAATTCATGAAAATCAGTAAACATAAGATCAATATAATCCAGAGTATAAGGCCTCCCTGGATGTCTGGATAATTGCGAGATTTGCCAGTCAGTTAATTCTTTAAAGATTTCTTCTGTTAATGTCTGGCTTTTAGCTTCCAGATCATCTAATGCAGATGAAATATCTATGTCATTCTCCGCTTCTACACGGCGTAGCTCACTAATTTTTGCTTCTAATTCTGCTATAGGTTGTTCGAAATCGAGAAAATTTAAATCCATGGCTGATGTTTTTTTAGTTTTTATAAGTAGGGTACTTTAGTAAACAGGACAAAAAAACCTGCTTTGCACACTTTATTTAATGCTTGTTTGCTATTTTATCTAATTCTCGCAAATGTTTTAATTTTTCTGCAATTTTTATTTCCAATCCGCGCGATACAGGTTGGTAAAACTGGGTTTGTTGCAAGCCCTCAGGAAAATAATTTTCTCCTGCTGCGTAGGCTTCAGGCTCATTATGTGCATAACGATACTCTTTACCATAATCCAGATCTTTCATTAATTTAGTCGGCGCATTGCGTAGATGGTTTGGCACAGGCAAACTGCCACTTTCTTTTGCTGTACGCATGGCCAGATTATAAGCCATATACACGGCATTACTTTTGGGTGCACAAGCCATATAAACCAAAGCTTGAGCTAAAGCCAGTTCGCCTTCTGGACTGCCTAGTCTTTGCTGGGTTTCCCAGGCATTAATGCATAATTGCAGCGCTCTAGGATCTGCATTGCCAATATCTTCCGAGGCAATACGTACAATACGTCGTGCCAGATATAAAGGATCACAGCCGCCATCAAGCATACGGCAAAACCAATATAAAGCTGCATCAGGTGAACTGCCGCGTACCGACTTATGTATTGCTGAAATCTGGTTATAAAACTCTTCGCCCTGATTATCAAAGCGGCGTACGCCACCGACTAAAACTTCTTTGGCAATCGCTTCTGTAATTTCGCTAAGCTGACTAGCCTGCGCTAATTCAACAGCAATTTCTAGTAAATTTAATAGCCGTCGCGCATCACCATCTGCAGCAACAGAAAATTGCTGTTTTAACGGATCGGACATCGTGATGCCTAAGTCAGCATAGCCTCTGTCTTTATTGCTTAAAACTTTATCAATAACACTCTGTAATTCTTCATCAGTGAGTGCATTTAGTACATAGACTCTTGCTCTAGATAACAAGGCATTATTCAGGGCAAAAGAGGGATTTTCTGTGGTTGCGCCTAAAAAGAATACCGTGCCATCTTCGACATGCGGCAAAAATGCATCCTGTTGTGCTTTATTAAACCGATGCACTTCATCGACAAATAAAATAGTTTGTCGCTGTTCATGCTGCTGTATTTGTTTGGCTGCAGCAACTGCTGCACGTATATCTTTAACACCAGCCAATACAGCAGAAATAGGCATAAACTCGGCATTAGAATGCCTGGCTATCATTCTTGCCAGAGTCGTTTTACCTGTCCCTGGTGGTCCCCAAAAAATCATTGAATGCAAACGACCCGAATTGATCGCTTCATACAGCGGCTTTCCGGGCTGCAAGAGATGCTTTTGCCCGGCATATTCCGCCAGTGATTGCGGACGCATCAAATCTGCTAAAGGTTTTGTTAGGTCGCTACACATAAAGACTGCGAAAATTGCCTATTGAAGTACAGCTAGCCTTCAAAAATATCCGTGCCTTTAGGTGCAGTAAATTCAAATAATTCAGGTGCCAACGACTTAGGCATGGTGATATTAGAAAAAATGATTTTCGTAAGTTGACCAAAATTATCACTTAATTCCATGCCATACAGCATATCGCCTTTTAAACCGACGAGAATATATTTAAAACTACTCTCAGTATCTTTAGGTGTTAACTTGATCCACAAAATATCACCCTCTTGCCGTTGTTTGGCAATGGTATATTTTTCTTTTAAATCGACACTACCACTAAGTAATAACGCTGGAGTATCACCAATAGACTGGTCTATTTTTTTGATAATAAGCTGCTCTAAATCAGCATCATAAAACCAGACTTTGCCATTTTTGGAGACAATCTGTTGTGCGTAAGGCTGTTGATAGTTCCAGCGAAACTTACCCGGTTGCTGTAAATAAAAGTTACCTTGACTGCTTAATATTACTTTCCCTGTTTCATCCAGAGATGTCTGGGTAAATTCAGCCTGCAGGTTTTTAGCCCGGGAAATAAATCCCTCTAATTGTTGTACAGGAGTTAAATCAGCATGAGCAATGACTGACACCAAAAGTATACAAAAAGCGATTATTTTACGCATTAAAAATTTTCCTCTTTAAATTCGTTAAACCAGGTTTTTACTTTATTCAATTTTGATTCTACGCATTCAGCATTCATCTTTGGCTCGGAGCCACGGACAAAAGGATATGCGATAGTCTCAGGGCATAATTCGTTGGCTTTCAAGCCTGACTTTTTATCAATCCAGACAGAAATGACTGAATCTGGTCTGGATAAGATCACAGGTTGCGTTGCCACTTGTCTCATTAACTCGGTCCACAGTTTTAATGAACCACTAGCCCCTGTTACACCAGCTGATTTATTATCATCACGCCCGACCCAGAATACTGCTAGATAATCTCCGGTATAGCCTGCAAACCAGCTATCTCTTAAATCATTCGTAGTGCCTGTTTTACCAGCAAGTCCCATGTTTTTTGGTAGTACGTTATAGGCTGACTTCCCGGTTCCTTCACGCATAACTTCTTGCAATATGGTATTAGTTAAATAGGTTGCTGCAGGGTCTAGTTCCTGTCTAAGTGCATAAGGATATCGCTGTAGCAAAGTTCCATCTTGAGCTAACACAGCACTAATAGAACGCAAAGGCATGGCAAAGCCATCTCCTGCTAAAGTTTGATACATTTGCGTCACTTCAAAAGGCGTCAAGGGTAACGCACCTAAAAGCATGGAAGGAAATAGATTTATCGGGCGTTTGACACCAGCTTCACGTAAGGTTTTTGCAATACGCCCTATGCCAATATCCATCCCGATGCGTACTGTCGCTAAATTATAGGAATGCGCCAGAGCTGTATGCAAAGCTACATCACCATGCTCTTTACGTGCGTAATTTTGGGGCTCCCATAGCTTACCTTTTCCAGCCTTTACTTTAATCTTGGTATCACTGACAGAGCTAATCAGGGTATATTTTTCAGGGTATTCCAGAGCGGTTAAGTACACCAGTGGTTTAATCAGAGACCCTATCGGGCGTACAGCGTTCAATGCCCGGTTAAAACCAACACCCTGACTATCTCTACCACCTGCCAGAGCAACAATTTCCCCGGTATCCTTGTGTGTAACGATAGCCGCCGCTTCCAGATTCTTTGCTTGCTTACGTTTCTCAATTTGAGTTAACTGCTGCTCAATACTGGAATCCAGAGCATCCTGCACTTTGGTATCCAGAGTCGTAAAAATACTCAGCCCTTCTGATGTCAAGTCTTGCTCATTATATTCCTGAGTCAACTGGCGTTTAACCAAATCAATAAAGGAAGGATAACGATTCGCAGGCCGGTGTGCATAAGCGGAAACTTTGATAGGTTTTTGTTTAGCTTGCAGTGCTTGCTGTTCAGAAATATCTCCGTGGGACAGCATTTCATCCAGAATCAGATTACGACGTTGTAAGGCACGCTCCGGATGTTTGCGCAAATCATAAAAACTAGGGCCGCGTACCAGGGCAATTAATGCAGCTACCTGGTCCAGAGGAAGCTTGTTTAAAGGCCTGGAAAAATAAAATTCACTGGCCAACCCAAATCCGTGTATCGCGTGCGCTCCATCCTGCCCCAAAAAAACTTCATTCAGATAAGCCTGTAAAATTTCATCTTTACTAAAGCGTAATTCCAGGATGACCGACATCAACGCTTCATTGATTTTGCGCAATAAACTGCGCTCAGGCGTTAAGTAAAAGTTTTTTACTAATTGTTGTGTAATAGTACTGCCGCCTTGTACCATTTTTCCTGCACGCAGGTTTGCCCACATGGCACGGGCAATACCTTTAAAGGAAATGCCCATATGCTGATAAAAATCTCGATCTTCGGTAGCTAATAAGCCTTGTATCAGGTTTTTTGGCACTTCGTCGAGCTTAACCAATACTCTATCTTCTTTATGTGCAGGATAAAAACTGCCGATCTGTACTGGATCAAGACGCACAATGGCAAGCTCTGAGCCTGACTCAGCATCAACAATAGAAAGAACTTCGGTCGCTGAAAATGTAATACGAATGTTCTGTACTTGCTGAGTTTTATCCCAAAACACAAACTGACGGGTTTTTAAACTAATCGTCTGAGCATTTTTAGAATAAGTTGCTTGTGAAGAAAGCTTGCTATCTGAACGATAGTGCAGTTTTTTTAATAACGTTAATAATTGCTGGGCATTTAGCTTAGAGCCTGTATAAATTTCTACCGGGCTAGCATATACACGCGCAGGGATTGCCCAGCGTTTACCTTCGAATTGTTCCCTGACTGTGTAATCTAGATAACCCAGATAGCAGACAAAAACAAAAAATAGCAGCACGCAAAATTTAAGTAAAGGTATTTTAATAACTTGCCACGTTTTGTTGAGCAAAGCAGGCTTTTGCTTTGCATTCGTTTTTCTCTTTGCCGTTTTTCCTGATTGTCTAGGTTTTCTAGGCTTTTTAGGTGCAACCATTACTTATTCTTCACTCATCAATTGATCAACACGCTGAAAACCTCTGGGTAAACCATGTCCGCGTTTTGCTCTTACACCTAGGTAGTTTACAAGATCGGCAGGCTTCAATGTCAAGGTACGTTTTCCTGAAATCAGTTTTAAATTAGCATTATCAGCGATCACCGTGACTGCAACAACCTTATCGCTACCCGTTGCAAAATCAGCATTATTAATCTGGATAAGCTTATTGCCTTTACCTTTAGCTAGAGCAGGTAATGCAGCAGCAGGAAAGACCAATAGTCGGCCTTGCAAAGTAACCACAGCAATCAAATCTCCGCTATCCGTTATTTTAACAGGGGCTAGCAAAGAAACGCCTTTTGGCAGAGTTACAACGGCTTTACCTGCTTTGTTTTTTGAAACCCAGTCTTTTATCTGTACTCGAAACCCGTAACCCGCATTACTTACCATTAATATCCAGTCATCCTCGTGCCCGGCCCATAAATGAGTAAATAAGGATCCTGCAGGAGGATTCAAGCGTCCTGTGAGCGGCTCTCCCTGACTGCGTGCAGAAGGTAAATCATGAGTCGTCGTGGTATAAACACGTCCAGAAGAATCTAGCACAAATACTGGCTGCGTGGTTCGCCCCAATACCGCATCGAGAAAAGCATCGCCAGAACGATAGTTTAATCCATGCACATCAACATCATGCCCTTTTGCAGCGCGTATCCAGCCTTTTTGTGATAATACAATGGTGACCGGTTCATTACTTATTAATGCCGTTGCGTTCAAAGCCTGGGCAACATCGCGCTTGATAATAAACGAACGACGATCATCACCATATTTATCGGCATCAAGCAGTATTTCCTTTCTAATTAATCGATTTAGTAAACGCGCTGACCCCAGTGTTTTTTGCAAATAGTCACGTTCTTTTTCCAGATCGGCCTGCTCACTAACTATGGCTATTTCTTCAAGTTTGGCTAAATGACGCAACTTTAATTCTAAAATAGCTTCTGCCTGGATATCAGTAATCCCAAAACGCTCCATCAGATGCGGTTTTGGCTTATCTTCACTACGAATAATAGCAATCACTTCATCAATATTTAGAAATGCAATCAATAAGCCTTCTAAAATATGCAAGCGAGCTAAAACTTTATCCAGTCTATGCTGTAGACGTCTACGCACAGTTTCAGTACGAAAACTCAGCCACTCGACCAAAATCTCTCGTAAACCTTTTACTTTAGGGCGACCATTTAAGCCAATCATATTCAGATTGACACGATAGGTTCTTTCCAGGTCGGTAGTCGCAAATAAATGCGACATAATAGCTTCGACATCCGCGCGTTTAGATTTGGGCATAAGCACTAAACGCGTTGGATTTTCATGATCAGACTCATCCCTTAAATCTTCAATCATAGGCAGTTTTTTCGCTTGCATCTGGGCAGCTATCTGCTCCAGTAATTTTGCTCCGGATACCTGGTGTGGCAAGGCTGTAATGATAATATTATGCTCTTCCAGTTCATACTTGGCGCGCATACGGATAGAGCCATTACCAGAGATATATATTTTCTGGATATCTTCTCGACTACTAATAATTTCAGCATCGGTCGGGTAATCGGGACCTTGAATAAACTTGAATAAATCTTCCAGGTCAGCATCAGGTTTATCGAGTAGATGCACACAGGCATTGGCAACTTCCCTAAGATTATGCGGCGGAATATCGGTTGCCATACCAACGGCTATCCCCATAGTGCCATTGAGTAAAATATTAGGTAATCTATCGGGTAATATTGCAGGTTCTTTTAGGGTACCATCAAAGTTATCTAGCCAGTCAACCGTTCCCAGTCCTAATTCACTGAGTAAAGTTTGTGCATAGGCAGTTAATCGTGATTCCGTATAACGCATCGCAGCAAAGGACTTAGGATCATCAGGAGACCCCCAGTTACCTTGCCCATCTACCAAAGGATATCGATAGGAAAAAGGCTGGGCCATTAAGACCATAGCTTCATAACACGCTGAATCGCCGTGCGGATGATATTTACCCAGTACATCCCCAACAGTACGCGCTGACTTTTTATGCTTGGATACGGCACTAAGTCCCAACTCAGACATCGCATAAACGATGCGCCGCTGTACAGGTTTTAACCCATCACCAATATGAGGTAATGCACGATCTAAAATAACGTACATGGAATAATCCAGATACGCTTTTTCGGTAAAGTCTTTTAGCGGGATTTGTTCAAAATTATCCTGTATACCCATGTAGTGTGTGGCTATCTATATTTGCTTGTTAAGAAATGCCAGCTATATTAGCTTATTGTAACTAGCTTGGTAAGTTGAATTTGAAAACTGTTTACCGACAGACTGCTTGTCATGGTCAGTAAGATACCCATACTTTAGACAAAATCTAGTCAGGGCAAGAGACTAAACCTTAGCTTAAAGGAATGTTTGCTGGCGATGCTTTACGCCTCATCAAATAGCTACAAGTCAGAGATTTTAGTGGTTTCAAGCAGTATTAATTACTTAATTAATATTTCAGGCATGGAAACCTCCTGCTTTTCCATGCCTATTTTACTTATAACCCATAAGCGTTTACAGCTAACAGAATAATAAGTTACATTTTCATATTGCTTTTTTTATTCATCATTTTCTGATGATGTTTTTGCATCATCTGTTTTTTCATTTGTCGCTTTTTTTCCTGATGATCTTTTATTATCTGTAGTTGTTCATCCATTAACGCCTGTTTCTTATCAGCGTTTGTTTCATCTTGAATGCGATCTGAAAGATCATCTACTTGCAAAATATATTGTTGTTGATCTCGAGCCATTTTATCTTTCATTTCCTCAGACATTTGCATCATGCCTTTGTCAGAAGATTTTCCTTGCTGCATGTTCATAGGTTTTTCTTCAGAAAATGCCGATATACTGGCACACGACAACAGCAGAACTGCAATTGATTTAGCTATATATTTCATGGTTTTATCCTTATAAAAAAAATGTTGGTATTCTACTCACTTCCTTGCACACCCTGACAGGAAAGAAAAAATTCTTAAGCATCCCTGCTTTTTCTCAACACAGACAATAACACTTTACGAATAATTGATCTAGTGTTGAAGATAATCAGGAGAATATCCTTTGGGATATGCATCAAGTAACATGGGCAAGCTGGTTTTTAGGATCGCAAATACTCCCTCTGCCTTTGTGCAGGCAGGCTGCGCTCTTAAAATGAAGCGTGTGGTATACAGATTCCTAAACTACAAAATCCTGGTTAATCCGGAAAATCAACTACTTATAACTTTTAAAACTGCCTGCAAACTTTCATTTGCATCACCAAATAACATACGCGTATTTTTATGCACAAATAACGGGTTACCTACACCAGCGTAACCCGTTGCCATACTGCGTTTTAAAACTATACTGGTGTGACTCTTCCAGCATTCCAGTACCGGCATCCCGGCAATAGGACTGTTGGGATCGTCCAGCGCTGAAGGATTGACTATATCATTTGCCCCGATAACAATCGAGACATCCACATCAGCAAAGTCTGCATTGATCTCATCCATCTCAAAGACGATATCGTAAGGCACTTTCGCCTCTGCTAATAAAACATTCATATGGCCTGGCATGCGCCCGGCAACAGGATGAATCCCAAAGCGCACGTTCTTTCCCTGAGCACGTAATACTTTGGTAATTTCATTAACGGTATGTTGAGCCTGCGCAACCGCCATTCCATAACCAGGAATGATCATTATATTTTGAGCATCGGAGAGTAGTTGAGCGGTCTCTAAAACATCAATCGATATAACATCGCCTTCGACTTTCGCAGCTTCACCACCCGATGAACCAAAACCACCCGCGATAACACTGAGAAAATTACGATTCATGGCACGGCACATAATATAGCTTAAGATAGCACCACTACTACCGACCAGGGCACCGGTAATAATTAATAAATCATTACTTAACATAAACCCCGTCGCAGCCGCTGCCCATCCTGAATAACTATTAAGCATGGAAACTACGACAGGCATATCGGCCCCCCCGATTGCCATAACCATATGTACGCCAAATACCAAAGCAATCAAGGTCATTAAAATCAGTGCGAAAGCACCCTCTCCTGTCTCTACTCCGGTTAGAAAAACATTAGCTAGCCAGATAGTGGCAAGCAATAAGCCCAGATTAAGCCAATGCCGCCCAGGCACCAGATACGGTTTGCCAGTAATTTTCCCGCATAACTTGCCAAAGGCAATGACGGAACCAGAAAAAGTGACCGCACCTATAAAAATACCTATATAGATCTCGACTTCATGAATGGTTTTTTCAATACCTGCAAGATTTACCGAGCTATCAACAAAATTTGCATAACCAACCAGGACGGCAGCCATACCAACTAAACTGTGCATAATAGCAACCAGTTCAGGCATTTGTGTCATTTCGACTTTTAGTGCAATTTTGGTACCGATCAAGCCACCAATGACTAAAGCGAATATCAAAATCACATAGGCATCGACTGATTCGCTTATTATGGTGGCAACTAGAGCAATAACCATTCCCGCCATACCATAATAATTCCCTCGACGTGCGGTTTCCTGATGACTTAATCCGCTTAAACTCAGAATAAAAAGAATGGATGCGGCTATATAAGACATTGTAATTAGACCGGGTGATATCATGTGCTTACTCCTATTTTTTAAACATGTCTAACATACGCCGAGTGACTAAAAAACCACCTGTGATATTGATCGAGGCAATCAAAATCGCCAGACCCGAAAGAAGTGTAATCATAAACCCGGAGTTAGAAACCTGCAGCACAGCACCAATTATTATAATGCCGCTAATGGCATTGGTAACACTCATTAAAGGCGTATGTAAGGAGGCTGAGACGCTCCAGATAACTTGATAGCCAATAAAGCAAGACAGCACAAATACCGTAAAGTGCGACATAAACGATACAGGCGCAACAGATCCTAAAGCAAACAATAAACTGCCAATAATTAACAGTGGCAAGAATTGTTTAATCGGCTTAGGTATTAGCGCAGGTTTTACTGCTTGTACAAGCTCGGCTACGGCTGGTGCTTCGGTTTGTGGTACTGGTGTAGCAGAAACTGCAATTGCAGGTGGTGGCCAGGTTATTTTTCCCTGATTGATAACTGTCGTACCACGCATCACGTCATCTTCCATATTAACATCAATAATGCCATTTTTATCCGGACATAATTCTGTTAATAAATGCCATATATTTGTTGCATAGAGTTGACTGGATTGAGCAGCCATTCTGCTCGGTAAATTAGTATAACCGATAATCGTCACACCATATTTAACAACCACTTCATCCTTGACAGTCAGAGCACAATTACCACCCTGCTCTCCGGCAAGATCGACGATAACGCTACCGGGCCTCATGGATTCAACCATTCCTGCTGTTATCAATTCCGGCGCAGGTTTTCCCGGGATCAGTGCGGTAGTAATGATAATATCGACATCCATAGCCTGTCTGGCAAATAAAGCCATTTCTGCCGCAATAAACTCCTTAGACATGGTTTTTGCATAACCGCCCGCACCTGAGCCATCTTCTGCAAAATCCAACATCAGAAATTCAGCATCCATACTTTCAATTTGCTCTTTTACTTCAGGACGGGTATCAAAAGCTCGAACTATGGCACCCATGCTTTTAGCCGTACCTATGGCAGCTAACCCTGCAACGCCTGCACCAATAACCAGAATTTTTGCCGGTGGCACTTTACCAGCAGCCGTTATTTGTCCTGTAAAAAAACGATCAAAATGTTGCGCTGCTTCGATAACTGCCCGATACCCAGCAATATTGGCCATAGAACTTAAGGCATCGAGTTTTTGCGATCTGGATAAGCGTGGTACACAATCCATTGCCAGGACAGTGGCATTTTTCTCTACCAGCTTTTGCATTAAAGCTTTATTCTGGGCAGGCCATATAAAACTAATCAAGACCCCCTCTTTGGATAATAATTCTGTTTCATCAATGGCTAGCTCAGGATGTGTTTCAGGTGGTCGGACCTTGATGACAATATCTGCATTATTCCATAAAGTTTTAGTTGTTTTTCTAATCGTACAACCAACTTCTTTATAAGCTTCATCGGAAAAATTAGCTTGCTGGCCTGCTCCACTTTCAACACTTACCTGAAAACCCAGTTGAATGATTTTTTCAGCCACTTCAGGTGTCGTTGCGACACGCTTTTCACCTGGATGAATTTCTTTAGGTATACCAATTTTCATTGTCGTCCCCTTAATTTATTATTAGTTGCATATATACTTCGCACGGCCACGGTTGCGGTTTTCTGGCCGCCTATTTTTGCCGATAGCTGCGTTGCTGAAAAAAAGTTGTGTAGCTTGCTATGCGCCTGTTTCAGCGCCTTGCTCTCGACCAAAATCAACGCGCTATAAAATCCGCAACCGTCACCGCGCGAAATATAACTATTCCTGAGCATAAGAGATCAATGGGTTAAATTCAATCAATATTTGCAATCATTTATAAGCAGTCTTGTTTTTACTGCGATATTTGACGGGGATAACCATAGTAGCAAGCACTTAAATGTTAAGATACCCATTCTTCCTGAGCTAATCATATTTATTGATTTATGCTATAGTCCAAATATCTTCAACGAGTTAATTATTAAGCGCTATTAGAGCTTTATGGAATAGTCAGGGGCATAGCTAATACTTTGTTAAGGGATTTATCTCTCAGAATCATCAAAGTCAATATGTTTGTCAGTTAATAAGCTATTTAATATTACCCGTTTGCTTGCACATGGCGACAATAGTGCGATTGGGCAACATAAATTTAATAACAACCTAATCGAGAGGAAATTATCATGAATTCAGGCTTTAAAGGATTTTTTTTTAGTGCTGCACTAATTGCTTGGTGCTATTCTACTACTCCCCTCGCTGCAGATAGTAATGTTGTCAATATACCAGCCAAACTCACTGTTATTGCAGATGTAGGGTTTAAAACACCCGAATCCATAGAGTATTATCCTGCCGAGGATGTCTATCTAGTCAGTAATATTAATGGCGATGGTTTAACCGCAGATGGCAATGGTTTTATTGCAAAAATAAAACCTGATGGTAGTGTTATCAAACTCAAATGGATAGATGGTACTCAGAATGGTGTGGTTTTAAATGCTCCTAAAGGATTGGCTATTCAGGGTGACAATTTGTACGTCGCCGATATTGACCAGGTGCATATCTTCGAACTTCCCAGTGGCAAACAAAAAACTTCGGTCAAAATAAAGAACAGTACATTTCTCAATGGTATTACGCCGGGAAATGGTGATTTTGTCTATGTCACAGACAGTGGATTAAAGGCTGGAAAAAAATCTTATGCACCTTCGGGTACTGATGCTATTTATAAGGTCAGGGCCAATGGTAAATATGAGCTGATTGTCA
>CAYWLM010000035.1:5406-24070 GCA_964459125.1 uncultured Methylomonas sp. | reverse complement strand
CTTGCTTGGGCTGGGATGCCCAAAACACGCTTTCGCAAAAATAGCGACTCCCCTCTATTTGAAACTTTTACTGAAAATGTCAGTTGGTTTATACTTAATCTTATAGTTGAGGCGTCTCCAGAACAAATCCGGGCAATTAATGAAATTGAAGGAAATAATGCCCGACACATACAACATAAACCAAGGCAGAACGATCACTCACCATTAAACAATAGGTCCTGGAAATAGAAATGCAACAGAAAACCCGAACACTGAAGTTTTTCATAATCATTTTTTCCGCTATTTTGGTCTATGGCTGTGCAGTTAACCCTGTGACCGGCAATCGTGAAATAGTTTTCATGTCGCTCGAAGACGAAAAGCAACTTGGAGCAGAAAATGCAAGGCAAGTGGCTGAACAAATGGGTTTATTTGAAGATCCTGAATTAGTAAGTTACATACAGTCAATTGGTGAGCGCCTGGCACAAAATTCGCCATATCAGGATATTACTTATCAATTTCAGATCGTGGATCTGGAAGAGCCCAATGCTTTCGCCTTACCGGGAGGCTATGTGTATATCAGTCGCGGCCTGCTGGTGTTAATTAATTCAGAAGATGAACTGGCGGGCGTTATCGGACATGAGATAGGTCATGTTGCTGCACGTCATTCCGTACAACGCTTAACCCGTGCCGCGCCAATAGGATTGGTGACTGGCATTACTTCAGCGGCAGTAAGGATGGTCAGCCCGTTGCTTGCTAATACGGTGTCAGGCACAGGATCACTACTCAATTCTGCGATTCTTGCTCCGTATAGTCGAGAACAGGAGAATGATGCGGATGCTATAGGGCAGTTACTCGTAGTTGAGTCGGGATGGCAGCCGGATGGTATCTCCCATTTTCTAAAAACACTGGAACGTGAAACTGTCAGGGAAGGGAAGGGGGAGGAAGAGTTTTCTTTTCTTGCTACTCACCCATTTATACCTGAGCGCGTTAAAGCCACAGAATTAAGGGCCGTTGAGTTAAGTACCAGTAAAACTGCAGCTTCGGAGGCTAATTTAATAGCAAAAGATCATAAGGCCTTGCTGGATAAGCTCAATGGCTTAATCGTCGGACCTGATGCTGCACAAGGTATATTTGTCGGGCAGATGTTCCTGCAGCCCATCATAAATATTGGCCTTACTTTCCCGTCTGACTGGGAAACCACAAATCAGTCTCAATATATCGCAGGAGTATCAAAGCAACAAGATGCTTTTTTATTATTGCAACTACAGGGAGAAGGAAATGATCCAGTAAAAGCAGCCTACGACTTTCTTAATGAGGCGAGGCTGGGTAATCAGACTGTTAATAAGCTAACAATCGGTGGCTTTCCAGCCAGTCAGACTAATATTAATAGTTATAGACAAGAATCAACAGTTACCTGGATTGCCTTTGATAATCAGATTTTTCGTTTAACCTCAGTGAATAAAAATCCAGCTGCCAACTATCGCCCTGCAATTGCTCAATCCATTGCTTCTTTTCATCAGCTAACAGCAAAAGAAAAGGTCGAAATCCACCAGCAAAGATTGCGTATTATCCCAGCAAAATCAGGCGAGGGTTTGCCGGCATTGCTAAAAAGATCAGGTAGTGACTGGGATGAAGAAAGCTGTGCAATAGCTAATAATCTGCAATCCGGAGTTTCCCTAAACAAAGGGCAGCTTATTAAAGTGGTTATTTCTGAACCATTTTATTAGAGCTCACCTGGAGAACTAATATCTGCAAACGCAACTATTTAACACTAAGAATTATCTTGTTGCCTGGGCTTGTTTGTAATCGAGTGATTTGTTTGATCCGTTAGCAAACGCTGTTCGTTTATCAATGTTTGTTTGTTGCGCGTTAATCGTTCTTGTCTGGCGCGAAGAATATAACCACTTAAGCCGCTGCCTGAAGCGACTAAAAACATTACGCCTACGGTAACTAACTGGCTGAAGATCATGATGCCTCCAGCGCAGACAGCTGTAGCAAAAGCAGCGCCGACCTTAAAATTTGCTTTGGCATGAGCTTTTCGGGTTTCTTTCTCAATTTTCTGATAGCTTTGTGCAATAATATTACTTTTTTCGCGCTCGGTATCCAGCAGTATTCTTTCACGTTCACGAGCATGTATATCCTGCATTTGAGATTTCTCTCGGATTGCACTGGCTTTTTCTTCTCCGGCTTCCTTTAAAAAATTTTCCCGATCCTGTGCGTGTTTTTCGCGCAATGCTATTTGTTGGTCATGGTGAATATTGCGCGCAATGGATGAAAACCAGAAGGCTGACAAAATGGCGCAGATAAAAGCAATCATGGTCATCACAATAAGCAGTTGAAAATCATTTGACCAATTAAGTGACATGAGAATCAATCCGCTAGTAACCAGCTGGATTAAAATAATGCCGGGTAAAAATTTGAACATAATGTTTGTTTAGTCTCTTTTGGTCCACATAATACACTATTGATAAATCCGGAAAAAACAGTTGCCATTATACTTTGCGCTTAACTGGCTTTTCCAGGTTAAGTAAAACTTTCATCCATAAGCTCTATCCAGTGTTTAATTGTAATACCGGTCCGGCTTTGTAGGTGTAATTGACAACCTATATTAGCTGTGACTATCAGTTCCGGCTGATGTCTTTGCAGAGCAGTAAGTTTGTTATCTAATAGTTGTTGCGCTAGATCAGTTTGTAATATGGAATAAGTGCCCGCAGAACCACAACATAGGTGCGCATCGTCAATATGACAAAGTTTAAAACCACAGCTGGTGAGAATGGATTCGACGACACCGTCGAGTTTTTGCCCGTGCTGCAAAGAGCAGGGACTTTGGAAAGCAATATTGTGGACTGATGGTTTAATGCGAGCTAAGGGTAATTCTTCAGCTGATAGAATTTCGCTGATATCTTTAGCTAATTCGCTGACCTTTCTAGCTTTGTCTGCATATTGAATATCATGTTTTAAAAGGTATGCATATTCTTTAATCATGGCGCCACAGCCGCTGGCAGTAATTACAATAGCTGTAATTCCCTGCTCAATATAGGGCCACCAGGCATCAATATTACTGCGCATAAAATCCAGGGCTTCCTGCTCAGCGGATAAATGCTGACTGACAGCGCCGCAGCAACCTGCTAGCTTGGGCGATATTAGTTCTATGCCAAGTTTATGCAAAATATTCGCAGTGGCGCTATTGGTATTCGGTGTCGCTATTGATTGTACACAACCCTCTAATATCAACATTTTGCGGGTTTGAAGCGGCTTGTGTGAAATATAATCAGGCTTTATTCTGCTTGTTTGTCTGTCTGGTATTTGTTGCTTTAATGATTTAGGCAGTAAAGGCTTAAGCAATTGAACTGTGGATAATAAAACTGCAAAACGCTGCGGGTAGGGCAGTAATTTTCTAAGTGCAAAGCGCTTTATTTGCTGAATTACTGAGCGAGTAACTTTGTCATCAATTAGTTGGCGGCCTATGTCTACTAAACGACCATATTGTACCCCAGAAGGGCAGGTAGTTTCGCATGCACGGCAACTTAGGCAGCGATCCAGGTGATATTGTGTTTTGCTGCTAATAACTTGGTCTTCGAGGATTTGTTTTATTAAATAGATGCGTCCTCTCGGACTATCGCGTTCATCACCTACTAATTGATAAGTGGGGCAACTTGCGTTACAGAATCCGCAGTGCACGCAGGAACGTATAATCCTATCTGCTTCCTGGCCTTGTGCTGATTTTAAAAAAAATTCTGTCGTTTGGGTTTGCATAAAATAGTTTATTTACAATAAATTCTTTCAAAAGTCAGGGTACATGCGACCAATATTGAAAATCCCATGCGGGTCAAAAGCATGTTTTAAACGCAGATGTAATTGTAATAAGGGAGCTGGTAAGGTTTGAAAGACTTGATTGCGCGAACCTGTGCTACGAAACAGTGTGCAGTGCCCATTTATTAAATGACTATCCGAACGGATTGTTGCTTGTGCTGCATCGCTTTTTAACCAGCGTAAAGCGCCGCCCCATTCGTATAGGGTGTTTTCTTCTGGAAAAACAGCAGCGGTATTTGACGCTAATGAGAGTCGCCATAAGGCTAGTTCACTTTGGAAGAAAGCATGCGTTTGATCTGTAATTGATTGCCAGAAATTATGGGCATTATTTAACTGATCTCCGCCAATGGATTTTCCTGCTTTCTCAATGGCTCTTTCTGTGCCGGACAGGCGGATGTATAGCTTATCTTGATAAAAACAGCTGGCACTAATGGGTAAAGGCAAACGAGAGTATTGATGAAGTCTGTTTAAAGCTTCATGTAGAGAAATAGTTTGCATGAATGTGCTGTCAGCTTCTGGCATAGGCACTACTTTTATAGACGCGTCCATTATTACGCCTAATGTACCTAGCGCTCCAGTTATTAGACGGGAAACATCATAACCGGCAACGTTCTTCATTACCTGGCCACCGAAGGATAAAAGTTCAGCTTTGCCGTTGAGTATGGTACTGCCTAATACATAATCCCTGGCGGCACCACTATAAGCACGACGTGGGCCAGAAAAATTACCTGCCAGTGTTCCTCCTAGAGTTGTTTTTTCATTATAGGCTGGGGGCTCAAATGCCAGCATTTGCTTGTTTTCTGCCAGTGCTTGCTGGATTGTTTTCAAAGATGTTCCTGCGCGTGCCTTAATCACCAGTTCTGTTGGTTCGTAACTGATTATGCCTTGATGTTCTGCGATGCTTATAACATTACTCGCAGTGACTTTACGTCCATAAAAATCTTTTGAACCACCAGCCCGGATAGTTAAAGTGTTACCCGTAGCGATAGCTTGCAGAACTTCGCTCTGTAGCTGTTTAGTAAAGTCGTTTTGAGTATTGTGCATTAAAAACGTTCCAGCTCAGGATGAGGAAGCTTGCCATGATGTACATGCATAGCTCCAAATTCGGCGCAGCGGTGTAAAGTTGGCACTGCTTTGCCCGGATTTAATAAAGCTTTAGGATCAAATGCTGCTTTTACTGTGTGAAATTGAGCAAGTTCGTTGGTGTTAAATTGCACACACATTTGATTTAATTTTTCCATGCCTACCCCGTGTTCGCCTGTTATGGTGCCGCCAACCTCAATACACAATTCCAGGATTGTAGCGCCAAATTCTTCTGCTCGTGTCTGCTCCCCTGGAATATTGGCATCATACAGGATTAGCGGGTGTAAATTACCGTCACCTGCATGAAAAACATTGGCAATAGCGAGGCCATAATGTTGCGACATATCTGCTATAGCTTGCAAAACCTGGGCTAGGCTTTTTCGAGGTATGGTGCCATCCATGCAGTAATAATCTGGCGAGATACGGCCTACTGCTGGGAAAGCCGCTTTACGACCTTTCCAGAAAGTGAGGCTTTGCTGCGCATTTTCTGCAGTGCGCACTTCCGTGGCGCCACTACTATTTAAAAGTCCACGTACTGCATTAGCATGTGTGGTAACTTCTATTTCACTGCCGTCTAATTCGCATAATAAAATAGCTGCAGCATTTGTGGGATAGCCAGCGTGTACAAAATCTTCTGCGGCTTGAATAGCCAGTTTATCCATCATTTCTAGGCCGGCTGGAATAATGCCTGCTGAAATAATATTTGCCACTGCAGCGCCTGCTTTGCTTATATCATTAAATGCAGCTAATAATGTTTGCGTGCATTCTGGTTTGGGTAAAAGTTTTACTGTTACTTCGACAATAACGCCAAGCATACCCTCGGATCCTGTCATTAAAGCAAGCAAATCATATCCTGGGCAGTCCAGTCCATCGCCGCCAATAGTCATTAGCTCACCTTCAATACTGAACATTTTTATTTGCTGAATATTATGTACAGTTAAACCATATTTTAAACAATGCACACCGCCTGAATTTTCAGCTACATTACCGCCGATAGTGCATGCAACTTGTGAAGACGGATCAGGCGCATAAAATAAACCAAGGTGATCTACAGCCTGTGAAATCGCAAGATTACGCACGCCAGGCTGGACGCAAGCCGTGCGTAATTTTTCATCAATGGAAATAATGTTTTTTAGTTTAGCAAGAGAAAGTAACAGCCCGTGTTCATAAGGTAAGGCGCCTCCAGATAGTCCTGTCCCCGCACCTCTGACTACGACCGGCAGGTTTATTTTATTGCATAGGCGTAATATATTTTGTACTTGTCCCGATGTATCGGGTAAGGCAACTATTAAAGGCACTTGCCGGTAAGCCGATAGAGCATCGCACTCGAAAGGTCTGAGATCTTCCTCCTGGTACAGAATAGATTCAGCAGGAAGAATTTGCAGCAATTGCTTGCGTAATTGCTGGCGATTTATGCTTTTAGTTGAATGCAGGCTCATGAGTACGGAATAAATTCAGGGTAGAACACATTTTAATCTATTCTAATGGCGGTAAGGAAAAATAAACTTGTATCGTACTTATAATGCGTATTGTTATAGTATGGATTTTGAGTGGCTTATTTTTCTCAGTAGTTGTTTTGATGTAACATTACATCGCTTGTTGTAGCTAGGTTCCAGATGCTGACCACTAGCTTTATCAGAGATCTATAGCCGCGTAATTGTCCTTAAGCTAAGTATATATATCACTGAATTATCAAATATTTCTGGTAAAGTACTCGAAATTCTCATATAGTATACAAAGCTACAGATTTTGTAATTGGCAGTAATGGTTGTTCCCACCGTGTTACCCCCTTCTGGATTCCCCGTTTCACTAGCTGTACGCAACTCCCTATTTGTTTAATTTATTTCAGGTGTAAAGATACATGGCTACAGGTACTATAAAGTGGTTTAACGAGGCTAAAGGTTTTGGTTTTATTTCTCAGGATGATGGCGGCGCTGATGTATTCGTACATTTTAGTGCAATTCAGGGTACTGGGTTTAAAACACTAAATGAAGGCCAAGCGGTTTCTTATGAAGTAGAAGACGGTCCTAAAGGTCCTCAAGCTACGAGTGTTACAGCTGCCTAAGGCAAAATGCCTTAGATAAGCAGAACCCCGCTCCTGCGGGGTTCTTTTTTTGTGGTTTAATTAACCTCCCCCCTCTATAAATATACTCCCAAAGGGAAACAGAATTGAAAAAACTATTTATTGGAAATTTGCCTGCAAGCACAAATGAGGCAGAGCTTGAGGCTTTGTTTTCTGAATTTGGAACTGTACGCTCTCTTAAGCTTATTACGGATGTTTTTTCCGGTCAGTGCAAAGGTTTTGGCTTTATCGAAATGGAAGGCCATGAGGCTCGTGCAGCAATATCCGGCTTAGATGGCAAGGATTTTAATGGTAAGCCATTAAAGGTCGGTTTCGAGACTGCTAAAGCAGGTCGTCGAGGCCGCTAACTTCGTTAAAGTGCTAATTAGCCCCAGACATTATTCAACTTCCACTATCTTTAAATGTGAGTCAGAAGTCCCAGATTAAGCAATGGTTATTTTTATTTGTATAGAAATGCCAGGTATCAGGGGATTGTATGGGGCATAATCTCATCAATGCCCAGGCTTACTGAGTTGCGATGCTTGTTATCGCGTAAATTACATTAACTGTAAAAGCTCTTCTAAGATGATGCCGTTACTGGCTAAAATCTGCTTAGGAAATATCCCCTTATTTCCTTTGAAATCGGTTACTGTACCGCCTGCTTCCTGCACGATTAATGCTCCAGCAGCAACATCGTATAAGTTTAATTCCTGTTCCCAGAAAGCATCAACTTGTCCATCAGCGACTAAGCATAAGTCCATGGCAGCGGAGCCAAAGCGTCGTTGTCCCGTAGTTTTTTGTGCAATTCTGCAAAAACGTTCCAGATTATTTTCTTCCAGATAAGAGCGTAAACAGGCAAACCCTGTAGCAATCATGGAGTTACCTAAATCAGTTTCATTAGAAACACTGATTTTCTTGCCATTTTTAAACGCACCCTGGTCTTTTTTTGCGCAGTAATAATCATTTAATGCAGGTGCATAAACAGCGCCGAAAATTAGTTCATTATTAATTTCCAATGCGACACTGATAGACCAGAAGTATTGGCCTTTGGTAAACGAGTGTGTGCCATCGATAGGGTCAACAATCCAACGTTGAGCCTGGTTTTCGCTTTGTCCGCTTTCTTCTCCCCAAAAGCCATAGTCAGGATATTGTTGAGCGAGCGACTGTTGTAAAAATTTTTCTACAGCAACATCGGCGGCGGTGACAAAATCGCGCGGATTTTTTTGTCTGATTTGTAAGCTCTGTAAGTCATTAAATTGGCTTAAGGCAATTTCGCCAGCCTTGCGGATGATAATCTCAAGTGTATTCAGTGATACAGGCATGGGTATTGGTACTCGTGTAAGTAGTAATGGATGTAGTGTAATTATTTATTGTAACAATTTGAGTGAATGGGTGTTAGATTTTAGCTGCTATGTTAGGACCAAGCTTTTTATATAGCAGTGGGGCTGAATTTTTTTGTTAAATGACTATAAAACAAAAAGCCATTTTTTGATAAATCAGCTGTGGTAAGTCGGCTAGTTAACAAAAACGGCACATAATAATGGCACTTAATTTTAAGTTGTTTGGCTGTGCTACTTAATTAAAATTATAGCATAGCTACAGGCTAAAGCCCTTTGTCCAGATGATCTGGATATGTTTATTGGGTTGAATGTTGCGATTTTAAACTGCAATGAAAAAGAAGAGAACTGATTTTGAATTATTCATTTTTATTATATATTTGGTTTTAAATTCAATAGACGTACCCCTTGAAAATTTGGTATAGTTTGAAGGATTTCTGCACTTACAATTAAGCTGTAGATACATTTTACATTTATCTCAAGGAGAAAAATCAATGGCAATTAAAATTGCAATTAATGGTTATGGTCGTATCGGTCGTAATATTGTGCGTGCATTGTATGAAACAAACCGTACGGGTGAGTTTGAAGTTGTTGCTATTAATGATTTGGGTAATGCAGAAACGAATGCGCATTTGACGCAATACGATACTGTGCATGGCAAATTTCCTTTTGAAGTTAGTGTGGAAGGTGAATTTATGGTTATAAACGGTGATAAAATTCGGGTATTAGCTGAAAGAGATCCTGCAAAACTTCCATGGACTGAGCTAGGTGTAGATGTTGTACATGAATGTACGGGTTTTTTTGCCACTAAAGAAAAAGCGTCAGCACATCTCGCGGCAGGAGCTAAAAAAGTTATTATTTCAGCACCAGGTGGCAATGATGTTGATGCAACGATTGTTTATGGTGTGAACCATGGCGTTTTAAAAGCATCTGATACTGTTATTTCTAATGCTTCATGTACTACAAACTGTCTTGCACCTTTAGTTAAACCACTGATCGATGGTATCGGAATTGAAAGTGGATTAATGACTACAATCCATTCATATACTAACGATCAAGTGTTAACAGATGTCTATCATCCAGACTTGCGTCGTGCACGTTCAGCGACTCAATCAATGATTCCAACTAAAACAGGTGCAGCGGCAGCTGTTGGCTTAGTCTTGCCTGAAATGGCAGGGAAATTAGATGGT
The DNA here is from genome assembly GCA_964459125.1 of uncultured Methylomonas sp. Taxonomy (GTDB): domain Bacteria; phylum Pseudomonadota; class Gammaproteobacteria; order Methylococcales; family Methylomonadaceae; genus Methyloprofundus. Next base: position 14,606 of record CAYWLM010000035.1, on the reverse strand, counting down.
TTTGCAATGCGCGTACCCACTATCAATGTTTCCGTGGTTGATTTAACTTTTGTTGCTTCAAGACCTACAACTAAAGAAGAAATTGATCAGTTATTGGTAGCGGCATCGGAAGGCTCATTGAAAGGCGTGTTAAATATTAATACTAAGCCTCTAGTATCAATGGACTTTAATCATGATCCAGCATCATCTACTTATGAAGCCAGTTTGACTAAAGTGGTTAATGGTACATTAGTTAAAGTGCTTGCCTGGTATGATAACGAATGGGGTTTTTCAAACCGTATGTTAGATACGACTCATGCCTTAATGAACGCAAAATAAATACCTTAATTGCTGGTATCGGATGCAGGGCGGACTTTAGTTCGCTTTGTCTCTCCATGACTACCGCTAGTTTAGTAACAGCTCTCATTTTATACGCGCTGAAATTATTCAACCATTTCTGTGATTGAATTACTATATTGTTTAGTTAACTTAATAACCCCCACCCTCATATATGTCTGAAATTAGAAGAACGAAAATTGTAGCAACCCTTGGACCTGCGACAGATGCCCCTGGCGTATTAGAAAAACTGTTTTATGCCGGGGTGGATGTAGTACGTCTAAATTTCTCTCACGGTAGCGCTCAAGATCATATAGATAGAGCAAATACAGTTCGTGCCTTATCAATAAAGACAGGTCGTAGAGTCGGTATTCTGGCAGACTTGCAAGGACCAAAAATCCGTATCGCGCGTTTTGCCGAGAAGAAAGTATGGTTAGACGAAGGGCAAGACTTCGCTTTAGATATGAATCTGGATGAAAATGCGGGAGATAATACTCAGGTCGGCATTACTTACCAGGCATTGGTGAATGAGGTAAGTGAAGGTAGCCGTTTACTGCTGGATGATGGTCGAGTGGTTTTAGATGTTGTTAATGTGGTTGATGGACGTATTCACTGTACCGTTATCGTCGGTGGAGATTTATCTAATAATAAAGGGATTAATCTTTTAGGTGGGGGATTATCAGCCGCCGCGCTAACGGATAAAGATAAAGAAGACATTATCACTATTGGTAAGATTAAGGCAGACTTCGTGGCTGTGTCTTTTCCGCGATGTGCAGATGATTTGCATTTAGCACGTAAATTACTCGCAGATGTTGACTGTTATGCGGGCATTGTGGCTAAGGTTGAACGTGCTGAAGCGATGGAGGTTATGGATGAAATTATTCTTGCTTCTGATGTCATTATGGTTGCGCGTGGTGATTTAGGTGTGGAAATTGGGGATGCTAATTTACCTGCTGCTCAAAAGCGTCTAATTAAACGTTCACGACAACTAGATCGCGCGGTTATTACTGCAACGCAAATGATGGAATCAATGATCGACAATCCGATTCCAACCCGTGCTGAAGTTTTTGATGTCGCGAATGCGGTATTAGATGGCACTGATGCGATTATGCTCTCTGCGGAAACAGCTGCAGGCAAGTATCCTGTAAAAACTGTTGAAGCGATGGTGCGTATTTGTATGGAAACAGATCAGCAGCATGGAGCTAGTGTATCTAAGCATCGGGTTCATCAGCGTTTTGAGCGAATTGATGAAGCGATTGCTATGGCGTCAATGTATTTAGCAAATCATACTAATATTAAAGGTTTGGTGTCCCTGACGGAATCAGGCTCAACTCCTTTGTGGATGTCTCGTATCAAGTCGGGTTTGCCTATTTTTGCATTTAGTGGACATGAAGAGACTTTAGGTAAGGTTACTTTGTATCGAGGTGTCATTCCTATTTTCTATGAATTAAAAGATCAAGATCATGCGCAACTGAATAGAGAAGTTATTGAGCTGCTTAAAAAATTCGATTATGCTAAAACAGGTGATACCTTTATTATTACTAAGGGTGATTTAACAGGCCAACAGGGCGGTACAAATGCGCTTAAAGTGGTTACTGTAGGTGAAGGGTTAATTCCTGCTTAAAGAAGGTGTTATCTGGCGAGGCCTGGGTTAGGTTTATTTTCAAAGTAATAAACTAACCCGATAGGGTGCAGGCTCCATGCTTAATATTCGAATTAGTGGTTGGCAAAAATTAGAAAAAAGAATAACCATAATTATTATAAGTTATTAATATTTAAAATTTATTTATCCTCCTTTATGTTATTATATAAGACATGCGTAAGTAATTATGCATTAACATTATAATAATCATTTACATAAGGTGAAATTTAAAATGGGTTTATTGAAAAAATTAGTACTGGCTTTTTTCGTTAGCTTTGCAATGCTTGCAACGGTTCCTTCTGCTATGGCAAAACCAGCAGGTAAAGTAGAAAATCAGACTCAGGATGAAGTTGAGCAGTCACTTACAGACACTGTTGACGCAGCAGAAGCAGCATTAGCAGCTATGAAAGATGGTACTGATAAAGAGACTACTATGGCTTTACTTAAGAAGACTAAGCAAACTGCTAAAACAATTGAAAGCTCTGTAGTGTTGGCTGATCGTGATAGAGCACTTGGAAAAGTTGCTAAAGCTCGTGGAGCCTACAAAAGAGATCAACATGAAAAAGCTGAAGAATTGATGGAACAAGCAGTTGAACGTTTCAAAAAAGTTAAAGCAAAATACCATAATTTCTAAAGTATTTATTGCTTATGCTAGTTTGATCTAAGTTAGCATATCAATACCGGGCTCGTTGCATACAAAGCAACGGGCCTTTTTTATTTCTGAGAATAAAATTCTTCAAGTATATGTGGCCTGTGGCCTGTCGCAGATCGTATTCAAGCAGTAAATAGTAGCGTAATAGTCTGATAATCTAACTTCCTTACTCTAGGTACTTAACGGAAATCTCGGAGTATTGATCTTTAATTTCGATAATTTGTGGCATGATGCTTAGAAACTTATCCACCAGTTCAGGTTCGAAATGTGATCCCGCTTCTTTCTTTAGCAGATTGATTGCATCCTCTACCAGCCATGCTTGTTTATACGGTCTGACCGTCGTAAGAGCATCAAAAGTATCAGCAATTGCAACGATACGTGCGTGTACCGGAATTTCTTCCCCTTTTAATCCATTGGGGTAACCGGAGCCATCCCATTTCTCATGATGAGTAAGGGCAATGTCACGTGCTAAGTTGAGTAATACAGAGCTATCGCTGCCTAATATTTCGGCGCCCATTTGCGGATGTGTTTTCATAATCTCCCACTCAGCGGCATCCAGTTTTTCCGGTTTTAAAAGGATTCTATCTGGAATGCCAATTTTTCCTATATCATGCATAGGTGCTGCGTTAAGTAATAGCTCAGCTTCTTCTTCAGACATGCCATCGGCAAGTCCCAGTAATTTTGCATAGTGGCTCATACGGATGACATGCATACCTGTTTCGTTATCTTTATACTCAGCGGCGCGACCCAAACGTTGAATGATTTGTAAGCGGGTTTGCTCCAGCTCTTTAGTTCGTTCTTTAACCATTTCATCTAATAATCGCATTTCATCGTAAAGCGATAGCTGTGTACGAACGCGACGTAGAACTAATGGAGGGCTAACGGGTTTAGTAATATAATCCACAGCACCAATATCAAACCCCAGGCTTTCATCGGCAGTCTCACCTTTTGCAGTTACAAAAATAACGGGTATCTTTGCCGTGATGAAATTAGCTTTAAGGCGTTTACATACTTCATAGCCGTCCATTTCCGGCATCATAATGTCTAAAAGAATAAGGTCGGGAGCTGGTTCAGACTGGGCTATTTTGAGTGCTTTTTCACCATTAGAGGCAACTTTGATTTTATATTCCTGTTTGAGAATGCCACGTAGAACATCGATGTTCTCTGGGGTATCATCTACAATTAAAAGGGTAGCTACTCTGTTTTCGTTCATTCTTTGTCACCGTTAATAAGCAAATGTATTGATATGCAGGCATTGTCAGTAATTTATCAAGTCAATGTTGCCGTCGAATTTCCAATATTCGTTCAGCTAGCCAGGTTAATTATAGATAAGCCTCAAATATGAATCTATGTCATTATAGCAACCAGGTAATTACAATTGTATATGAGCATTTTTGTCAGCTCGAGAATTCAAACTATAAATCCAATACAGTGTGAACAATAAGCAAGTTCCAGTCAATGATTTCATTAAACCAGCATACGCATGAAACACCCTATTTTTTTAGTAGTCTTATCTTTTATTGCACTGTATTTGTTAGCGGATAATCTATTGAGCAGGCAGTCACCTAGCTATGCGCTTGAGCACCCTAGTGATTTTGTACAGCAGATGTTGTACCAAAACCCCATTGAGATTACCGAAAAAGGCATCACTATTTCCGCCGATAGAAGAGGGCATTACTCAGGCGCTGGAATGATAAATAATCATCCAATGGAATTCATGATTGATACCGGGGCAACTCGAGTTGCTGTGCCTGAAAAATTAGCAAAGCAAGCCGGGTTAAAATTTGGCATGCCGGTCATCAGTCAAACGGCCGCTGGTAACGTAAAATCCTATCAGACTATCATCCCATCACTGCAAATAGGAACGACAACTCTATACAATACACATGCTGTCATTCTGGATAAGCTGGGTCAGGTTTTAATTGGCATGACTGTGCTGAAACGATTTAAAGTGACTCAATTTAACGGAAAAATGACTATTGAGGCGAGCGATTAAGTGAGATGTCGCTAGCAGGAAATTAAGCGAATGAGCAAGATATAAGCCGTGTATGTCAAAAATTAAGCATAAACAAACTCCAGATATTACTCAGCTAGCTGATCTATATCTTCAGCTAGCCAGAATGGAAGAGGCTGGTATTTCTCATGCCCAGGCATTTAAAATCGTAATCGAAACGGGAAGCCCGTTTAGTGCAAAATGCTATAAAGCAATAACACAGCTGAAATCGGGTCGATCGATTGCAGAGTCAGGTTATCAAGTAGGAATATTTAACCAGCTAGACAGCGAATTAATCACGGCTGGGGAGAGCAGCGGTAAACTCACTGATATTTATCAGCAACTTGCGAAGTATTATGGAGATAAGGCCAGACATATTAGAAAAATAAAATCTCACTTGTTTTTTCCTTTGAGTATTTTATTTTTAGCATTACTAATTCAGCCGATTCCTTCTCTATTTGTCGGTAGTATTACTGTGATGGATTACATCCTCAGCAGTTTCGGTGTATTCGTTTGTATATTGATATTAATGCATATAGTCTGGCAACTACCCTACTGGTTAACGGAAGGAGCTTTACATTTTCTCGGCTTACGGGGGATTATTTTCAAATTACAATTAATATTGCCGCTGCTGGCCCCCTGGCTGATACGCAGACAAATCAAAGAATTCTTGTTAATACTGGGATTGATGCTGGATGCTGGTGTGCCAATGCTGGAGGCATTGCCGAAAGCCGCCAGTACGGTAAAGAATGCACTTTTGGCGGAACGGATTAGAACGGCGAGTTATTCGATTCAAAAAGGCAGTAATTTAACTGAGGCCCTGATGCAAATCAAGGAATTCAACTCGGGCACTTTGCAAATAATCGCGATCGGCGAGCAAAGTGGGAAATTAGCTACAAGCTTATTGCATTTTGCGAGATTAGAGGCAGCAGCGATTAGCTTACAGGAAGAAATGCTGGCTGAATGGCTACCTCGCTTAATTTATATGACAATTACAATATGGATGGCATATTCAATCATTGCCGCCTACCGCGCTTATTTTTCTGGAATTGAACAGACTTTATTTAGCCTGGGCGCTTAAATAACTATAGACGTCAAGCAGGCTGACACTCATGCCGGTTTTAGTCAGTATCAATTCCCGCTCACAGAAGAAAATCAGCGCAAATGGTCGATACAGCTGATCTTAAAATAAAGTCTGCGTATAAGGTGACTCCTGATCGACTGGTATATTCAAATCTGCTTTTTCTCGCAACACAAATATAGAAGCTAGATAACAACGCTTTATCAAAATCAGATATATCGAACTAATGCCAATGGCGACAATTTACTTTACCGGGTGCTTATTGCTCAGCAAAAAACAGCTTCTCTTCCAGCGTTTTTCCTTGAATAAGTTGACGGTATTGCCAGTTATTATCACTCATACACATAATAATTTTTAGATCCATCTTAGGCTCTATTGCGGTTTTATATTCAATAATAAATTCATTTTTTTGCGGATTAGTAATTTGAACAATGCCTGCTATTTGTTTGAATTTTGCCATTACATCTGCTGCAGGACACGGCTGCATTTGTAAGGTAATAAACCGGGTAGGACTAATGTTTGCTGATGCATTTAACTGCATTGTACTCATGACACCCTTATCCAGCAGTAATACTTGCTGACATAAGCGGCCGAGTTCAGCAAGATCATGTGAACTGATAATAAAGGTTGTGGTGGGCGATAACTCGGCAATTATAGAGCGAATTTTGCGTGTATTAACCGGGTCTAGGCCAGCAGTGGGTTCATCCAGAAGTATTAACTCCGGTTTGCCAATTAAGGCCTGAGCAATCGCTGCGCGCTTTGCCATACCATGGCTGAGTGTGGCAGGTTTTTCTTTTATAACATCTTTAAGTGCTACTGCTTCGAGTACTCTGCCTGTTTCAAGCCTGGCTTGTTGTGTGCTTAAACCTTGTAAACGTGCATAAAACCTTAATTGTTCACCAATCGAGAATGCCGGGTCTAGTTGTGCATCCTGAGGCAAAGCTGAAACTCTACCATTCAGTGCTGATGCGCCAGGTTGGTGATCAAATATTGTCACGCTGCCCGAAGTAGTTGGCAGAAAACCACAAAGAATACTAAGTAAGGTACTTTTACCGGCTCCATTTGGACCGACTAAGCCAATAGGCTCAGCGGATTCACAAACAAAACTGATATTGCTGAGTGCTGTTTTGCCCGAATAGTTATAGCTAAGATCATGGCATTTTATAATGGGATAGTTCATAAGCTTTGCCTTTGCATAATCCAGCGACCTAGGGTCAATAGCACTAAGGTTTGGAGTAAGGGAATATAAGCCAGTTGTAGTGCCTGCCATTCTGTCAGTTGAGATAGCGCAGACATTTGATAACCGGGAATCAGAAATTTCAAATTATTCAAAGCAGGCAGGTAAGAGGACAAGATAGTTATAATCCCGGCAAGAAAACTCCAGATTAAAATGGCCCATGTTGTTGCCTGCCGAGCTGATTGAACTGTGGCGGACAGTGCTGCCATCATGGCTGTAAAGGGAAGTAAAGCTATTATTAAGTTAATGAATATTGCCAAAGCATTGTTGCATGCAACTGGTAACATAGTAGCATCCCGAAAGGTGATAAGTGCTACAGTGCTTAATAAGCTTGCGCCTATTAATAGAGTCTGAGTCAGCATAATGCCGCAAAACCGACCAAAAAACAGGCTATCTCTACTTACTCGCAAACATAGAAAACGCAAGGTTCCGCGCTCCCTGTCTGAACAGGTTTGGTCTGCAGAACTCATGACCGTGAGTAATGGAAAAAGAATCAGAGAGAAATGCCAGTACACTCCAAGTTCAGGTATTTTCCAATTCAGTAATGCCCCGAAGCCTATAAACTGAAAAAAACTGTTGCTTTCAGATGTATTCTGTTGCTGGCCAAGAAAATCGGATGCAAAACGAATCGGGTATAGCAAAATAAAATACCAGATGACCGCAAAAGTAATCAGGTAAAGCAGACCTTTGCGGGTAGTAAAAAGCCTTTTTAGCTCAAACTGGCAGATAAGAGCAAGGTGTCTAAGGAAACCGGGATTCATGATCTTTCCTGTTTATGGGTAAGGTGATGCTTTAAGTAATGAGGGTTTAATAATACCTTTTCACCTAACGCATAAATAAAGGCGCTGCTCCAGGCCGCCGATGGCACATATTTAACGCACTAAACCACTGCTCTATTTATTGTAGGGACATGAAATTATTAAGACTGGTGTAAATTAAAACCCTATTATGAATGTTTTTTTTAATTCTGCAAAAGTTTGCTCTAAATGAAGGTGTGAGATTTTTCGGTTGTGAACTTATCAAACTGAATATGATATTATCAATGTCAGCAGTATATTCTATACTTCCGAGGTAAGTAAGCAGTGAAAAAATATTATATCGGCCTATCAATTACCTATCATGATCCAGCTTTGGCTATTATTGATGAGCAGGGTGAAATACTGTTTGCTGAGGCGACAGAACGCTATTTACAGAATAAACGCGCGTTAAATTGTCCCGCTGATCCTTTACTGCGTGTGCAGGAGTTATTGCAGCAATACTGTCCAGATCCGGGTGAGTTTACAATTGCCAGCAATTGGCGCAAAAAACGTCCTTTATATGAGAATATCATAGCGACACTTGGGTGTTTATCGCCTTCTGGCTTAAAGAAAACAGGTATAAAAAAACTGCGTTCCCCGCTTCAAAATTATCAACTGCACCATATGATTGCCAGTCAGCGAAATAATATTGATAGTGGAGGGATTAATCTAGCGCGGATTATTGCCGAATACTATCCCGATTGCGCAATATCCTTTGTTGATTATCATCACCATTTAACCCATGCCGCGACTGCTTGTTATAGTAGCCCGTTTTCTGAGGCTGCCTGTGCGGTGATCGATTCTTTTGGTGAAAATGGTTCTATGGGCTTTTATCATTTCAAGGATCAACGCTTAAACTGTCTTTATGAAACTCAAGGTACAGGCAGTATTGGCTTTTATTATATGAAAGTCACTGAGCTATGCGGTTTTGACTGGCTTAAAGGGGAAGAATGGAAGGTCATGGGTTTGGCTCCTTATGGAAAGCTCAATCATGAGCTCTATGAACTGTTAAACGACACTATTGCAGTGCAGGGCTTTGATTGCTTGCATCAATCCAATAGCCTATTTGCAAGCATTGCGGCTCTGGAAAAATTCAAACGACTTGATCAGGACCCTATAGAACAAGCCGCAGACCTGGCGTATACCGGGCAATATTTTTTTGCTGAATTGATGACTAAGTTATTGCAACATCTACAGCATGAGACCGGCAGTCAAAACCTGGCATTAGGTGGAGGCTGTGCTTTAAATTCAGCTTTTAATGGACAGATAAAAGAGCGTACTGATTTTACCCGGGTTTATATTCCCTCTGCACCCGCTGATGACGGCACTGCATTAGGAGCAGCCTGGCTTGCATTACATCATCAACAACCCGATATAGCGCTCGCAGATTCGGCTATTAAATCTGCTTATTTAGGTTCGACAATTCCTGATAATGCGGTGAAAAATTTAATTCAATACAATCGTGCTCTAAATATCCAGTATT
>CAYWLM010000035.1:0-5306 GCA_964459125.1 uncultured Methylomonas sp. | reverse complement strand
GATAATGCGGTGAAAAATTTAATTCAATACAATCGTGCTCTAAATATCCAGTATTTACCGGATAGTATTTGTGCAACTACAGCTGAATTACTGGCACAAGGTCAGCTGATTGGCTGGGTACAGGGTAGAGCAGAGTTTGGTCCGCGAGCCTTGGGTAATCGTTCAATTCTGGCAGACCCAAGATTTGCTGTGACTAAAGATAATATTAATCAAAAAGTCAAGTTCCGGGAAAATTTTCGACCTTTTGCGCCATCGGTATTGCATGAGCATGCCGAAGAGTTTTTTGAACATTATCATGAATCCCCGTATATGGATAAAACTCTGCGTATTCGAGATAACATGCAGCAACGCATAGCGGCTGTGTGTCATGTTGATGGTACGGGTCGTTTGCAGACGGTCAAACAAGAGTGGAATCCGCGCTTTTATCAATTGATAAATTGCTTTTATCAGCAAACGCAGATCCCCATGTTATTGAATACCAGTTTTAATGTCATGGGGAAGCCACTGATTCATTCTCTCGATGATGCACTTGCCGTCTTTTTAAGCACTGGTCTTGATGCTCTGGTGGTTAATGATTATTTAATTTGCAAACCGCATAATGAATAAGCCTGAGCATGCTTATGACCCTGCATTGGGTTTGCTATATACCCAACAAATAGAAGGTATGCATAGGCAGTTTGACGATGTGCGGGAATTATTTTATCAACTGAATCAGTCAGGGAATAATCAACAGCTCATGCGTGATGCCTATGACTTTGTTGCCCAGCATCTGAACCAGGTGGGTGTTGTTGATACGCCTTTAGAAATAAATCAATATAATGAAGAATCTATTGTTACTTTAACTGCCTCGCAAATTACACCCTTACCCGAAGCATTACAGACTCAGGATAATTTTTACCTGCTAATAAATCAGCTGGCAGCTATTCACATGACCCAGCCTTGCTGGTTACAAAATATCACTCAGATTTCCTGTAGTCAATCAGCAACGACTATGCAACTGATGGCAGTTTATTTAAAGCTTGTAGGGGCAGGGCAGAACGGAGCCAATATTCAGCAACTATACCGTGCATTGCTTCTGGCTAGTGGTCATGAATCCCCCATTCTTTATAGTTTTGACTATTGCCAGCAAGCCGAGATGATGTCGGAGACATTTAATTTTGCCAGCATTCAGCTTGCTATGGCACGATTTCCCCGAGTGTTCTTTGCTGAAATTCTTGGCTTTACGCTGGCTTATTGTCAGCTGCCGGCATTGCTTGAGATTTGCTTTCCAGGGCATTCACTGCTGGCGCCTTTTGTTAAATTACGTAAGCAACAAACGCAGCAACAGGTTTTCCCCTTACAAGCGTGCATTTCAAGCTATCTGGATTTATTTCCCGAGCAAAAGCAACAATTATGGCAACGCATACAAAGTGGATTTTGGCTTTACCAGCAGCAAATGCAGATCTGCAAAGATCGTATGCAACACATTTTACAAACGCCCTTATCAATAAATCAGACAGTTGCCCGGTTGTTGCAACAAAAAGCATCAGCAGCCATTGGCCATCATCAGAAAATTTGTGTGCAAGGACAGACACTGGATATGTGGTTTACTGAACTGCCAGAAAATAGCCATGAATTTCTGCAAGCATTAATACATTCAGACTATATAAATAAACAAAATCCGCTCGATAGTCCATTATTGAAATTGTTTAATTTTAATGGGCCTATGTTTGGTGTTCTGGATCAATCCGAATTGGATATTCTAAAAAACTGGTTGAATAGTGAGGCAAATAAAGGCTCAATGAGTATAGTCGAGGAACCGAAAAAAGCATTTACAAGTGACTTTAAAGTAACATCGCTGATTAAGCAGACGCAACAGCAATATGCAAAACTAAGTAATAGACAGTTGTATTATTACCTGCTCAATGCGGATTTATTTCCTGATGTCTTGCCCATTGCTCGTATGAATGTGCGTAACCGATTGCGAGCATGTGTCTGGTTCAATCCATTGCCTTTTAAACATTACACTCATCAACATTTCGATAATTATATAGAGACTATTTATCAACGGGAAATGAGTGCTTATAAGCCATTGCAAGCCCCGCCAAAAATTTCCAGAGAGGCCTATATCTGGGGTCTGGAACAGATAGCGCCTATGATTCTGATTGATGGCTGCTGGTTACAAAATAGCCTGGCCTTGCAAGCGATTAATCCTGAGATTTGTGATATTTTGTTTAAAATTTATTGCGATGAGATTGGTAATGGTCGATTGCAACAAAATCACCCGCATATCTTTCAGCAACTATTAGAGAGTTTATCGATTCAGGTTCCTCCTGTATATAGTAAGGAATTTGTTAAGCATCCTGGTTTTATCAATAGTGCCTTTGATTTACCAGTTTATATGTTGTCATTGTCTAGCTTTAGCATAGAATTTTTACCTGAATTATTGGGCTTGAATATGGCTATCGAATTAAGTGGTCTAGGTAAGAGTTATATGAGTCTGGTAGATGACTGGAATTATTGGGGTATCGATCCAAGCATTGCTAATATTCATATCTCTATTGATAATGCTGCATCAGGACATACTTTTCTGGCAAAAAAAGCCATTAAGCTTTATATGGATGAGCTTATCAATATTACTGCTGACCGGGCATCGCTAGACAAGCACTGGCGGAGAATCTATACCGGCTATGCTTCATTACGATTTGTCGGGTCCCGTTTTAAACTAGGCTTGCCGATCGGGTATTTATTCAATAAATTCAGGGTAAAGCATAGGCAATAGTAAATATCCTGATATGATAAATAACAACGTTTCATAAAAATAAATACAACACAACGTTAATAATTGAGGTCGGCAATGTTTGACCATTTGAAATATCTAAGCAGCTTGTTTCTACCAGGCTGTGTACTCTGGTTTTTATACTCAGGTCCCCATGATGCCATAGACGCCCTAATCTGGACTATCCCGCTGTGGTCATTGATTGTGCTCGACTGGTTTAGTCCTAAAGTTAATTCAAATAATAAAAAGCAGTTAGTTTCTACAGGGTTTTATGATGCTATTTTATATGTCCTGGCTTTCCTGCAATTCCTGATTATCGGCCTAATGCTTAGTTATGCCAGTCAATTGCAATGGAGTTCTGCTGCAGAAATTATCAATTCTAGCGTCAATTTGATTGTGTTAAGAATTCTTGTGGGCACAACATCCGGCAGTTCTGCGCTTATTGTTGCGCATGAATTAATACATCGTAGCCAAAGACACAAACAGATATTAGGAAAAATGCTGCTATATACTGTCTGCTATGAGCATTTTGTAATTGCCCATCTACAGGGGCATCATTTGAGCGTAGCTACCCCTGAAGATATTGCAACAGCTAAACGGGGCGAAGATTTTAAAATATATTGGCCCAGAGTAACTGTCGGTCACTTTAAATATGCCTGGAATTCTGAGCTTAAACGCCTGGGTTTAGAGCATACTTCAGTATATCATTATCGAATGTTAGCTAATTCGGTATTACAAGGACTGATTGTTGAAATGATGCTATTGCTATGGATTTTAATGATTTTTGGCTGGGCTGCTGCTTTTATTTTTTTATACCAGGCGCTTGCCGGTGTGCGTTTACTGGAAACTATAAATTATTATCAGCATTGGGGACTGGAACAGGGGCGAGCCGATAAAACACTGGCATGGGTTAATCAATCCAGTTTATCTGAATATGCTTTGGTTGGATTGGCGAACCATATCGGTCATCACCAGCAGGCATTGATTTCATTTCATGAAATTCCTTATTCCGATCAGGGGCCTAAAATGCCCTATGGTTATTTTGTTACTAATCTCTGGGTTAAGTTGCATAATCAGTCGTATCGACGTGTGTCAGCAAATATTCTGAAAAATTACCTGAAATAGCTGAAAAATATGAAGTTAACGCACAGCCACCCATTATTGACCTTGCCAAATCTGCTTACTAGTGTCCGATTTATTACCGCACCCATTATGTTATACCTGGCATGGAATGACTATGGCCTGGCCTTTATGTCGGTACTGGCCTTTGCCTTTCTGACAGATATACTGGACGGCCTGGCTGCACGTCTTACCGGTCAAGTTACCGAGTTTGGTACTAGGCTGGATACCTGGGCTGACTTAGCGACCTATTTGACTATTGGTTTTGGTAGCTGGTGGCTATGGTCAGATATTGTTCATCGCGAAGATTTGTATTTGTATGCAATTATCACCTGTTACCTGGTTCCTGCAGTATTGGGAATGATTAAATTCGGTTCCTACCCAAGTTATCATACCTGGGGAGTGAAGGTTGCGGCTGTTTTTATAGGAGTCTCTTTATATCCCTTGTTTCTCGCGGATATCGCCTGGCCACTTAGGCTTTCCGTATTTATTTATGCTCTAGCAGCAATAGAAGAAGTAGCTATCACACTCTGTCTGGATAAATTACAATCGAATGTTGGCACTATCTGGCATGTATTAAGGCATAAATAGTTTGTAGATACCTAAGTCATTATTATTCCCGCCTACACATCTTAATGAGGCTGTTTATATGGAAGCTGAAATTCGCTTAGCTGCATCACTAGGAATTTTTTTAGTAATGATTTGCTGGGAGTATATGTTGCCCAGACGTGTTTTGAGTTTATCTCGCTGGCAACGCTGGCCAGTAAATTTAGGCCTGGCATTTTTAAATATGGGGGTAATTCGTCTAACTGTGGGAGGAATTGCTTATTTAAGTGCACTGAATGCCTTAGATAAAAACTGGGGGATTTTACACTGGATTGCCCTTCCTGAATGGGCTGCTGTGGTGATCACACTATTGCTACTAGACCTGATTATATATGCACAGCATGTATTGACCCATAAGTGGATGCCTTTATGGCAATTACATCAGGTGCATCATGTAGATCTGGATTTTGATGCAACTACCGCAGTACGCTTCCATCCTTTGGAAATTATCGTGTCGCTGATAATTAAAGTGGCGCTTATTTATGCCTTAGGCGCCAATCCTATAGCGGTGATTTTCTTTGAGGTTATATTAAATGGTGCGGCGACTTTTAATCACAGTAATGTGCAAATTCCATTAGCTGTAGATAAAGCTTTGCGCTACTTAATTATTACCCCTGATATGCATCGCATTCACCATTCCTGTGTGCAATCAGAAATGGACAGCAATTTTGGTTTTTCCATTTCTTGCTGGGACAGGTTGTTTAACACTTATACAGCTGAGCCTGGCAAACCTCAGACTGAGTTTACTATAGGTTTAAGCCATTATAGAAAATCAGAACAGGTGGGGTTCTTGCAGATGCTTGTGTTGCCTTTTAAGCACTTG
>CAYWLM010000034.1:0-24145 GCA_964459125.1 uncultured Methylomonas sp. | reverse complement strand
ATACCTCAGCACCTGGGGCAATTAGTCCCAGTTGTGCACCAATAGCGGCTGCCGTTTCGGCATGATCACCGGTAATCATCTTAACTTTTATGCCTGCGGCCTGGCATTGCTGCACAGCAATTATTGCTTCTTCACGCGGCGGATCTATCATGCCGACTATACCCAGTAAAGTCAGCCCGGTTTCCAGATCAGCAAAGCTCAGATTACGCTGTTGCCTACTATCCGTTTTCATAGCGATAGCTAATAATCTCTGGCCTTTTTGTGCCATGACTTGCATTTGCTCCAACCAATAGTCGCGATTCAACAGAATGTCTTCGCCGCCATAACGCTGTTTAGTACACATTTCCAGCAGTCTTTCTGGAGCGCCTTTAATATAAGTAAAGCCATGCCCGGCATGATCATGATGCAAGGTCGCCATAAAGCGGTGTTCTGATTCAAATGGAATAATATCGGTGCGCGGCCATTTTTCCTGTTCCAGTTGAATTTCCAGCCCTGCTTTGAGCGCCATCGCCAATAAGGCACCTTCGGTAGGATCGCCATGTAACAGCCAGTTGCCCTGTTTTTCATGTAAAGCCGCATCGTTACACAGCAACGCGGCGCGCGCCAGCTCCTCCAGAACGGGATCACTCTCTGCTTCTACATTTTGCTGTTCTAGCTGAAAATTACCATGCGGATTGTAGCCTATGCCACTGATAGTATATTGTTGATCCGAGCTTAGCACCGAAGTGACGGTCATTTCGTTACAAGTCAGCGTACCGGTTTTATCAGAGCAAATCACCGTTACCGAACCTAAGGTCTCAACTGCTGGCAGGCGACGAATAATCGCGTGGCGTTTGGCCATACGTTGTACGCCTATTGCCAGCGTAATCGACATAATCGCCGGCAAGCCTTCGGGAATAGCGGCAATGGCCAAGCCCACGGCAGCCATAAACATTTCAGTAAAACTGTAATCACGATAGTAGTGGCCAAACAAAAAGGTCGCGGTAGCCAGAATCAGTATGGCACTGGTTAACCAGCGACCAAATTGAGCGACCTGTTTAAGTAGAGGCGTAACTAATGTTTCTACCTTAGACACCAACGCGCTGATTAAGCCGATTTCGGTATTGATTCCGGTCGCAATAACCAGACCTGTCGCCTGACCACTGCTGACTAACGTTCCTGAGTACGCCATCGATAAGCGATCGCCCAGTTCGGCATTTTTATCTACCGGATCTGTCTGTTTTTCTACTGCTAATGATTCACCGGTTAATACTGCTTCCTGAATGCGCAAATTTTTACATTTTATTAAACGTAAATCAGCCGGTACTTTATCGCCGGATTGCAACGCCACTATATCGCCGGGCACTAACTGTTTGGCGGGAATAGCGATATGTTTATCATCACGTAATACCGAAGCCTGTGGTGATAGCATATTGCGAATTGCCTGCAATGCATCTTCCGCTTTACCTTCCTGAATAAAGCCAATCAGCGCATTAATAATCACAACACCGAAAATCACCCCGCTATCGATCAGATGACCCAGTGCCAGGGTAATCACTGCAGTACATAGCAATACATAAATAATCAGATTATGAAATTGACTGAGAAAACGCTGAAAAGCACTACGGGGTTTTATTTCTGGTAATTGATTAAGGCCATACTGCTGCTGACGCTCGTTAACCTCGGATTGGATAAGCCCTTGAATAGAAACCTGTAATTTATTCAGCGCTTGCTCAACACTCAAACTGTGCCAGGCAATTTTATCTGCGTATTCTTGCTTATCAAATTTCGCACTTTGTCGCTTTTGCAAAATATGCCAGGTGAACCACGCAGAAGTATTACCTAATAAGATAGCGGTCAATATAATTAACCATGGCCAGACTTGCGGTAGAAGTAGCCAGTGATAAAACGCGATAAATAAAACACCTGAATCAGTAAGCCATTGCATTATCATAAATTAATATCCTGAGTTGTAAAAAACAACGAGTAATCAGTTTTTTGGTCAGCAAATCTGAATTTTTCAACCAAAACCTTACAATTCATAGCCGATAGCTTGCACTATGCAGACATCCCGATTCTATAATATACACTCACACTTTAGTATAAAGTTGTTGTAAGCAAGAAGTTGATTTCAGCCACACAGGAGCAGGGTAACTGTTAAATATTCGTGATTGATTCTTGTTTGATACTCATTGCCATGATTTGTGCTGCAGCGCCTTTACCTGCATCTTCATAAGGTATTAAAACCAGGTCTGCACCGGCCTGTTTTAATTTATCTGCAATAGCATGATTATGTGCCGTTACTGCTATTTTTCCTTGAAAATCCTGGCCGTTCAAACCATGCAATAAAGATAAACTCACATGAGGATCATCTGCCGTGCTAATAACCCACTTTACATGAGCTAAAGGTAATGTACTGATGAATTCTGGGTCTTCGGCATCGCCATAATGAACCAAATTCTCTGTGCGATGACCCTTGTGCACTAAATCCGGGTTAAAATCTATGCAATGCAGCCGATAATGATTAGCTCTTAAAATATCAGCAATACCCGCACCAAACCGCCCTAGACCAATCAAAATAACATTTGCCCGGTTATCAACTGTATCGATATCTTGCTGCAGTTCTTTATAAGCAATTTTACGTTCAAAAATCCCCATCCAAGGGGCTAATTTTTCATACAACTGGTGCGAATAAATAATCATATAAGTGGAAATACTGATCGTGATTACACCGACCAACGTAATTATGCCCAGTGTTTGCGAGCTAATATGCCCTAACTTAACACCTAATGCGCCAAGAATTAATGAGAACTCACTAATTTGTGCAACCGTCAAACCCGCCAGAAAACCGGTGCGCTTTCGATAACCTAAATAACCCATGATTACCATCACGATTAAGGGATTACCAAGTAATACAAATGCTGAAAAAATGAGCGCCGGCGTTATTTGTTGCCCGATCATCGATAAATCCATTTGCGCGCCCAGATCGATAAAGAAAAATAATAAAAGAAAATCGCGTAACCCCACCATTCTGGCAGCTATCAGATTTTTATATGGCGAAGAGGCAATTGAAACACCTGCTAGAAAAGCACCGACCTCTTTGCTAAAGCCTAACATAACGCCGATAGTAGCCAGTGATACTGCCCAGGCAATCGCAAACAGTAACAATAGTTCTTGAGATTTTGCTAGCAAACGTAAGACATAAGGCAATACATAGCGCATTAGCAGCATAATGGCTAATAAAAGCCCCGAGCCATTAATCAGAACCTTCAGTGCTTCGTTTTGCAGCGATTGAAAATCCCCGCCTTGACCAAAAGCAGTCAGGCCGATCATCACCAGTACGACCACAATATCTTGAATAATTAAGAAACCGAGCGCAATACGCCCATGCAAAGCATCAACTTCGCGTTTATCGGATAAGAGTTTGACGATAATAATGGTACTGGAAAAGGTTAATGCCACAGCGATATAAACTGCGCCGACTGGGCTCATACCTAAGGCAAGGGCAATCAAATAACCAAATACAGAGGTAAAAAACACCTGCCCTAAGCCTGTTGCCAATGCTACTGGCCCCATGGTTCGGATAATGTGCATATCCAGTTTTAGACCTACAACAAAGAGCAATAAAGCAATCCCCAGCTTAGCCAATAAATCAATCTGGCTATTAGCGCTAACCATCTCCAAGCCCGTTGGGCCAACTAAGATACCCAAAGCGATAAAAGAGACAATCAATGGCTGCTTTAAGCGCAAACCAATTGCCCCGAAAATAGCGGCTAAAAATAATAAAGCCGCTATTTCGGTAAAAATATCATTAAAAACAAATTTCATATACTAACCCTATGCTTAAAATAATAAAAATACCGCCGAATACACTATTGATGGAGCTACCCATACTTCGAGCAAAATCAAAAGTAACAAAACCAGGAAGTTTTTTTATCAATTCCCCAAATCTTTAAAACACTCGTCCGAGAATGACTATCATTGCTGTATGTTTATATCAGGAAGCTATTAAATATGCAGGTATTCCTGATCAAAGGTCCAGAAAATGGTGACGTTAGAATAGATAACTGTTGATATTGATATATTTAGCCAGCAGGATCAAGGGGGTAAGAAAATCCTGAGAAATTACAATGGGATCTGGTTAATGATTAACACATCATTATAAAAACTGACTTCGCCTGTGGTGATATTATGATTGCCACCTATAATTCCGCATTCACCGCTTGCAATCATTTCTTTTAAAATAGGACTGCGTTCCATAATAGCATGGACTGTTCTTTTGACATTAATGGCAGATACTTTTTCGACAAAATCTTCATTGTCTGAATTTCGATTTTCAGTGACCGTTTTTTCATCATAAACTGCGGGCTGTAGTTTACTCAACAAAGCTGTCAGGTTGCCCATTTCTACATGGTCACAAGCGCCTTTTACAGCGCCGCATTTAGTATGCCCTAACACCACGATTATTTTAGAACCGGCAACTTTACAGGCAAACTCCATGCTACCTAAAATATCTTCATTAATAATATTGCCCGCAATGCGTACACTAAATATATCGCCTAAACCCTGATCAAAAATCAGCTCTGCCGAGGTACGGGAATCTATACAACTTAAAAGCACTGCAAATGGATGCTGTCCATCAGAGGTTTCGTTGGCCTGTTGCAATAGGTTACGGTTTACTTTTAGGTTATTGATGAAGCGTTTATTGCCATCTTTTAATAATTCTAAGGCCATTGTCGGCGTGATGGCGGCTTGCATTTCCTGAGTTAATGTTTTCATTTTTATTTCCTGAAGAGTTTATGGTCTAGCCGGCTTAATAAAGTTGATCTTTTCAACTGTAATATTTTTGGTTTTGGCATTGCTTTCATAGTTTTTTATGATTTCTAGTACATCAAAATCTATAGACTTAGTATTTGAACAATCAATAATAACTTTTGAATTACCCGGTATTTTATTTAATGCCTGTAATATACTTGCCTTATTAAAAAACGAAACCTCTTCTGCCAAAACAAAGTGGTGAATCTTTTGCCCATTTTCTGAGCTAATAATATCTTTCATATAATGTGAATTTTGATAACTATGGTATAGGGTATTAAAAATGCCAAAAAACATACCGATAGAAATACCCATTAATAAGTCAGTGACCAGTATGCCAATGACCGTTGATATAAATGGCAAAAATTGCTGCCAACCTAATTGGTACATTTGTTTAAAAAGGGCTGGTTTGGCTAATTTATAACCGACAATAAGCAAAATAGCCGCTAGACTCGCGAGCGGAATCATATTCAGTAAATCTGCGATAGTCATCGCGCTAATTAATAAAAAAATTCCATGAAGTATGGCAGATAGTTTGGTTTTACCACCAAAGGCAATATTGGCAGAACTGCGCACAATCACCTGAGTAACAGGTAAGCCACCCAATAATCCGGAAACAATATTACCCAGGCCTTGAGCTTTTAATTCCCTGTTAGTGGGTGTGACTCTTTTATCAGGGTCGAGTTTATCGGTAGCTTCTACACATAATAATGTTTCCAGGCTAGCAATAATAGCCATAACAAATGCAACTTCCCATACTTTTAACTGGTTGATGGCAGAAAAATCTGGCAAGGTAAATTGATTTAGAAAACCGCTAAAACTATCAGGAACAGGAAGCTTAACGACCTGATTTGCATTCAGACTAAAATTCAACACGTCACTTTGAAACAGAATGTTCATCATAATGCCTAGAAAAACAACCACAATCGGTCCTTGTATCAATTGAAATAACTTATGCTTTTTAATTAACACTGTATCCCAAAAAATAAGAATGATCAGTGACAGCACTGAAATCAGAACGGCTCCATCCGTGAATACCTCAAGTGCGCTGGTAATAGAAGAAAAAGTATTTTCGCCATCTAGCTGAAAAAATTCGAAGTCCCCTTCGGTATCTTTGTCATAGCCCAATGCATGGGGGATTTGTTTTAAAATAATTAGTAGCCCAATCCCCGTCAACATGCCCTTAATCACAGAATAAGGAAAGAAATAGGCAATAAAACCGGCTTTTGCAAACCCCAAAATCAATTGTATTACGCCTGCCAAGACAACAGCCAATAAAAAAGCAGACCACGACCCCAAAGATCCGATAGCGGTCAAAACAATCACTGCAAGCCCTGCGGCAGGGCCACTCACTCCCAGTGTCGATCCACTTGCTATACCGACTACGATACCACCTACGATACCCGCGATAATGCCCGAAAACAAAGGCGCACCTGACGCCAAGGCAATTCCAAGACACAGAGGAAGTGCCACAAAAAACACAACAATGCTGGCAGGAAAATCGTTTTTAATTTCTTTAAACATTTTTACTTCTCCAAATAGTTGGTTTAAACTTAAGTGATAGTATTACTATTTTTTATAGATAGTAATACTATCACTTTAGCTTGTAAAGCATTGAATTTATCTTTTTTCAATAATTTTGAGTGTAGCTTTTGCTCTTAAGGCAATAAAATAAAAGGCTATGTATGCATTAAGTGTTGGTAATTACGTAAATGGTTGTTTTAATTAGCAGTACTTAAGTGAAGAGCGGTTATATAAAGATACCAACATCTAACGCATACATAGCTAAATAAATTGCTGCTTTAAGAGATAACCATATTGGGTAGCGTGATGGAAGTACAATTACATATTAAAATGAATGAGAAATTATTTCTCAGAAACCCGGAGAAATCGGAACTGGGAAGAAAGATTATCTCGCACAGCATTCAATTAATTCATAAAAACGGTTTTGAAGACTTTACGTTTAAAAAACTGGCAAAAGAGATGGGCTCAACCGAAGCAGGAATTTACCGGTATTTTGAAAATAAACACAAGTTGCTGATATATTTGACTGCCTGGTATTGGAGCTGGCTTGAGTACCAGCTTAGCTTTCATACCCAAAATATTGAAGATCCAGTAGTTAAGCTAAAAATGGTGATTAAGCTACTCGCTAGCACCGTAGAGGACGATGTTAGAACCGGTCATATTAATGAAAATAGCCTGCATCAAATCATTATTACCGAAGGTTCCAAAACCTATCTGACCAGAAACGTATCCGAAGATAACAATGATCAGTTATTCAAGCCTTATAAAGACCTGTGTGCCGTTATCGGTAATATGATTTTAGAATGTAATCCTAATTACAAATATCCGAAATCATTAGCCTCTACGATCATTGAAATGGCACATTTTCAAAATTTCTTTATGAATAATCTGCCTGCATTGACTGATTTTGGCGTTCATAAAGATGAATTAGACATTATTTCATTTCTGGAAGATTTAGTGTTTTCCAGTATCCATAAGGCTTAGAGCAGATTTTGAATGTGGAACTTAATGAGCGCAACAATATTTTAATCAGTCCCGTTAAGTTTTTGCCGCGAATATCATAACTCCTGACCTCGGCTTTTAGATAAATACGCCCGACTGAACATCAAATATCATTAAAATCAACAAATAACAAACTTTTTGACATGAAGATCTAAGTAATTCTGGCTCTATGCGAAATACAGTGGGTAATGCGATAAAACAAAAATGAATAGTGCAACTTTATTTAGCATGGCCCTTGGCCTACAAGCTCCCTGGCAAGTGGAAGATATTGCATTTGTTTCCGGCGAATCCAAATCAAAACAACTTCATATATATTTAGGTTTTCAGGCTGGGGCACGATTCCCCGATGAGACCGGTGTAACCTGTTCGGTGCATGATAAAGTGGAGCGAGAGTGGCAACATTTAAATTTTTTTGAGCACCACTGTTTTTTGCATTGCTGATTCGTGAGACTTTTAAAATACGCTTAGGTGTAAAGTATATTTTATGATTCCTCCTTATTCTGGCTTCACCGTTTCATGCTAATAACGAATGAACAAACTACCTGAAATTAAATGATTAATTTGATTATTCTGGTTTTCGAAATTGACGAACTGATTAATATATCCCAACTCAAATCGGTAGTGCTGTTTAGAATCAGCGAAAAAACCTAAGCCTGCAAACAGTCGATTTTGTCCGAAGCCACTGTTTGCCCCCCAGTCAGTACTATTTATATTAACAAAGACCTCGTCCCATAAGGACAGGTAAATGCGTTCAGAAAATATCGGGTAGGTATATTTAAAAAATTGCCTAAACCGCCAGCCTGCATCATTGCCGGTATTTAGGAAGCGCTGTTCCACGCGGGTACGTGTCGCAAGCTCTCCCCAGGAGTATGGCTTATTCCAACTTAACTGTTGCCAAATTCGATGCTCATCTGTGTGATCTTGCCCTTCTGGATAAGTTCTTACCCAGGCATATCCCAGCCATACGCTGAACTGGTCGGATAACTTGTAACCCACACCAGGTCGAATAATGCTCTGCCCTAGTTGACTTGCATTGTCAAACCAGCGTCCCTGTCCCTCCATCCACCATTGCCATTTACTCGACTCTGAATCAGAATGAGTAAAACTTCCTTGCCCCTGAATAGCCCCCCATATCCCAAAGTCATCGACACTCTCGGCAGTGGCATTTGACCAGGGGAGCATTGCCAATAAATATATTAATGGGGAAATTGTTTTAAAAAGAAATTTATTCATCGCTTAAAGTGCTCTGTTCAGGTTTGTGAGTTCGAGTTATTTTATAATAATATGGGCTTGTATAGCAGGTTGACCATAGTCAGCCCCTCCAGTTTTAATAAATAGATTGGGTGAAATTTGACTCATACCGCTACTATGAGTGTGCCCATATAAGATGGTTAAAAACACCACCTGCTACTCCTCTTTCAATATCGTACATTCCACCGACAATGCCGATTTCACCATTATCGATCATTTACCTAAGTACGGAACTTTTTTGTATAATTTAGGTAACAGTTGCTTGCACATTTGATTCGGCTCCCCGTTGCACTTAGCCATCAGCCGTTAATGCGATTTCTTGCTTTAGTGCTAATTCGACTGATGGTTTGATTTTTTTGTAGCAGTCCGGTCAAATGTTCTAACTGTACGTCATCACACGTACCTTTGATAGTGCCACAAAGGCTATGACTCAGGACATTAATCAACTTGGAACCCGCCAATTTGCAGGCAAATTCGATGCTGCCCAGAATATCATCGTTAATGATGTTGCCAGCCATCCGAACACTGAAAATATCGCCCAGATCCTGATCAAAAATTAATTCAACCGAAGTTTGGGAATCAATGCAACTGAGGATGATTGCGAAGGGGGTATTGTCCATCCACTGTGGCATTGGCTTGTTGCAGCAGATCACGGTTAGCCTTTAGATTATTGACGAAACGACTGCAGTATCTCTAAAGCTCCTGCAGGAGTGAGTGATTGCTGTGCTTCTCTGTCTAATGCTCTCATGACTTTATTGTTTCCAGATTAATTTTATTCAGTTGCGCTTATTAACGAGTCGTAAGTAGTGGGTTTATTATTGTTTTTGCCCAATAAGATCTTGTCGACAGGCTCCAGACTTCCGTACCCATTGAGATTAATAATTTCTAGCTGGGTATTTTTGCGTTTTGCCTCTGCCTTGAAATTCATAATGATCTCGTAAACATCGTAATCGATATATCTTGAATCCGAGGCATCAATAACGACTTTAGAATGATCGGGAATTCGATCCAAAGTCTGCAAAATATTCGCCTTGTTCAGGAACGAAACCTGTTCCGACAAACGGATAATAATGGTTTTATTTTCATGCTCTTCATGGTAATAACCTGCAACCTTGTAATTTTCCAGCAGTACACATAGTATTGCTATCCCTACGCCGATTCCTATGCCTAATAGCAGATTTGTAAATACCAGGCCAAGGATTGTCGCTAGAAATGGGATAAAATGGTACATCCCTGTTTTGTACATTTTTATAAACAGTGCTGGCTTAGCTAGTTTATAACCAACCACGAACAGAATGGCTGCTAAGCAGGCCAGTGGAATCAGGTTAAGCAAAGTCGGGATCAATATGACCGTGATAAGTAACAACATACCGTGTATGAATGCAGCTGCTTTCGTTTTGGCTCCAGCCTGAATATTGGCAGAACTGCGCACGATCACTTGGCTAACAGGCAACCCTCCGATCAGACCAGATGCGCTATTGGCGAATCCTTGCGCAATTAGTTCACGGTTGGTAGGTGTCACTCTTTTGTCTGCATCCAGTTTGTCAGCGGCTTCGACGCTGAGCAAAGTTTCTACACTGGCAACAATAGCCAGGGTTAATGCAGTTAGATAAACTTGTGGGTTGCTGATTTGAGAAAAATCAGGAAAAGTGAACTGATTCAGTAAATCAGTAGCGTTCTGAGCGACAGGGATACTAACCAGGTGCTGCGCTTCCAGTGTCAGCTCTGGATATAATATTCGTAGCAGCTGACTGACCAATATGCCAGCAAACACAGTGATTAATGATCCGGGTAACAGCTTTAAAACTCGGTTTTTTTTCATCACAGGCAGCTCCCATAGAAACAGGATCAATAATGATACTATCGCGATAATCACTGCACCGGGCGTAATAAAATTCAGTATATGAGGTAATTCGGAAAAGGTATTGAAACCGTCGTCCTGAAAAAAAAATAGATCCCCTTCATAGTCTCGGTCATAACCTAAGGCATGAGGAATCTGCTTCATAAAAATGATAATACCGATGCCGGCTAACATACCGCTAATCACTGACGATGGAAAAAAATAGCCAATAATACCCGCTTTAGCAAGTCCCATGCCAACCTGAAAAATTCCAGCCACCACGAGAGCCAATAGAAAAGCCTCGAATCCCAGTTCCTGAATGGCGGTTAACACAATGACCGCAAGACCTGCGGCTGGACCGCTAACCCCTAGAGCAGAGCGGCTAATCAGAGGAACCATAATTCCTCCCATGATGCCGGCTATAACCCCCGAAAACAGCGGAGCTCCTGAAGCCATCGCAATGCCTAAGCAAAGCGGAACGGCAACAAGAAACACTACTATACCCGCTGGTATATCATGGCGAAGATTCGATAAAACTCCAAAATCTGAACTGTATGCCTTAGTTATTTTCATCATTTCACTCTTTGATTTATCTTTTCGTATTGAAAAATAGGATTAATTTTATGCCTTGATGTCAATTTAATCAGCGGATTAATCAGCCCATCTTCTAAGCCATATACCCAGCCATGAAGTGTGGGTAGATGGTGTCGGCTCCAGGACTCTTGAATAATAGAGGTATGCAATAAAGCATTAACCTGTTCGATAATATTTAATTCGACAAGCTTGTTAACCCTTTGTTCCTGAGTTTCTAGTGAATCTATTTCATCTTGATGCAGGCGATAGGTATTTTTAATATGCATTAGCCATTTATTGGTAATAACCAGATCCGACCGTTGTTTATTTAAGGCGGCAACAACGCCTCCACAGTTATAATGGCCACAGACGATAATATGTTTTACTTGCAATACGTTCACCGCATACTGCAAGACGCTGAGGCAATTAAAGTCAGTAGGGATAACCTGATTAGCAATATTACGATGAATGAAAATTTCACCAGGTTCAGCTTTGACAATAATTTCACCTGGAACTCGACTGTCCGAGCAGCCTATCCATAAGAATTCTGGTTTTTGTTCCTTTGATAAATGTTCAAAAAACTCCGGATTCTGGGATTTTTTGTTAGCAGACCACTGTTGATTTTGTGCTAATAATTTTTCAAATGATTGCATAAGTGTCTCTTCTGGGTTAAATAGGCTATAGAAAACTGATGTTAGAATTTATTATAGGTATGCAACCTTTCAATAACCTTTCAACACTGTAAATAAATGAATATTTTATTAATAGAGGATGATGCTGTACTTAGAGATGGCTTAACGTATGTTTTACAACAAAGTGGTTTTACCGTTTGCTTTACAGAATCAGGCAAGTATGCTTTGCAATTAATTCATGCGCAGGGCTTTGACCTGATAGTGCTGGATTTAGGTTTGCCAGATATGGATGGGCTCGAAGTACTACGCAGTATACGTAAACAGAAAATAGCTTTACCTATACTTATTTTAACGGCACGGGATGGAGTGACTGACCGAATCGAAGGAATCAGCCAGGGAGCAGATGACTATTTAACTAAACCCTTTGATTTAGGTGAACTGGAGGCGAGAATACACGCACTGATACGGCGTTGTTATGGTGGTTTCAGTCATCGTATTGAGGTCGGGCGATTAGTGTTAGATGCCCAGACACATGAGGTTCTTGCAGATGGTCAATTACTTAATCTATCAGCCCGCGAATCTGCGCTACTTGAAATTTTAATTCTGCAAGCAGGTAAAGTGGTGAGTAAAGACCGGATAGCTCAGCGCCTGGCATCGACAAATGAAGTGCTGGCCGATAATGCGATTGAAGTCTATATCCATCGTTTGCGTAAAAGCCTGGAACCTTATCAATCCGTCATCCGTACTATACGTGGTTTAGGTTATTTACTGGAGGCAAACTCCTATGATCAGTAAAAGCTTAAAAAACACCATTATTGTCCGCTTGTTGGTTCCCATATTTTGCTTTTTACTGATTGAAACGGCTTTGTCCTATTTCGTAACATTACATTATGTCGATAAAACCTATGATCGATGGTTACTGAATTCGGCACACTCTTTGGAGCAGGAAATCAAGATAACGGATCAAGGAATTTCCGTTGAGCTATCGGCGAATGCTCTGGAAGTTTTTAGCTGGGATGATCTGGATAAAACCTATTTTAAAATTGTCGCTGAAAAGCAGGGTGAACTAGCGGGTGACCCTGCATTACCTAGACTTGAGTTTGCGGAGCTTGATGGGTCAAAGCCTGTGTTTTTTAATACGCTAATTTATGATGAACCGGTACGGGTAGTATCGGTGCGGGTGAAAAATCAGACAATAGCTGAAAAAGTCACTATTTATGTCGCAGAAACCTTGCATAAACGCCAGGCAATGATGATTGATATTTTATTAGCTGACTTGATCCCACAATTACTATTAACAGTATTGGTTTCTCTGTATTTATTTAAAAATATTAAAATAATCCTGTTACCATTCCATAAATTAGCTGATCAGATTGCACAGCGTTCACCACATGATTTAAGCCCTATGGCTGATGTCCATGTTTTTACCGAGGTAAGAACATTAACCGATACTATTAATCAACTGTTATCACGCTTAGCGTCTGCTATAGCTACACAACAGCGGTTTATAGCTAATGCCGCCCACCAATTACGCACACCTTTGGCAGGTTTAAAATTACAGGCTGAAGTGGCGCAGCGTGAAAAAAATCTGGACACGATGCAATCGTCTTTAAGACAAATGCAAAATAGTGCTGATCGGGTTTCACACCTGATTACCCAGTTGCTTATATTAGCAAGCTCTGAGCCTATTGAGGGAAGTCAGAGGTTGAAACGACTTGATCTACACAGTTTAGTACGTGACGTTTGTATGGAATGGGTGCCTAAAGCGTTGGAAAAACAGCTTGACCTGAGTTTTGATGGCTCTAACCAACCTGTCTGGATAAAGGGTGATGCTGTGCTACTGAAAGAATTATTATCTAATTTGATCGACAATGCCATCTCGTATGGGCGCGTAAATGGTAATATTGTTGTCAGCTTAATATATGATGAACACCACCTTTGTTTACTGGTTGAGGATGATGGTGAGGGTATTCCCGAAGTAGAGCAGGATCGAATTTTTGAGCGTTTTTATCGCATTCAGGGTAGCCCGGGTGATGGTTGTGGTCTGGGTTTGGCTATTGTTAAAGAAATAGCCGATTTACACCAGGCAAAGATTCAAATAAGTAATCGCTTAGATGGGAAAGGTACTGTGATAAAAGTGACGTTTAAGAATAAAATAATTAACTCGTAGGATACTTTGCTCCTCAGGGTTCGACGAGATCAATATTATTAATACCTCCATGGTTTTGACTAGATATTCATGATAAACAAACAACTGGATCAACTTAATCTTATTTCCTGGCTACTGGTTTAGCTAACAAATAACAAAAGGCAAGCAGTGCCAAAGCTATATGCACTGACGCATTTTATTTTGTGACTTAATGATCTCGCCCGCCAATAAGAAGCTTCTCGTCTTATGTGCCGCAACCAGGCAGCCCGTAAATTGCGTTTAAAGCGAACATACATCTTAGGTGCCGCAAACATTAAGCGACAAACCAGAAATAAAGCGATAATAATCGCTACATTGACTATGATAATCTCGCTTTGATGAGTGTTCGTATTTAAAAGATATGTCAGGCACAGTTCAAGCGAATATTCGATCGCTTCAATACCTATGTGTATTAGGTGCATCACAATATTTAGTAAGCCTAAAAACCAGTCCAGTAATGTATCAAACATCGTAATAAAAAATATTATAGTAATAAATTTTATACTAACTCTTTGCAACATTTGTCGATCAGATTCAATCCTATTATCATCGTGTTTTGCCAAAGGAGTCTTCTTAATAAAGCGCTTAAATCGTCTAAACAACATACTGGTTTTCAAATGAAAAAAAGTTTCAAATAGCATGAGTTATCACCAAGTGTGTGTAGATGCTTGCGGCATAGCCCAATGCGATCGCCGGCATCCATTTCATGTGACTAGAGAACGTATAGAAGCCCCTCGCCTGTCCCATTAACGCCACGCCTGCTGCAGAGCCTATCGATAATAAACTGCCGCCTGTACCGGCAGTCAAGGTCACTAGTAGCCATTGCGTTTCTGACATTTCAGGATTCATAGATAGTACTGCAAACATGACCGGAATATTGTCAATCACCGCAGAGATGATGCCTACCAATATATTCGCAGTTGTCGCCCCCATCTCGCCATACATGAATTCGGAAGCGAGCGTTAAATAGCCCATAAATCTAATGCCACCCACTGACATAATAATGCCATAAAAGAAAAACAGGGTATCCCATTCTGATTTAGCAATATGACTGAAGACATCAAAAGCGCTACCTTTGCCTTCTGAACCTGGCACCAAATCAAAAGAATAATTTTCTCGTCTAAACTTGATACGCAAGCAATGACCAAACATTTTCAGATAGCCCAATCCCATTAACATACCAATTGCAGGCGGTAGATGCAGGAATTGATGAAAAAATATCGATGTGGCTATGGTTGCTAAAAATAACAATACAATAATTAATCCGCCATGCTTAATATTGGCATCAACTTCATCCGGTAATGCAGGTTGTCCCACTGGTAAGAAGAAATACATAATGGTGGCTGGCACGATAAAATTTACTACGGCC
This sequence comes from uncultured Methylomonas sp., assembly GCA_964459125.1. Classification (GTDB taxonomy): domain Bacteria; phylum Pseudomonadota; class Gammaproteobacteria; order Methylococcales; family Methylomonadaceae; genus Methyloprofundus. The sequence continues at coordinate 8,972 of CAYWLM010000034.1, read as the reverse complement.
GGAATGAACAGTTTAAAAAAAGTCCAGAAATCCAAAATGCCTTTCTGCCAGACCATTAAGGTTGTGATATCGCCAAAGGGGCTGAAAGAACCGCCTGCATTAGCGGCAACTACAATATTGACACAGGCAATACTGATAAATTCAGGCTTGGCTGCGCCTATGGTCAAAACAATCGTACACATAATCAAGGCGGTCGTCAGATTATCAGCCACTGGCGAAATAAAAAATGCCAGTACACCGGTAATCCAGAAAATCTGACGGTAACTGAAATGTCTTGAGACCAATTCAAAATGCAATGCATTAAATACCCCACGCTCTGTCATCGCACTGATATAAGTCATCGCGACTAACAGAAAAAAGAATAATTCTGTATATTCGAGAAAATTATGCTCCAGTGCCTGATTAGCAATATCGCTAAGGCCCTGTGTTTTATAAGCCAGAGCGATGATTACCCAGATAATCCCGGCAGCTACTAAAACAGGTTTGGATTTCTGTAATTGAAGTTTTTCTTCAAATATCACCAGCATATACGCAATCAGGAATACGAGTAGTACGAGATACCCGGATACATGCGTGGTCAGATCCAGTGACTCAGAACTCACTCCGGCACCCAATGCCGATAGCGGGAATATCAGTAATAAACCCAGTAATCTTGTCGTGAAAGTTGCATTAAACATATTCCGTGATTTTTTTAATTTATAAACAATCGCTTTACAGCGTAGCTTGGGTTAGCTTATCTAGCGAAGCGCTTATAACGTAACCCAATATTTCCACAGGCCAGTGCTATTGGAAATGATAAGACTGCAGCCGTTAAACTAAGCCAGCAAAAAAATGCCAGTAAGGTAGAAGTATCTATTTGTATTTTTTTCATTTGCCATTCACACAGATTATTAAATTGATCATTCAATATCAAATGGGTAAAAACTGGCGAAATAACTTATAGCTACTGCCGGTGTTCATCTCAAATAAAGAATAAAGTGTAGGTACGCTACTTTTTACTAAGTTTTAGTATAGGGGGGCAACCTTACAATAACCTTTCAAATAATTATAAAAATGAAATTATATTAATTGCAGGTTACATGAAAACTGGGGAATAGATTTTGCCTCAGAACATATGACCTTAGCCTATAGATAGAGTCACCCGACTGAAAATAAAATCGCAGTAAAATCAATTAATAGAAAACCTTATGTTCTAAGATAACAAGTAATTCTTTGCGTACGCCTCAAATTTTGTAATGATGCCTGTTTTAGATTATCTGTGGACTAAGTCAGTCCCCACATATCGGAATAAACCAATGGTTCAGCGACAACATATTATTTTTCAGCGGGTTCGACAGGAATAACTCAAGACCTTGCCGTGGAAAAATGAGAGGTCCGTATTACCTATTTTTATGCTATCTTGCCAGTTTTTACCCAAGATGAAAATGATGATGCATCGTTCAAAATGATTACAGCCCAGTTTTATAGCAACGGTTATGTAAAATAAATGGATATCGTCCGTGCTTTTGGTGTGACGCCAATCAGTGTTAAACGCGCGGAGCGGCTGTTTTGACGGATGAAATGTTGCACACAAGCTCAACAACAACTAAACGAAGGACAAAAACTTGCGATGTGGCCGATCAGTTAAACGTAAAGCCATAAGTGCCGGACGGTTACACAAAACAGCAAAAAAAGCTCAAACGATTTTAAGTAGCAAAAGTGAGCTGAGTGGACAAGATAGTATTGCCCCGATGGGGATATAGGAGCTCAAAATACTGGAGCCCTTCTGGCTGGCAGTGCTGGACAATCAGAAGAACCGGTTACACTTGATTTTCAAGCGGTACAAGATGTTCCTATAAGTGGTGTTTTATTCGCATTTCCTGTTTTATTAGTAGCTTTTGCAAGATCAGGTGCTCTAAATATAGGTATGGATGCCTAAAATAAGCTTGAGCAAAAGCATTGATGCGCCGTTTTTTTGTGTCTTTTTTTTGCAAATGAACGAGAGAAAAAACAACTGCGTAGTCATGTGCCCTGAAAAGTGTTGATACATTAAACGAAGGGAGTGCATTTATATCTGAATGGTTTATACTGATTTTTTTGTTTATATTATTTATCTCTTTATGAAAAAACCAACAACTCCCACCCCCACAAAGCCAGTAACTAAAGTTGAACAACCCACTAAAGTCGTAACAACTAAAACAACGCCTGAACAGTCGAGTAAAAGCGTAGTAAGCAAAACAACAGCTGAAATGCCTATTAAGACCGCAGTAACTAAGGCAAAGCCTAAAAAATCAGCTCCAGCTAAAAAGGCTCAAATCGCTGCTCCCAAAGCCGTTGCTGAGACCCCGGTAAAGACTATCCCTGAACGCATTGGACTGGCCGCAGGCAGCATTTGGCATTACCTGGATAAGAATGGCGTTACCGCTGTTGCAAAATTGCTTAGAGAGCTTGAGGAAGAAGAAAAAATTATCCAGCGCAGTATTGGCTGGTTAGCTCAGGAAGGCAAAATAACTCTCGACACCAGTGACAGGGTTGAAACCATCGCATTAAAAGATTAGCTATTCTGATGATTTAATACTCCGCCATCTGCGGGGTATTAAATCATCTTTTGAGATATACATAAGATGACCCTCTCAGTCCCATAAAAATGAATTGCACTTATTAGTTGAATCTAAATAACTTGAATTGAATATTGGCAGACTTTAGCAAAGGAATCAGATACTAATAATGGCGAGATGTCCGTTTTATCAGTGCGCATACCATTGTTGATATATGAAGTAAATGGCATACAGGCAGGTCCTTTTGTTCCATTGGCACAACACCCCATTATTCGAGCTATTGCAATGCCTTTTGGCGGCGTTGGCGGGCTTTACCTTATTGATTATTTGACGACAATGTAACTACCTTTCACTTTTCCAGTTTTTCTTACGCTTCTCCTTTTTCGCTACTTTTTGCGAGCGCATAAGGGTTAATTCTGCCAGCTCTTTGTGCATCATTTCGGGTGTTTCCAGAGTCATTCTGCCCAATGTTCCATCCCGGATTTCAGCAAGCAGAATTTTTGCGACTTTATCCATTTCAATATGCCCGCCTGAGCGTAAGCATCCGCGTTTTTTGCCAATTATCTGTAATAGTTCATAATCGGATTCAGGCAGTGTTTCGAGTTGATAGCGTTGTTTTAATGACTCGGGATAGTGATGTAGCAAAAATTCGCCGGCAAAAGATGCAACATCATCGTGTTTTAATGCCGTATCTTTGATAGCTCCAGTTGTTGCAAGGCGATAACCGGTATTTAGGTTTTCCAGATTAGGCCATAGCATTCCAGGTGTATCACAAAGAATAATGCCATTGCGTAAATCAATGCGTTGCTGGCGTTTGGTGACTGCAGGTTCATTACCTGTTTTGGCTATGGTGCGTCCTGCCAGGGCATTGATCAAAGTAGATTTGCCAACATTAGGTATGCCCATAATAAGCACGTGAATTACTTTGCTGGCAGTGGCTTTATGGGGTATTAATTTACGACACAATTCAATCACTGTATCGACTTTATCTGTCTGTACAGCTGTTAGGGGTAGGGTTTTAACGCCGTCCTCCTGTTCCAGAAAATCTTGCCATTGCTGCGTTCTGACCGGGTCAGCTAAATCTGCTTTGTTGAGAATTTTAATACAGGGTTTATCACCACGTAGTGCTGATAGTAATGGGTTTGCACTACTAAAGGGCAGGCGAGCATCAAGTATTTCGATAATTAAATCAATATCAGGCAGGCTTGCTTTTATTTCCTTGCCTGCCTTGTGCATATGCCCTGGGAACCATTGAATTTTCATATGGTTACCCTTTAGTTTTTAGAAATATGTAAACCACATTCTTTTTTTGTTGCTTCTTCCCACCACCAGCGTCCTGCGCGTTCGTGCTGGTTGGGTAGTACTGGGCGTGTGCAAGGTTCACAGCCGATACTGATATAACCTTGCTGATGTAGGGCATTAAATGGTACTTGATGGGCTTCTATATAATCCCATATCTGTGCCGAGCTCTGGTTGACCAGGGGGTTATATTTAATCAGCGGGTGACTGTCTGTTGCAAAGGCTGGATCGATTTGTATTTCCGGAATGTTTTGCCTTGTATCTACGCTTTGGTCTTTACGTTGTCCGGTAATCCAGGCATCAACTTCTGCCAGTTTGCGTTTTAAGGGCTCAACTTTACGTATAGCGCAACATTCTTCATGGCCGTCAGCATAAAAACTAAACAGGCCTTTTTGCTTCACAAGTGCCTCTAGGGATTTATAGTCAGGGCTGAGTACTTCGATATCAATATTGTAATGTTTTCTGACTTGTTCAATAAATTGATAGGTTTCTGGATGTAAGCGACCGGTATCCAGAGTAAATATCTGTATATCCTGACGGATTTTCAAGGCCATGTCGATAAGGACTACATCTTCAGCACCGCTAAAGGATATAGCAACTTTAGCGTAGTTTTCTAGCGCATGTCTTAGCACTTTACGTGGGTTTTTACCCTGTAATTCGGTTTGGATTGATTCGATATTATTCATGGTTGTTTAGTTTTTTTGTGGCTTTAAAGAGCAGCGCAAATATCCGTAGATAATTTAACTTTGACTGAAATATTTCTCTAAAAAATCATCCAGAGATAAGCTGTCATGCGCTTCAACTTCACTTTGTTTTTTATGTGACTCGGTAGCCATTTGAGTGAATTTCAAGCTATCAGCTGCGTTGAGTGTCTGGGTTCTAAAGTTTTGCGCATGTTGCTGAGAGAGATGGTCTGCCAGGCGAGCAAAAGGCAGTTGTTCGCTGCGCATTTTGGCTAGAATTCGTGCTGAAGGAGTAAGATCAGGATTGTCAATTAGCTTACGCTGTGCTGCAAGTGCCTGGCCATAAGCGTTATCTGTTTCATTTGCATCTAAAATATCGCAAATAGGCTGCATGCCATCGAGTATATCGTTTGCCCAATCCTGTAAACGCACAGACTGTTGTTTGTTAATAAGTTTTACGTCTGGTCTACGCCCCTCATGAGCAACTTTTAGCTGGTTGGCATTATGGATGCTAAAGTCTTCAGCATTTATTTTTGGGCTATCTTGTACCAAACAGCTGAGTAATAGTGCTTCAATAAAACGTGCGCGGTTTACATCAACGCCTATGGGGTTAAATAGATCCAGGTCCAGGGAACGGATTTCTACATATAATACGCCACGACGCTTAAGTGCTAGCGTTGGTTTTTCACAGGGATTTATGATTTGTTTGGGACGTACAGTACTGTAATACTCGTTTTCGATTTGCAGAATATTGCTGTTTAACTGCTGGTATTCACCATTCACCTTTACGCCTATGCCTTTATACGCCGGATATGGGGTATCAATCGCATGGGATAAACTGTCTACATAGCCATTCAATGAATTGTAGTCAATATCCAGCTCGGCCTGATTATTACTCTTATAGCCTATATCACTCATGCGTAATGACGTGGCATAAGGATAATACAGTGTGCCATTATCAAATTCTTTAAATTGCGTCATTAGCTCAGGACGGCTTTTAAAGAAACTTTTACATATCGCAGGCGAGGCACCGAATAAATACAGAATTAACCAGCCTTGACGCTGGAAGTTTCTGATTAAATCAAAATATGCGGATGATTGAAATTCAGCAAGAGTTTGCTTCGAGCCTTCGAGTTTATGCAAAACAGGCCATAAAGCTTCAGGCACAGAGTAGTTGAAATGTATTCCAGCTATAGACTGCATAGTGCGTCCATAGCGGTGCCATAGCCCTTTGCGGTAAATATGCTTCATTTTACCTATATTGGAATGACCGTATTTGGCAATAGGTATGCTTGCATCACCATTTATGCCACAGGGCATACTGGTTGCTAATAAAAATTCATCCTCGAGATTGTCATACACAAACTGATGAATAGTGTGCATAAAGTGTATGGTTTCATCAATATCTGCAAAGGGAGGCGTAATAAACTCTAATAAAGCTTCAGAATAATCGGTGGTAATGTGTGGATGCGTCAGTGCTGCACCTAGTTGGTACGGATGTTCAGTCTGTGCAATAAAGCCTTGGCTGGATAGGCGCAGGCTTTCTTTTTCCAGGCCTTTTAGTCCATGTTTTAACAGGGATTGTTGATTATTTTCTATTAGTAGGTGTAAACGATTCGTGCTACTCATGCTCAATATACAAAAAATCCTGATAGATGCGGGAACGCTTAATTTATAATAGCAGTATTATATAACTGTTTTAGCTGAGCGTACGGAATAAGTTATCCAAGCTATGCCGTATATCTTGCTAAGTTCTAAGGAAACAATGTGAATCAATCTGATGATAAAAGGAGCCAGGCAAATGCTGTTTTACAGACGGTGTTTGGTTATGAAAATTTTCGCGGTGATCAGGCTGAGATTGTTGAACAGTTAATTGCAGGGCAAAGCGCTGTTGTCCTGATGCCAACGGGTGGCGGTAAATCCTTGTGTTACCAGATCCCAGCGATTGTCCGGTCAGGTGTTGGTATTGTTATTTCGCCTTTAATCGCATTAATGCAAGATCAGGTCAATGCTTTACATCAACTAGGTGTTAAAGCCGCATTTTTGAATTCAACCTTAAGTTATGCACAAGCTCAAGCAACTGAGCAGCAATTATTGCGTGGAGAGCTGGATTTACTCTATGTTGCACCTGAGAGGTTAACATCAGAAAGAACTTTGCAATTATTTAAGCGTTTGAATATTGCTTTATTTGCCATTGACGAAGCGCATTGTGTCTCCCAATGGGGGCATGATTTTCGTAGTGATTATTTACAGCTATCTTTACTCGCTGAGCGCTTTCCTGATATTCCCCGAATAGCCCTGACGGCAACAGCTGATCAGCGTACTCGTGAAGAAATTATTACTCGATTGACACTAAGCCAGGCAAAGCTTTTTATTGGTGGCTTTGATCGCCCGAATATCCGCTATAGTATTGTGCAAAAGCAGAACGCGCGACAACAATTATTAAACTTTATTAAGACAGAGCATCAGGGTGATGCCGGGATAGTATATTGTTTGTCGCGTAAAAAAGTGGAGGCAACTGCAGAATGGTTGCAGACTAAGGGTATTGATGCATATCCGTATCATGCGGGACTATCGCATGAGCTACGTAATAAACATCAACATCAATTTTTAATGAACGAAGGCGTGGTCATTGTTGCCACCGTTGCTTTTGGTATGGGTATAGACAAACCCAATGTACGTTTTGTGGCGCATCTGGATTTACCCAAAAGTATCGAAGGCTATTATCAGGAAACCGGTCGAGCAGGACGAGATGGCGAGCCAGCAAATGCGTGGATGACTTACGGCTTGCAGGATGTTATTACGCTACGCCAAATGTTACAGGGTTCTGATGCCGATGCAATGCATAAACGGGTTGAACTGCATAAACTGGATGCCATGTTGGGCTTATGCGAACAGGTGTCATGCCGGCGCGAAGTCTTGTTAAATTATTTTGGTGAAATGGATACTAGGCCCTGTGGCAATTGTGATACCTGCCTTGAACCAGTAGAAACCTGGGATGGTACAGTTGCTGCTCAGCAAGCTTTATCCTGTATTTATCGTACCGAACAACGCTTTGGGGTGAATTATTTACTGGATGTCCTGTTGGGTAAGGATGTTGAGCGTATCAAGAGTTTTGGACATGATAAACAAAGTACTTTCGGTATTGGTAAAGACCTGGATGAAAGTCAGTGGCGTTCAGTATTCAGGCAATTGGTGGTTAAAGGCCTGGTTGATGTTGATTATGAAGCATATGGTGCATTAAAACTCAATAGTACTTGTCGCCCATTATTGCGTGGCGAAACACAAATCCGGCTGCGTAAGGATTTAGCCAGGCCGAAGAGTAAAAAAGCTAAAGTTACACGCGGTGATTTTGCGCGTCACAGAGATAATGTGCTATGGGATGCCTTACGTGCCAAACGCCGTGAGTTGGCCGATGATCAGGATGTTCCGCCGTATATTATCTTTAGTGATGCGAGCCTGACTGAAATGGTGGAAAGGGTGCCCTTAAACCATCAACAATTTGCTCAAATTTTAGGTGTAGGCGAGAAAAAACTGGAATTGTATGCGGATGAATTTCTGAAAGTTATTCGAGATATTCATCAGACTCAGGAACAAAATTCAGAACTTTCTGCAACAGTAGATGAGTCAGTTGCTTTATTTAAAGTTGGATTTTCTGTTGAAAAAATAGCGCTACAGCGAGGTTTAACAGACACAACCATATATGGTCATCTTGCTCAGGGTATTGCTCAGGGCGTTATTGAATTAACTGATGTGATTGAACTAAGTGACCAGGAAATTAATTCTATTCAGGATGAAATCAGAAGTCTGCCAGCAGAGCAAAATAATGCCTTAAAACCTGTATACGAAGCTTTAGATGAAATTTATAATTACGGGGTTATTCGTTGTGTAAGGGCCGCCATGGAAATTTAATGAGAAAATTCCTATAATAATTAAGCTTGTAGGATAAATAATGGAAAATAAATAATTTTGTCGAAAATCCAGGCTTTAGATCGAGTACTGATAGCTATATCTTAGTTTTTGTACATGACAAAAAATATAAAAAGAAGCTCACTATTCTCTGTTAAATAAAAAATGGCCGACTGATTTTGTCTGTTAGTTACCTGGTTTTTGAGGGGGACTGGTTAGGCATTACGCTTTTCTATAAATAAACAATATCCCATAGCGCACAATTTAGCTTAAAAAGACCATACCTGCGGAATTATCCATAGAGTTATACCGGCAACTAACAGACTAAGTGGCAAGCCTAATTTCACATAGTCACTGAATCGATAACCACCAGGGCCAAATACCATTAGATTTGTTTGATAGCCAATAGGCGTTATAAAGCTCGCTGAAGCACCAATCATGACTGCAATAGCAAAGGGTGCTGTATTTACACCCATAGCCTGTGAGGCGCTTAGGGCAATTGGAAACATAATAATCGCAGCTGCATTATTGGTTATAGATTCTG
>CAYWLM010000033.1:16121-26104 GCA_964459125.1 uncultured Methylomonas sp. | reverse complement strand
CTTCACTATTCTACAGTCAGTGGTATTGTCAAGAATCATAAATCAAAGACCTGACCCCCGCATGATGATGACGATAACTCGCGATATATGGCGCCACAATGCACGAATGGCCTTGTTGTGTGTCTTGCCTTCGGAACGTTTTTTTTCATAGTAAGCGCGAGATTCCGGCACACAAGTCATGTGACGACATACCGCAGTCATCATCGCTTTGCGAGCCCGAGTATTGACGTGCTTCGGTGATTTCGTACCGTGGTAAATGCCTGACTGATTATCCAGCGGAGCCATGCCGATTAGATTGAGAAGCTACTCTGTTTCGAGAAACGTTCTAGAGTGCCTATTTCGCCAGCCAGTTTAGCACTACATACCAAGCCAAAGCCAGGAATCGAATGAATATGTTGAGCATAAACGGACTTTTGAATTTGTTGGTCGATTTTTTCATCCATCGCTTTAATCTAAGCCATTAAAGCTAACAGGCGACGTGCATCCTCTTGAATCATCGGGCCAACTTCCTCGATCTCATCAGAAAATTCTGCCTGTTTTTGCCAGTCACAAAAAATGAGGCTGAGGTAACGCCTGCCAACACCTTGAATGGCAAGCAAGCTTTTGCTCTGCAGTCGTACTAATTTTACCAGGTCGTCACGACACGTCAGAAAGTGTAGAAACCACAGATTGTCAACACCTCCAGTCATATCCAGGAGACTCGGGCAAACCGCTTGCAAATCGGGCTATATACGGTTTTGCAAGGCAACCTTTTCGTTGCTCAGCTGACGTCGTCGCCTGGTTAGACGTTTTAGCCTCTGGTTGACTTGGGGCACAGTTAGCACCGCTTGCAGAACACCTTTAGCGAGTGGTAAATGATCCTGAAGTTGAAACAATTCCAGAATTTTATGGGCATCAATCGAATCAGATTTTGCTGGCGCAGGAAAGATTTCTTTAAAGCGAGCGAGTTTAAGATTATTGACATTGTAAAGTTGGTATCCGTGTTTCTGGACCTGACTATCCAATGGACGAGCCCAGCCATTGTAAACTTCCATAGCAACCTCTACTGGCAGACTGTGTAAGCGCTCCTGACATTCAATGCGACTGAAAAAAATACTCAACCCCTGGGGCCGGGTAAACTCGTCTAGAATACCGCTTTCAGAAAGGCCGATAGCTCATAATGTTCGCGACTATCTTTGAAGAGAATGCCAGCTTTTGAAAATCGAAAAAAATTCGGCTGGCACTTGTGGATAAATATTTAGATAACTTTTCTCAATTGCTGCACTATCTATCTATAAATTCACTCATCATTTCTCTCCATAATTCTATAGTAGACACCGCGCGTTATGTTCCACGGTTATTTTTTACTGGGCTTAAGTTCATCGTATATCTTGCCGCGCAATCTGAGCTTGTCGTTCTGATTTTTAATGTTATGAGCGTGAAAGTTGAAGACCATTCTTGGTTACGGTGATTCAATTACCTGGGGCTATATTCCTGGAAATATCTGGCGCTATCCTCGTGCCGTCCGTAAAAACAATATAAGAATGCTTTAAAAGCACATGGAGAAAATAGTGGGGTGGGGCAGGTATGAATTGCGAGCTAGCTACACAAAAGCCATTACAGCACAGCAGCTACGCAATTAATTTACCGATTATTTACTTATCAGCATGATAAACATTTTCTGCTGCCCTCATTTCCTGCTGGATGGTATTAAAGGTCAATAGCTGTTGCTGCACTTTACCATTAAATGAATCCTCAGGAAACTTTCCTTTAGCGTCACAGGTACCTGCTTGCATATTGCTTAGATATTGCAAAGCTTCATCAACAGTTTCTACGGCATAGATTGCAAACTGGCCTGCTTTAGCCGCATGTACGACATCCCAGCGTAACATCAGGTATTTGATGTTGCTGGCTGGAATAATGACGCCTTGTTGACCCGTCAGGCCTTGTGCCTTACAAATATCAAAGAAGCCTTCAATTTTTTCATTAACACCACCAATTGGCTGTACTTGACCTAATTGATTTACGGAGCCAGTAATGGCCATATCCTGTCGAAAAGGTACTTCGGCTAGTGAGGATAAAATCACGCATAATTCAGCTAAAGAGGCGCTGTCTCCTTCCACATATCCGTAGGACTGTTCAAATACCAGGCTGGCTGCCATGGAAAATGGGGTTTTACGTGCATAACGAGCTGCGATAAAGCTGGATAAAATTAAAACACCCTTGGAATGAATCGCGCCACCCAGTTCAGTTTCTTTTTCTATGTCGATCACTTTACCATTGCCCAAACGGGTGGTGGCAGTAATACGCGATGGCTGACCAAACATAAATTCGCCCAGCTGGATGACTGAAAGTCCGTTAATCTGGCCGACCACTTTATTTTGCAGGTCAATCATTACCGTGCCACGGTGGATATTTTCGTATACTTTTTCGCGAATTCTGTCCAGCCGATGAACTTTATGTTCGATGGCCTGTTGCACATCGCTATTGGCGATGACATCATGGCCGTGAAACCTGGCCCAATAATCGGATTCAGTTAATAAGTCATTAATACTGCGTAGATGAGTGGATAATTTTGCAGCATCACCGCTAAGTCTGGAACTTTGTTCAATAATGCGCGCCACAGCATGGCGACTGACAGGGAGTAATTGTTCTTTTTTTGCCAGCGTAGCCAGCAGGCGAGCATAGTCCAGTTCAGTGCCTTCGCGGCCAACAGAGTCATCGAAATCAGCAGCAATTTTAAATAGATCCTGGAATTCAGGATCATATTGATTCAGCAGATAATAAATGATCCGATCGCCATAGATAATAACTTTCAAATCGAGTGGGATAGGCTCAGGCTCCAGTGATGAAGTGCTGACTAGACTGAGAGAGTGTTCTAATGATTCGATACGAATTTCACCGGATTGCAAGGATCTTTTTAAACATTCCCAGGCATAGGGTTGCATAAGTAATTTACGGGCGTCCAGAATAAGGTAACCGCCATTTGCGCGATGCAGTGCACCCGGTTTGATCATGGTGAAATCAGTTACCAGAGTGCCCATATAGGCTTGATGGTCAATACGACCCAAAAGATTAGCGTAGTTAGGGTGGTTTTCAAGAATGACGGGGGCGGAGCAGCTTTCATCATTAGAGATAATCAGATTAACCTGATAACGTTTAAACGGATTTGCGTCCTGGATAGATTCCATAAAAGGTGACATTTGTTCGCGGTGCGGAATAAAGTCACGGACATGCAATAAAATATCAGCATCAACATCTTCCAGATAGGTGATAACTGTCTGTTGCTCTGAATATTTATGTTTTAACTCATCAATGGAGTGATTGACAGCTAATGAGACAGTTGTGCGGTTAAGCTGTTGCTGTTTGCGTTTAGCTTCTTTCCGCCATGCAGGAAATTTATTCAGTAATTTTTGCAGGTGCTGTTGTAATGCCAAAAGACTGTTTTGATATTTTTGTTGTGCCGCTCTGTCTAGCTTATTAAATTCTTCTGGGGAGATCGGGTCATTTTTATCATCCAATGGTGAAAAAGCATAACCGGTCGGTGTTTCTGTCAGAATGATCTTGGCGTTGATGGCTTCTTCACGTAATTGACTAATCTCTTGAATCTCGCGTTGACGGTATTCTTCATCAATTTCTTCGTTTTTAGCACGATATTCATCACCATCAAAAGCAGCAGGTATGGCGACACTGAGTTCATCAATGAGTTGTTCCATATCATTTTGAAATTCTTTGCCTTTTCCTGGAGAGAATTTAATAGCTTTGGGTTTTGCGTGCTCGTTAAAGTTATTAATATAACACCAGTCCGGCGGAGCTGGGTGTTGACTGGATTCCTTACTCACTAGCTGTTGTATCGTGGTTAATTTTCCGGTTCCCGAGGGAGCTAGTGCAAAAATGTTATAGCCACATTGCTCCATACGCATACCAAATTCAATGGAATCAACGGCTCGTTCTTGACCCATGAAAACATCTACATCTTCAAGTTCATCCGTATTTTCAAAATGAAAATTCTCGGTATTACAAGGTTTGTACAGTTGCTTAGGATCCAGCGCTTGTTTTTTCATTGTTGTTATCGATGTTGGATCACTCATAGAGCGATGGGTGCGAAGTATTTCTAGTTAGCAAATAATAGCATATCAATTACTAGAATGTCTGTGCTGCTTTTATTAATTGAATCCAAGGTAGATAAATTTTATCGATTAGAATTTTCAGCCAATACAGGAAAAAATATAAAGCAGTTCGCCACAGCATAGAGCCATTTGCGGAAGTGATGCGGAGTCCGCATCGGGTTTATGATGCTGTATGTCGCGGCATCTACCCAGAACGAATCGAAGTATAACGCCAGATAAGGCAAATAGTTTAGGGCTGTAAATCCACGAACAAGCTTTAGCAAAAATAACGATCCTCTCATTAGTGAAGTTTGCAAAAGAAGACAATTTAATCGATGTAGAAATCTTAATAAAATCTAATAAAAGTTGGGACGGTAAAAATTTGTCAAACTACGCAAATGGAAAACCGGAGATATCAATATTGAAAATCGTAATTCCCCACGGCACAGAATTGCCGTTACATAAGCACCCAGTGATTAACGCAGGAGTATTACTAACTGGCGAATTAACGGTAGTGGCGGAAGACAATACTACCTTGCACATGAAAGCTGGAGATACTATTATTGAACTTGTGAATAAATGGCATTACGGAAAGAATGAAGGTAATGTACCAGCGGAAATTATAGTTTTCTATGCCGGCATAAAAGGTGAGCCATTAAGCATTGAAAAGTAAAGAAAAACCCATTACAAACCGCTACCGATGTGCAATAGAGCAAGACACTTAATATGTAGAAATAACGGGGTTGAAGATCAGGAAGACAGGCTCTATTAACACAGACTTTTTATGGGCGGGTGTTAGTAGAACTGAGGGTGCTAATTCTTTTGATCCAAAGTTTCTTCCTAAACTTGAAAAAGAGATTACTGCAAGAAAAGTAACAGAGGCTTTTAATGAACAAACTCTTAAAGTTGCTTACGAAGCCGCTGCAAAAGCAGGGATAGAGATTGCAGAAGGAAAAATTTCAGGTGCTATTTCATTTGAAAATAGCTCTACTGGTTTATACCAGGTATTCTATATTAATCGCAAGCTATACAGGTACTCCGCAACGCATTAGATGACGAATAATAGTATGCGGCTTGTAATGGTATTTGTGTCAGATTACGAATTGTAAATTTTACTTTAGGGACATTTGCTTTCTAATCCAGAAAAAAACACTTTAAGAAATCTATCTGTTAAATGCCTGCTATCTCTAGGTCTTTCACGGTTAACCCAAAGAATTTCGCGGGAATGAACTTACTATTAAGTATATTTTTTTGACATAGCAATAAAAAAATAAAAATAAATTTTAATTATTCATGAAAAAACAATTACCTACTGCTATAATCTAATTAAGATTATAAACAAAAAAAGGGGAGAGATATGCGGAAATTAAGTATTTTATTTGTTCTGGTTATTTTAAATATCTCGGTCTGTTTTGCAGCGCAAACTAAAATAAAATCATTACGTATTAGTTCAGTCGGCGATAATACTCGCTTGGTTTTTGATGTGTCTGCAATACCGAGTCATAAGGTTTTTCAATTAACAGGTCCAGATAGATTGGTGATTGATTTTACTAATTCCTATTTAGAAAAAAACCTCAGCCAACCAGAAAAACGTCATCCATTATTAACAGGCTTACGCACTGCGCATCGAAATAAAAAAGATTTACGTGTGGTCATTGATTTACAGAGTGCTGCTGCACCTAAAAGCTTTGTGTTACAGGCCAATAAAAAATATGGCCCCAGGATAGTCATTGATTTGCCGACAAAAAGAAAGCCTGTTATAACTAAAAAAATATCCTACAAACCAAGTAAAACAGTTAAAATCGCTAACCGTTTTACTAAACCTTTTATAGTTGCTGTTGATGCGGGACATGGTGGCAAGGATTCAGGCGCTAGAGGAAAGCATGGGACTCTGGAAAAAAAGGTAGTCTTTCAAATAGCGCAGAAACTGGCTGCATCAATTAATAAGCAACCTGGTATGAAAGCCGTTATGGTGCGTAAGGGTGATTATTATGTCAGCCTGCGTGAGCGAATGAACATTGCCAGAAAGGCTAATGCAGATTTATTTGTTTCCATCCATGCGGATGCATTTAACAATTCAAATGTAGCCGGGGCATCGGTATACACCCTATCGCGTCATGGAGCAACAAGTGAAGCAGCTCGCTGGTTAGCCAGCAACGAGAATGCAGCAGATTTAGTCGGTGGGGTTAGTCTGGACGATAAAGATGATATTTTGGCTTCTGTGTTACTGGATTTATCACAAAGCGCTTCTCAAGATATCAGTCAGCTTGTCGCCAAAGAAGTATTAAAGAATTTCGGGGATATTGGCGATTTACATTCACATAAAGTACAAAAAGCAGGGTTTATGGTGTTAAAATCTCCCGATATTCCCTCTATTCTGGTTGAAACAGCTTTTATATCAAACCCAAAAGAAGAAAGTCGTCTCAAAAGTAGTAAATATCAATTGAAAATGGCACAAGCAATTCAAAATGGGATTATGGCTTATGCAGAGAAACATTCGCTTGCTTTAAATACCTCGCCTACAACTGATGTGTCAGTACATAAAATATCTAAAGGTGAAACATTATTAGGTATTGCTTTGCAATATGGGGTTACTCTGGACCAGCTTAAACAAGCAAATACAATTTCTAAAGGCAATAATATCAGGGTAGGGCAGGTATTATCGATTCCAGTAGGAATATAAAAATAATTTCCTTATAGCGTATTTATGCGGGCGGGTTATAGACTAACTGGAAAAATACAGATATTCTTTAAACCCGCCAAATGATGTTTTGGTCGGATAGGGCGAGGATAGAATTCCACGCCTCCTTGTACTTTCTAGAACTTAAACTGTGACGCAATTTGTGCTTGAATTTTATCAGCCATCTGCTTCCTGTTTTCTGCATCACGAATCGGACGGCCAATAACGATATAATCTGCACCATTCTGGAAAGCTTGCTCTACGCTGACCACACGTTTTTGATCATCTTCAACTCGATTGTCTACGGGACGAACTCCGGGGGTAATCACCAATAATTTATGATCCAGATTTTCCCGTAGCATCGGTACCTCTAAACCAGAAGATACTATGCCATCGCAGCCTATAGCTAAAGCCCTTTTAGCCCGTGACAGAACCAGTTGCTGTACATCACATTGAAACCCCAGATCATCCAAATCTCCTCTATCTAAACTGGTTAAAGCCGTGACCGCCAGAACTTTTAAATCACCTTTTTCTTTGGCTGCTGCCTGCATAATCGAATCATTGCCATGAATTGTCGCCATATCTACACCTTTATTACTAAGTGCTTTTATAGCGCGGCCAACTGTAGCAGGTATGTCAAAAAACTTTAAATCGACAAATATTTTTTTGTTTCTGACTTTTAGCCATTCAATAAATGCGAAATAGTCTCCTGACATAAAGATTTCCATGCCCACTTTATAAAAAACAACCGAATCCCCCAGTTCCTCTACCAATGACTGTGCTTCCGCTATGCTAGGGAAATCCAGAGCCATAATGAGTCTTTCGTTAGTCGGAATGGGTTTAGTAGAAATATAGTGATCAGTCATAATTGCGAATAGGTTGTCTTAATTTGCCTGGCTTTATCTATGTCTTAGCCTGGATTAAGGGAGTTATTTTAACCTATGTTGTTAGCCTATAACTTTTTTTGTTTAAGCCATGTGTAGTGCTGTTGATATTTTCAATCAGGTATTAATAGCATCGCTTTATCTAATTCTTGCGTCGAATTATAAAAATGTGCAGAAAAGCGAATACCTTCACCACGCATTGCACAGACAACATGATTTTTATGTAGATGCGTATATAAAGCTTCTTTACTGATTTGCCTATGCTTAAAAACAACTATACCTGACTGTAATTTTGCGGATTCATCCGTTAATAGCTGTAAATAAGGTCGAGATTTTATCGCTGTCATTAAATAACGAGCATTGGCTATAACCTGCTTTTCCACTGTCTCCATTCCTGTCTCTAGTAATAAGGATAAGCTGGCAGATAATGCATGAATACCCAGGGTATTTTGACTGCCACATTCAAAACGTTGCGCAGTAGGGTGAATATCCCAGGGTTTATTTTCGTAATTATGTGTATTATCCATCATATGCCAGCCATATTGGGTCAGCTTTAATTTTTCTCGTGCCGCTGGGTTGCTATAAAATACCCCTAAGCCTTCAGGGCCTAGCATCCATTTGTGACCATCTGCCATAACAAAATCAGCCTGGCATTTTTGTACATCAAATTGCACAGCACCCAGACTTTGAATCGCATCTATACAGAATAGAATGTTATTTTGTTGACAGAACTGGCCAATTCTATCTATATCCAGACGCAAACCACTGGCAAACTGGATCGAACTAATAGTTATCAAACGTGTATGTTTATCCACTAAGGCAAACAGCGCATCTTCGGCTGACTCTGCACTGGCTAAATCTGCTTCACGAAACTGAACACCTAGCTCGCTTAAGGATTGCCAGACGATGCGGTTAGATGGGAACTCTTCATTACTGGAAACAATATTATCTCCATGCTGCCAATCCAGGCCATATGCGACAAAGGACAAAGCCTCTGAGGTATTTTTTACTAAGGCAATATCATCGACATTCGGGGCATTAATCAAGGATTTGAGTTGCTGGCGTAATTCGGATTCCTTCTTGAGCCAGTCCAAATAAAATGATGAGCCATAAAGCGTATTTTGTTGTGCAAATGAACTAACAGCTATACTTGTTCGTTTTGGCCAAGGGGCAACAGCAGCATGATTAAGATAAATAAGTTCAGCGGATAAGGGAAATTCTGGATGTCTCATAGCTACAGTTAATTGATTTATGTACTTTTAAGTTTGTGAGTAGATTTTACCACTCTGAATAATGTTACATGAATAGATTGTAGTATGAATCGATTTAGCAAAGGTTGTTACATAGACTAAAGTCCGCTGTTGTTATGTCGCAATAGAATCATGACAAATATTCTGGGGTGCTTCGCATAATCACAGCACAGCTTTATATGCGAGGTTAATTACTTTGCTTTAATATATAGTTGTTTAAGGCTTGAGCCCGGTGTTTCACGATGATCTATAATGAACAAACTTGTTTTTGCCTTAACTAAATCGGATAGTTTTTTGAAGCCAAAATTTCTTGAATCAAAATCTGGTTGTAGTTTTGTTAAGTAGCTCCCGAATGTACCTAATTGAGCCCAGCCTTCATCATCACTTGATTGTTCAAGAGCATCCAAAATAAACTTTTTAGGAAATGAAGGTTTGATTTTTTTAATTACTTCAGATTCTGCAATACTGGCACTATCAGAGATAGTTTTAGGTTGTTGTTTATTTACACTTATCACTTTCACTAATTCGGGGCGTAATACCTCGGTAAATATAAATTTATGGCAAGAATTTTTAAATGCAGCAGGGGTTTTCTGCTCACCAAAGCCAAGAACAGTAAGACCTTCTTCGCGTATACGCATTGCAAGACCGGTAAAGTCACTATCACTTGTTACTAAACAGAATCCGTCAAAATTTCTCGTATATAACAAATCCATTGCATCGATAATCAATGCGCTGTCGGTAGCATTTTTTCCTGTTGTGTAAGCAAACTGCTGAACAGGCTTTATGGCAAATTCCTGAAGTACTTTTTTCCATGATGCGCTGCTTGGTGATGTGAAGTCACCATAAATCCGTTTTACAGTAGCTTCTCCAAATCGTGCAACTTCAGCTAATAACTTTTCAATGACAGCCGCTTGGGCATTATCTGCATCAATAAGAACGGCTATTTTCATGGAAGGTTCTTCAGATTCTATTTTTGCAATAAGTCTAGGTGAAATCATGATTTTATTTTGCTTGAGTTAGGAGGAATTTGATTGTTCTGAATCCATGATTAGCATATCAGAATTACAGTTTAATCCATTCA
>CAYWLM010000033.1:10031-16021 GCA_964459125.1 uncultured Methylomonas sp. | reverse complement strand
TTTGATTGTTCTGAATCCATGATTAGCATATCAGAATTACAGTTTAATCCATTCATTGGCTTATTGATAGTTGATATTTTAGGGACAAGACTATCGCATTCTAACGTTGATATATGACTAAGCTTTGTGTCTTTGGATAAGGTTGTTTGAAAGTGTTGAAGGGATAAATTCTAATGTTTGATCGAGGCTAGCACTTTCCATAACGTTCTTATGATACTTCGCATAATGTATATTATGTTAAATTAGAAAAGCATTATAGATATTCCTCTGCATGATCAATACCTGCGTGTCTTTCTGTATAGGCAATGACTATGGCTTGTTTCTTTTATCCATATCAATAAAATCTTCATAAATAATGTCAGGCTCTACATTTAAGAATGCATTTCCATTTAATTTATTTAAACATATGGCGTTTAAAATAACTTCTTCATACAGCCAATAATACATATCAGATTCAAAGATACTGTATCTGCAGTTGTATTTGCATTGTATCCATTGATTATTGAGTGAACCTATACTCCTGGGAACCTCTTTCGATTGAGAACCATAATAGACAATGTTATTGTCTCCATCGATTTGAAATCGATCAAGCTTTATATTTCCTTCAGCATCTTTAAAATACTTTATGCGATTGCCTTGAATATCATCACCATGCTGATCTATGACACAGTGCTGACCAAAAACATAAACCGCAGGTGGAAAAATAAGTGGATATCTATCAGGGATATTAGCCCGTATGTTTTTATGAGTTTCTGATCTCTGACTCTTATCCCATTGTTTGATAATAATTTGTAAAACCAGAACACTCATTTTTACGTGCTTTTCTCATAAAGCTCTTTACAGAAAAATGCTGTAAATAAAATTATCATCCAACCCAGACGCGTGCATTTCTAAACATTCTTAACCATGCGCCATCTTCGCTCCACTCAGCAGGCTGCCATGAATTTTGTAGGGTTCTAAAGCAACGCTCTGGATGTGGCATCATAATGGTGAAACGACCATCAGTCGTTGTCAGGCCTGTAATACCATCAGGTGAACCATTAGGGTTCATGGGAAAACCTTCTGAGTGCTCTCCATAATTATCTATATAATTCAAAGCCACTAATGCCTGTTCCCGATCATTTGCAGAAAACTCTGCCCGTCCTTCTCCATGGGCAATCACTACTGGCATGCTTGAACCAGCCATTCCTTTTAATAATATGGATGGTGATTGCTGAACTTTTACCATCGTAACACGTGCTTCAAATTGTTCTGAATGATTACGCATAAACTTTGGCCAATGTTCTGCACCGGGAATAAGTTCTTTTAAGCCGGATAACATTTGACAGCCATTACAGACGCCTAAACCAAAAGTATCGCTACGTTGAAAGAAATCGGAAAATTCATTTCTGGCGCGCTCATTAAATAAAATTGATTTTGCCCAGCCACCACCTGCGCCTAAGACATCTCCATAAGAAAAGCCGCCACAGGCAACCAGACCAATAAAGTCTTTTAAACTGACTCTAGCGCTGATTATATCGGTCATATGCACATCGATACTGGTAAACCCCGCTTTATCAAAAGCCGCGGCCATTTCGACATGACCATTAACGCCCTGCTCTCTTAATATAGCAACACGCGGACGCACTGCGCTAAAAGGAGCAGCGATATTTTCAGTCACATCAAAACTTAGGTTTGCTGTTAATCCCGGATCTTTATTATCGGCAATGCGCTCAAATTGTTGTTTTGCACAGTCTGGATTATCGCGTAAGGCTTGCATACGATAACTGACTTCAGACCAGGTTTGCTGTAATTCAGCCCGACTAGCGGAATAGATGACTTCACCATCATAGCTAATGGTAAGTTGCTGCGTTTCTTCAGTTACCCAACCGATCAGATGCGTACAATCTGTCAAACCTGCCGCGTCAAATATGTCTAACACAGCATCACAATCGCTTTGCCTAACCTGAATGACTGCACCGAGCTCTTCATTAAATAACGTGGCTAGAACATCTTCACCTAAACGATCTAGTTCAAGCTCTGCTCCTTTGCGTCCGGCAAAAATCATTTCCGCAATTGTTGCTAATAAACCACCATCGGAACGGTCATGATAAGCCAATAGTTTATCGTCAGCGTTCAGTGCCTGAATGCTATTGAAAAATGTTTTGAATAAGGCGGTATCATCCAGATCAGGGACTTCACAACCCATTTGTTGATACACTTGCGCTAACACTGAGC
Organism: uncultured Methylomonas sp.; assembly: GCA_964459125.1. GTDB lineage: Bacteria > Pseudomonadota > Gammaproteobacteria > Methylococcales > Methylomonadaceae > Methyloprofundus. Next base: position 13,804 of record CAYWLM010000033.1, on the reverse strand, counting down.
CGCCTAAACGGTTTCTCCCCTGCCCTAAATCAATCAGCATTAACACGCTGTCTGCATTTTTTAATTCTGGCGTTAAGGTATGGGTAATATCAGTAACTTGTGCAAAAGCGGTAATAATCAATGATAGCGGTGAGGTCATCGTGGTTTCACGCCCGGCCTCATTCCATACTGTTTTCATTGATAATGAATCTTTACCGACAGGAATGGCAATACCTAATTCAGGGCAAACTTCCATACCTACGGTTTTTACGGTATCAAATAATGCTGCATCTTCACCTGGACTTCCTGCCGCTGCCATCCAGTTTGCAGAAATTTTAATATGCTTAAGAGATTCGATTTTTGCCGCGGCTAAATTCGTTAGTGCTTCTGCAATCGCCATACGACCCGATGCAGGCGCATTAATAACGGCTAATGGAGTACGCTCACCCATTGCCATTGCTTCGCCTGTTGTTGCTTGAAAGCCTGAAGCTGTAACGGCAACATCCGCAACAGGCACTTGCCATGGGCCAATCATTTGATCTCTAACAACCAAACCAGTTACCGAACGATCGCCGATATGAATTAAAAAGCTTTTATCGGCAACTGCTGGAAACGCCAATACACGATCCACAGCGTCTTGTATTGTAATCCCTGAGAAATCCAGTGCTTTATGTTCTGTTTTGAGGTGAGTTACGTTACGGTGTAATTTGGGTGATTTACCAAACAGCACAGACATAGGAAGATCAACAGGTTTGTCGCCAAATAGTTCATCCGTTAGTATTAAATGCTCTGCGTCTGTTGCCTCACCAATAACTGCATACAGACAATGTTCACGCGCACAGAAATACTCAAATAATTCTAGTGCTTCTGGTTTTATCGCGACTACATATCGCTCTTGCGCTTCATTACACCATATCTGCATCGGCGACATGCCTTTATCATCGCTATTCACCTTGCGCAGTTCAAAGCGTCCACCTTGCTCGCAATCATGAATAATTTCCGGTACGGCATTAGATAAACCACCTGCACCGATATCATGAATAGAAACTATAGGGGTCTCGTTGCCTAAAGCATTACAATGATTTATAACCTCCTGACAACGACGTTCCATTTCAGGGTTTTCACGTTGCACAGAGGCAAAATCCAGTTCAGCCGCACTAGCACCAGAAGCTTGTGAAGAGGCGGCGCTACCACCGAGGCCAATTAACATCGCCGGTCCACCTAAAATAATAATCAGCGAGCCAGCAGGAATTTTATGTTTATTCACCAGCATAGGACGAATATTGCCCATTCCACCGGCTATCATAATAGGTTTATGATAGCCGCGTAATTGATCCCCAGTACTGCCCTCAACCACTTGTTCAAAGCTACGAAAGTAACCGGCAATATTAGGCCGCCCAAATTCATTATTAAATGCAGCGCCACCTAATGGCCCCTCTAGCATAATATCTAAAGCAGAAGCAATACGCTCAGGCTTACCGAAATCGGTTTCCCAGGGCTGATCAAAGCCAGGAATTTTTAAATGTGAAACAGTGAATCCTGTTAGTCCTGCTTTGGTTGCTGAACCTCGCCCTGTTGCCCCTTCATCGCGAATTTCTCCACCAGAACCTGTTGCTGCACCTGGGTAAGGTGAAATAGCTGTCGGATGGTTGTGAGTTTCCACCTTCATTAATAAATGCGCTTCCTCTTGCGTATAGGAATATTCACCGCTTATGGGGTTGCGAATAAACACATCGGCTATCGATCCTTCTGCAACTGAAGCGTTATCACTATAAGCCGAGAGAATACCCTCCGGGTTTTTCTCAGCAGTATTACGAATCATACCAAATAAGGATTTCGCTTGAGCTATACCATCGATCGTCCAGCTAGCATTAAAAATTTTATGCCGACAATGTTCCGAGTTTGCCTGAGCAAACATCATTAACTCAACGTCACTAGGATTTCGCCCCAGTATTTTAAAGCTTTCGACTAAATAATCAATTTCATCATCCGACAGGGCCAGACCTAAAACACTATTTGCCTGTACCAGTGCATCGCGTCCTTGCTCAATAATAGCAACTGTACTGAGGGGAAGTGGTTGATGATGGACAAATAAATCCAGCTGCTCAATATTATCAACAACCGTCTGCATCATACGGTCGTGTAACAGGGCATGTACTAGGTGCAGTTTAGTTTTATCTATAGCGACTGAGCAATTAAGTGTGTATTCGGTACCACGCTCCAGGCGTCCAATACTTAAACCACAGCGCTGAGCAATTTCTGTTGCTTTACTAGACCAGGGTGAAGTCGTTCCAGGTCGAGGTACAGTCCAGTAAGTTATATCGCCCTTCTGCTCTATGTTTGCTGTTGCAGAACCATAAGACAATAACTTGCGCAGAATCTTGTCATCTTCTGTACTAAGTTCATGTTGAACTTCTACAAAATGTATGTAAGACGCTGAAATATTATTAATAGAAGGCTCTATCGTTTGTAAGTCAGCTAATAATTTTTGGATTCTAAATTTTGATAATGCGGAACTGCCAGGGATTTTAAGCATAGCTATGGGATCAGTAATTAAATCGTAATGAGAGTAAATCTATGTTAGTTCCCTTGTTTCACGGGAAATCAATTCAGGAACACTCTGTATTTCGTTATACATGCAACACAAACGGCATTCCCTATTTATGTGCGGGAACAGCTAATTGTAATTACTCATCAAAATCCTTTTTGATGGTATCAAATATTAAATTCAACAGCTTTATTCCATCACCCTGAGATAAATTATTTCCTAGTTGATCACGCACATATATATCAGTACCTAATTCTGATTCTGTTAAAAAAACCTGATAAGGCAGTTCCTGGTTCGCATCACTGCCGAAGAAAAAAACAACTTCATCCCAAAAGCCGCCATCGCTAACCATCTGGATTTCAGGATCATACTGCACATAATAGGTTGCTATTGAGCGGTTTTTATCCGTAATTTCAACAACTCGCTCTGTTAATGCCTTCCCCACTAAGCGCCAGACATGAGCAAAAGGTGAATTAATACGCAAATAAGTATTATTTTCTCCCTGGTCAATGTATTCAATGGTCTTGCTTAAGGTAAGAGGAACCACAACTGCTTCTAATTCAGCAGCTAGTTTGTCGGCTTGCATCCCTGGTGGAATTTGTAGTGGGGGAATTTGTTTACTATTCACGTAGTCTTTTTCTTTATCTGGAAAAAACTGACTACAAGCTGTTACAAATGTAAAAGTAAATATAATAAAAAGTTTAATCGCTTTCATGCCGTATTATTTATGCCGAGATTAAAGGACTTGTGCTTGCTGCATAGCCGAACGCACTATATCAAAACAATCTTCAGTCAGCCAGGTTAGAGGAAGACGTATTCCTTTGTTTATTAAGCCCATTTCAGCAACAGCCCATTTGACGGGAATGGGGTTGGATTGTATAAATAGCTGCTTGTGTAACCCCCTCAAGCTAGCATCAATACTTGTTGCGGTCTCACGATCTCCATTTATCGCAGCGGTAATCATTTGGTGCACTAGTCGAGGAGCTACATTCCCAGAAACTGTAATCGTACCATTACCACCTAACAAACAAAACTCACAGCTACTCGCATCATCGCCGGTATATACGGCGAAATCATCACCACATAAATCACGGATGACAGCGACACGGGACAGGTCACCGGTAGCTTCTTTTACACCCACAATATGATCAATTTTTGCCAGACGACCGATGGTTTCAGGCAACATATCACATGCTGTTCTGCCTGGAACATTATATAGAATCTGCGGAATATCTACGGCCTCTGC
>CAYWLM010000033.1:0-9931 GCA_964459125.1 uncultured Methylomonas sp. | reverse complement strand
ATGCTGTTCTGCCTGGAACATTATATAGAATCTGCGGAATATCTACGGCCTCTGCAATCGCTTTATAATGCAGGTATAGTCCTTCCTGTGTCGGTTTATTATAATAAGGAGTCACTAATAAACAGGCATCAGCGCCTACTTGTTTTGCAGCCCGGGTTAAAGTAATTGCTTCACTGGTTGAATTCGCACCTGTCCCGGCAATAACCGGAATTCGACCGGCAATATACTCAACGATTGCTTTGACTACATCCATATGTTCATGATCATTTAAAGTAGCGGATTCACCGGTGGTACCTACTGCAACAATAGCATCGGTACCTTGTCCTATATGAAATTCTACTAACTTTTTAAGGCTGTCCTTATCCACATCGCCGTTATCAAACATTGGGGTGACTAACGCTACGATACTACCTAGAATCATGAAGAACTCTCGAAATTTAAAAAAATAGTTTTAAAATATTATAAGTAAACAAAACAATGGGCATGAAGTAACAACCAATCCCAACTGTTGTTTTTATAGATTCCTGAATACTGAGAAATTACTTAAGGGCACACACCTATATAACGTCCTGCTATTTGAGTATGTATGTTCATCGAACCTTCTGATGTACCCGACATGGTCATATCGAACGTTCCTGAAAAATTTATTTTCTGGTACTGAATATTACCTGTCCCTTGCATGGAAATGCCATCTTGTTCACATGTCATGCTCCATTTCGCCTGATTATTCTGAATATCCATTTTATTCATCTGACAATTGTTTTTCTGCAAAATATTTTCTGGATTTATGCTTTGTTTAGTAAAGCATCGTTCCATAGTGACTGCTGGCATTTTTATTGGCATTGCGGCTATATTCGCTGTGGAAGTCACTTCCCATAAACCTTCTTGAATATCAGGCATTTCAGCAAAAACAGTATTTGTGAAGACAGACAGCAGTAGTGTTACTAGATATTTATTCATCATAGCTCAATTCATCATTATTCTTAAGATTCTCAACACTCCAGAGTTTTTCCAATTGATAAAACTCTCGTGTTTGAGCGGTCATAATATGCAAAATAACATCACCTAAATCCACCAACACCCATTCAGACCCTTGCGCCCCTTCCACGCCTCGAGGAACAACTCCCTTTTCTTTTAATGCCATTGCGACATAATTACTTAATGCTTTAATATGTCGATCAGAAGTTCCGGTCGCAATTACCATATAATCCGTAAAACTAGTTTTACCTATCACGTCAATAGTCGTGATATTTTCTGCTTTTCGTTCATTTAGCTCATTCGTTACAATGGCTAATAATTCATCTGCTTGCATTCAATTTCCTTTGTTTAATTCTGTTTAGGCTCGATATAATCGTTTTACCTGTATATATTCAATGACGGACTCAGGCAATAAAAAACTGATGTTTTTTTGCTCAGCAATGGCTTTTCGGATAAACGATGCTGAAATTTCTAATTGCGTCACTTGCTGGAAATAGATTTTACCACTAGGACATGATTTTAACGAATGTCTATCATCAACTTGCCTATCCAGGAAAAAATCTATCAGAGAGTCTGGCTGATAACCAGGTCGTGTCATAACTACAATATGGGCATATTCAAACAAAGCCTGCCAACGATGCCATGAAGTCAGACCATTAAACGCATCTGTCCCGATAAACAACAGCAACGGCGCAGCAGCATCAATCTCAGCACGAGTTGACGCGAGTGTATCGACCATATATGAAGGTCCTGTCCGTTCCAGTTCGCGTGTATCACAGCTAAGTTGCGGATAATCTTTGATAGCCAGTTGTAACATCTGCACACGCGCTTCAGCATTAACCTCAGGCTCAGTCCTGTGAGCTGGTTGGGCACAGGGTAAAAAGCGTAATTCATGCAGAGCAAAAATCTCACTAACTTCCAGTGCCGTGCGTAAATGCCCGTAATGCACTGGGTTAAAAGTGCCACCGTATATACCAATCATTTACTGACGGATATGCCCATCTCCTAGAACAATATATTTTAAGCTCGTTAAGCCTTCTAAGCCAACTGGCCCGCGGGCATGCAACTTATCTGTACTGATGCCGATTTCAGCACCCAGACCATATTCGAAGCCATCCGCAAAACGAGTTGAAGCATTAATCATCACTGAGCTAGAATCAACTTCACGCAAAAAACGACGCGCTAAGGTATAGTTCTCAGTGACAATTGATTCAGTATGCCCCGAGCTAAATTCACTGATATGCAGCATTGCTTCCTCAATATCAGCAACGATTTTAATCGATAATATCGCGGCTAGATATTCTGTCGCCCAGTCTTCTTCAGTTGCTCGAATACAATCAGGCACAATAGAACAGGTTTTTAAACAACCACGTAATTCTACACCTGCTGCCTTATATTTTCTTGCTAATTCAGGCAGAACCTGGGTTGCAATCGACTCTGCGACGAGTAAAGTTTCCATGGCATTACACACACCATAACGATGCGTTTTTGCATTTACAGCAATATTAATCGCTTTATCAATATCAGCTGCTGCATCAATGTAAACATGACAAATACCATCTAAATGCTTGATAACCGGGATCGTTGCCTCTTTAGAAATACGGGCAATTAGACTTTTGCCTCCACGCGGTACGATCACGTCTACATAATCAGACAAGGTAATCAATTCACCGACTGCTGCTCTATCGGTGGTTGTTACTACCTGTACACTCTCTACAGGTAAACCAGCTTCAGTCAGGCCCTGTGCAATGCAGTGGGCAATTGCCTGATTGGAATACATTGATTCAGAGCCACCGCGTAAAATACAGGCATTACCTGATTTTAAACATAAAGCCGCTGCATCTACTGTCACATTTGGTCGTGATTCATAAATAATCCCGATAACACCTAAAGGAACACGCATTTGCCCAACTTGAATACCACTAGGACGGTAGTTCATATTTGATATTGCGCCTATAGGATCAGGCAAAGCTGCGACCAGTTGCAAGCCATCAATCATAGCCTGGATTCCAGTCGGTGTTAATTCCAGTCTATCTAAAAGGGCTGCATCCAGGCCTTTTGCTTTTCCAGCCTGCAAATCTTTAGCGTTTTCTTTGGTCAAATAATCTGCCTGACTGGCTAGTTGTCCAGCAATCGCTAGCAATGCGGCATTTTTTTTACCCGAATCAGCACGGCTAAGCTCTCTGCCTGCAATTTTAGCTTGCTGCCCCAGGCTGATCATATAGTCTTTAATATTCATTTTTTCTTCAGTGTATTGTTCTGTTCGCTTGTCAGATAATGCATTTAGCAATTTATGCTGGCGTATTATATTCTTAATTGGCAATAACTTGATAGCTCGGCAGGTAAACTGGGCAAGCAGAGCAGGCAATTTCAACGTATTTTATTGCAAGCTGGGAGGTAATAATTCAGGTTATTACTTTTTTTTAAAAAAGTTAATTTTTTTACCCCTGCAGAATAAGCATATTATTAATATTTAGATCGTTTGCTCAATACAAAGCCATTTTAGCATCACAGGAACGTGCCCAGGCATCAATACCCCCGGTTAAATTAAAAACCCGGGTAAATCCTTGTTGATCAAGATAATAAGCAACATTCTCACTGCGCATACCATGATGACAAATCACCATGATAGCTTGTTGTTTTTCCAGTTCATGCAGACGATCAGGGATCTGATTCATTGGAATTAGTACGCTATTTTCTAAACTTGCTATTGCGTATTCGAAAGGTTCGCGTACATCGAGCAACATATAAGCCTGCGGATTTTCCAGTAACTGCTGTTGCAAACTATTAGGCGAAATTTGTGTTATAGCCATTTTTTAACTCGTCTGTTCGGGTGTTAATAAAATGCTCCAGGCGTTTCATTGCCTCAGTGATATTTTCCATAGAGCCTGTATAAGCAAAACGCAGGTACTTTTCATGTTCATTATAGCCAAAATCTTTACCTGGCGTGACAGCAAGCCCTTCAGTTTCCAGTAATTGCTGTGCAAATTGCTGGCTATTACTACTAAATTTACTGCAATCAGCATAAATATAAAATGCGCCTGCAGGTTTTACCGGAATACTAAATCCCAGACGTAATAAATGTGCATACAAAAAATCTCTTTTTAAAGAAAAGTCCTGGCGCCTCAGTTCTAACTCTGCCACTGTTTGCTTGTCAAAAGCGGCCAAGGCAGCGTATTGTGATTGACTAGAGGTTGAAATAAAAATATTTTGTGCTAACTTTTCTGTCGCCTGAGTATATGCTTCAGGCACTATCAACCACCCTGCCCGCCAACCTGTCATGCCATAATACTTGGAAAAACTATTAATCACAAATACCTGATCACTAAATTTTAGAGCGCTGGTAACGCCTGGTTCATACTCCAGTCCATGATATATTTCATCAGAAAAAAACAGGCCATGCTTGGTATTGACAAAATTAATACACTTCTCTAATTCAGCCGCTTGAATAATAGTGCCTGTCGGATTCGAAGGCGAGGCGATCAAAGTACCACGAGTTTGCGCTTGCCAATGTTGCTGTAATAAATCTACAGATAATTGATACGCTGTATCTGCATAGACTGGCACATGCTTTACCTTAGCATCAAATAGATGAATAAAATTCTGATTGCAGGGATAGCAAGGGTCAGATAATAAAACTTCTTCACCCGGATTTAAACTTACGCCCATAGCAAGCAGAAATGCACCTGTTGCGCCCGGGGTGATAAAGATACGTTGTATCGGCACAGTAACCTGATAACGCTGCAAATAATAATCCGCAATTTTCTGCCTTAATTCAGGCAAACCAGCTGCCGGGGTATATTTTACATGCCCTGCTTTGATATAAGCTACCCCAGCATCGATAATCGGCTGAGGCGTTGCAAAATCAGGTTCACCTATCTCCATATGGATGATATCGCGTCCTTGTGCTTCTAGCTGTTTTGCTCGTGCCAATAACTCCATGACATAAAAAGGCGTAATCGCCTCCATCCTGCTTGCTACCTGCATATAACCCTCTATTAATAAATTTATACCCGACAAATAATAGCAATATTTCTTGCTTAATTGTTATTATCCTGATAAAAATGCGCAGTTTTTTAAAATAAACCTGGAGTTAGTGGATGACTAACAGCACAATAGCTGAAAGTACGCCTTTCAATTTTAAGCCGTATCAAGAAAGTAAAGGCGAAGAATATATGAATGAAGCGCAAAAAGCACATTTTAGAGCGGTTTTAACCAACTGGAAAAATGACTTAATGCGCGAAGTAGATCGTACCGTTGACCATATGCGCGACGATGCTGCAAATTATCCTGATCCAAATGATCGCGCATCTCAAGAGTCTGAATTCAGTCTTGAATTAAGAACACGGGATCGAGAAAGAAAACTGCTTAAAAAAATTAATGATGCCTTAGCTATGATTGATACAGATGATTACGGCTACTGTGAATCATGTGGTATAGAAATCGGGGTGCGACGTCTAGAAGCACGACCAACAGCAGACCAGTGTATAGATTGTAAAACACTGGATGAAATCCGCGAAAAACAGATGGGTTAAACCATTAAATGGGAGGGTAGAGCAAAGCAGTTAGAGTCAATGCTTGGCAAAACCCGGTAGACTCAGTATCTTGAGTTGGAAAAATGCTATCCGCTGACTCTTACTCTATTACTCCCAGGTACCTTTAATTCGTGCAATCACAATATGCTCTCTTAGAGCAAGACCAGCAACATGTATGGCACCCCTATAGTGCCATCCAGGCCGACACACCCATTTACCCGGTAAAATCAGCACAAGGCGTGCATATTACGCTAATGGATGGGCGTGTCTTGATCGATGGCATGTCATCATGGTGGAGCGCCATACATGGCTATAATCACCCGGTTTTAAACCAGGCGATTGGCACACAATTAGATGATATGGCACATATTATGTTTGGTGGTTTGACTCACCAGCCTGCTGTTGATCTGGCAGTACAATTAGTAAGCATTACCCCTGAGCCATTACAAACAGTGTTCTTTGCTGACTCTGGATCAGTGGCTGTAGAAGTAGCCATGAAAATGGCAATTCAATACTGGTATGCCAAAAACCAGGTGCATAAAGTGAAACTACTCTCTATACGCCATGGCTATCATGGTGATACCTTTGGGGCCATGTCGGTTAGCGACCCCGTTAATGGGATGCATAGCTTATTTAGCAATACTCTTATTAAGCAACTTTTTGCTGATGCGCCTAACTGTACATTTGCTCAACCTTGTACGGCTGAAGATATTGCGTCATTTGAAAATCAGCTAAAAGAAAATCAAGCACAAATCGCTGCCGTTATTCTTGAACCTATTGTTCAAGGTGCAGGTGGAATGCGTTTTTATTCTCCCGAATATCTACAGCAAGTACGACAGTTATGTAGCAAATACGATGTACTGTTGATCTTAGATGAAATTGCGACGGGATTTGGTCGTACCGGCAAGCTGTTTGCCTGTGAACATGCAGAAGTATCCCCCGATATACTCTGTCTGGGTAAAGCCTTGACCGGCGGCTATATGACGCTGGCAGCCACTTTAGCAACTCGGGATATAGCAGAGACCATTCGTCTGGGCGAACCTGGCTTATTTATGCATGGTCCGACTTTTATGGCTAATCCGCTTGCCTGCGCAACTGCACTGGCCAGTTTAAAGCTGTTACTGAATTCGCCCTGGCAGGAAACAGTACGCACTATAGAGCAAACATTAGCTACTGGCCTGCAAGCTTGCAAGCAATACTCACATGTAAAGGACGTGCGTGTTTTAGGAGCTATCGGTGTTATTGAACTGCATCAGCCAGTAGACTTAAAGACCTTACAGCCAAAATTTGTTGATGCCGGAGTCTGGGTCAGGCCATTCAACAAGCTGATCTATCTTATGCCGCCTTTTATTATTTCAACTGAAGAACTTAACAAGCTGATAGATGCTGTGCTTAAAGTTGTTGCTGAAATAGAGCCTTAGCCCCCTATGCAATGATAAAAACTCCCTATCTAAAATTTCAATCATTGATATGAACTGCTATCACCTGTGCTTCTTTGAGTCGCCACATAACAATTAGCAGGATACTTCCTAGCGTTAATAAACCAAGTTGTAGTTGCAATCTACCCTGCAGTACTCCAATTGACATAGCAAAAGTAAGTACAATCATAAGCATTGCCTTGATCTTGGAGCTCCGGTTAATGGTACGACTGTGTTCCCATTGCTGTAAAGTGGCCCCGAACCAACGATTATTCAATAGTTGCCGATGAAAGCGCGGTGAACTGTTAGCGAAGCAGGCCAGAGCTAGAAGCAAAAACGGCGTTGTCGGCAGAATAGGTAACACTGCGCCAATAATCCCTAGCACTACAGATAATAGACCCAAAAAAATTAATAAGTATTTTTTGATGCGTTTACGCATGGTGTTATCTCAGTTTAAATGTTTGTTTTTTATTATAGCGGTGTTTTAGCGTGCTGAACATCCAATATAGTTGGAATTGGCCATCATGAAAACCCTCCTTAGCTTTCTCATAGCCATTTTTTGCAGTATTGTAGCGATAGAATGAACATTTTGCCTTAATTCATCGGAGATGAGGCTTTAATTAGCATCGAGTTACACTCCTGTTTCTAGTTTAAATTTAACGACTATGCCTTTTTCCTTTCTATCTATTTCCCACGTGCCCTATTTTTTATTCAATCGCAATGAATTGGCAATAACAGACACTGAACTTAAAGCCATCGCCGCAGATGCAATCATCGGGTTTAATTTTCCTGCCATAGCAATGGGAATTGCTATGGCATTATAAGCAAATGCCCAAAACAGATTTTGTTTAACCACCGTTAATGTTTGCTTACTGAGGTCCAGTACTTCTGCCACTTTACTTATATCACTATCAACCAGAATATAATCAGCGGTTTCTATCGCTATACCGACAGCGTTACCCACTACCAGACTAACATTTGCTGCTGCCAGAGCGGGGGCATCATTAATACCATCACCGACCATGGCCACCACTCTACCTCGAGTTTGTAGATCTCGAATAAACTGAATTTTTTTAGCCGGACTCGCGTTAGCAGTCACTAAATCGATTCCGGCAAGATCCGCTATAACTTGAGCCGATGCTTTGGTATCACCTGTAAGCATCAGCGTTTCAATGCCCTGCCTATGTAAATCAATCATCAACTGTCTGGCACCTTTTCTTATTTGGTCAGTTAATGATAGCAATGCCGCCAGTTTATTATCGACAACCAGATAAATCAGGTTGTTTCCCTGTTTAGCCCAATTCGCAGCGGTGTCTTGGACAACAGACATATCAATTTTCTGTTGTTGCAGCCAGCTTTCATTACCCAGCATAATACCATGTCCATTGACTTCCGCGCGTACACCCTGATCTGGAATAGAATGAAATTTAGTCGCTTGAAATAATGGTAGATCCATACTTCTTGCATACTCAACCACAGCCTTGCCGAGCAAATGTTCTGAATTAAATTCCACAGAAGCAGCAAGCTGTAACAGATAATCATCATGCAAATCCGAAATATTCAAATAGTCAGTTACTTTGGCATGTCCTTCAGTTAAAGTTCCAGTTTTATCAAAAATAATGGTGTCTATTACTGCCATTTGTTCCAATGCATTGCCATTGCGTATATAGACCTTGCGCTTGGCAGCCTGCCCTGAACTAACACTAGTCGCTGCGGGAGTCGCCAGACCTAGAGCGCAGGGGCAGGAAATTAACAACACAGAAATTGCATTGGCAAAGGCATGCCCAACTGCCTCGCCCCTGGACATCCAGCCTCCAAATGTGACCACAGATAAAAACATAATCGCAGGTGTCAGATACGCGGACATAATATCGACCGTTTTCTGGATCTGTAATTTTGAACTCTGGGTCTGATCAATCATATGCACCAGGCCTGCTAGTACAGTATCCTTACCAATTGCAGTTGCCTGCATATGCAATACACCACTGCCATTGATACTGCCATCAAACAGCTTGTGTCCTTTTTCTTTAATGCAAGGTGTATTAGCACCTGTAACCATTGATTCATCGATACTGGAAAGCCCGCTCAGCACGATACCATCGACAGGAATTCGTTCTCCTGGCCGGATTAAAAGCACATCATCTAGTGCTATTTTATCTATACTTATAACGCTTTCAATTCTACCTTGTAATAGCGTTGCATTTTGCGGCTGCATATTAACCAGCTCTTCAACGTCATGAACCATTTTACTTTTAGCTAGCTCCTCCAGATAACGCCCCACTTGAACGAAACCGATAATCGCGGTAGCTGCTTCAAAATAGGCATGTCTACGTACATTGAATAGTGCAGGAATACTAACCAGGTAGGCCGAACCTGCCCCTATGGCAACCAGGGTATCCATATTCAAGGTACCCTGTTTTGCCTGTATCCAGGATTTTTTAAAGATTTCCCCTCCACCACCTAAAAATACCACCGGAAAACTGAACAGCGCCTGTATCAATCGCATCCGTCTACTGGTTTTAAAAAGTAAACCGGCAAGCAAAATGGGAACATCCAGTAGCGCAATGATCATCAAGCGATTTTTTGTGCTGAGTAAATGATTATGGCCGAATTCCAGTAATAATTTTCGTTCTGTCAGGGTATCTATTGAATACGCCTGATAGCCATTATCATGGACTATTTTAAATATTTCTTCCTTGGTCAAATAACCACTGACATTACCTGTTTCGGAAATATAATTAATACTGACATGCTGGTTATTAAGGTTTCTGGATAGCACCATTTCCAAAAATAAGGCACAGGAGGCACAACTCATTCCGCCTATACCAAATACGATATCCTGTTTAGGGACATCTGGATGCTTATGTTGTGTGGAGAATTTACTGATACTGACTTGCGGTTTTTTAGCAAAATTGGCCAGTACAGCCTCTAGTAGTTTGAACAGGTTTTCGTATCCGCTATAAATTCTAGGGAGGCACAAAATTTCCCTGAGATTTTTCT
>CAYWLM010000032.1:0-26803 GCA_964459125.1 uncultured Methylomonas sp. | reverse complement strand
ATAGGGGATTATTTTAGCATAATCAATAGGTTAATCTTAACTTACTGGCATTGGGCCTGACCCCGTCTTTCCTGACCCCGTCTTTCCTTCTGACCCCGTCTTTCCTTCAGTTTTACACGGTGAATGTGGTAAGCATCAGGTTTTGTTTTCTGCGCTCAAGTTTTAAATGTTTTACAATTTTATTGAAAGGCAATGATTCATAGACCAAATAGCAATAGCTCCAAGAATAATAATAATTACCCCTATAACAATTTTGCCGAGAGCCATGTCGTGCCAATCATGTTTTTCATTGGCGCTATTGGTGGGTGGCTCTGGTGCTGGCTCTGGTTTTTTGGCTAATTGAGATTCATAGCATGTTTTTAGATAAGCAAATTTCTCACGCTGAAAGCGCGAAGCATGACCTCTATTTATTTCATATGACATTTCTTTAGTTGTCATGGATTCGATTGCTTTCTTTGCTTTGTCTGAAACCATCTTTTTTGGAGTCTGAATTATGAAAATTTATAGAGGAATTTCAACTAACCCTGAAACCCAAGTTGGCTTTGCAGGCTCACAGTCTCAAGTACTGCAACAACAAAAGAGTGACGAAGAAGGATTTTCCGTGGCTCTCCGTTGGGAACAGCCGACACAGTTGCAGATAAATAATTGCCACTTGTGTCTACAGAAGTGCAAGTCATGTGATAAACAATGCTTTCATCCTCCATCTTAGTTACTTGCACAACATCATTTAATAAATATGGCTGTGATTTTATGCTCTCATCAAGAATTACTGTATGTAAAACAAGTTCATTCAATGTTCTTACTCCTGATATTTTTAATTAGCATTGGTTTATGCTATCCGCGTCAGACTTAGTGGTAATAAGGACTGCTCTTGATCTTGCTCTTTCTGCTCCAAAGAAGTACAGCGTTTATTCCCATGGATAAGCTAGAATATAACGCGACGCTCAGGAGTATTTTGAGATGGCTTCATCATCTCATAAATATCTGACTGGAGCTATTTGTTGTCGGATTTTCGGCAACAGATAGTTTTGGTCAGATTCTCCTGAGCGTCGCGTTGTCGGGCGCGCGTTAGCGCGCCCGACAACAAGTTATTATCTCGATCTGATTATCTTACTCTCTACACCACGCTCTATGTCAAAATTAAGACCAAAGCCAGTAACACTAAACGAGATAACATGCATATATTACAATATAAACAGTCCTGAATAACATTCAATAGCTCAATTATAGAGCAAAATCTAACTTTGCCTAAATGCCTTGAATGTCCGCTCTTGGCTGTTTTTAGTCAGTCAGAATAATCGTTTGGTGACAGAAGAAATAATAACTCATTTTTTAATTTGTCAGATTAAGTTCTTACTTTCACAACTTAAGAATGCAGATTTAATACAATTCTTTAGTTATTAGCTAACGAAACTCCGTGCGAACACATGCTAATTATTTCAAATCCACTTTTTGCTAATTACTTACCCAAAATACCTTTCACCGCATGCAGTAAATCAGCGGGTAAAACCACTGTTTTAGAATTATCTGATTTGGATAACTCCCGCATCGCCTCAATATATTTTTCACCCAATAAATAAGTTGCAGGGAGTTCTTTATCTTTAAGCGCCGCAGTAATGCTTTCTATCGCTTTCCCACTCGCCTCAGCCAGTAATATTTTGGCTTCCGCATCACGGCGCGATGCCTCTAATCGTCCATCTGCCTCAAGAATGGCTGCTTGTTTTGCACCTTCTGCACGCGTTACTGCGGCACGGCGTTCTCGTTCTGCTGCACCTTGCTCTTCCATTGATGCCTGCATGGTGGGTGACGGGTTAATATCTTGTATTTCTACCGTTTTTAAAGTAATACCCCAATCAGCAATGTCATCAGAGATACCATCTTTTAATTTTTGTTTAATATGGTCTCTAGAAGATAAGGCATCGTCTAAAGACATTTCACCGATAATCGCTCTTAATGAAGTTTGAATCAGCTTTTCTATAGCAAGCACAAAATTTTCTACGCCATAGACTGCTTTTTCTGGCGAAATAATATTGATATAGGCTATGGCATTGGCAACTATAACCGCATTGTCTTTAGTAATGACTTCCTGTGAGGGTATATCCAGCACGATATCTTTGGTGGTTAACCTTTCAACAATTGAATCCACATAGGGAATGACAAAATTTAGTCCCGGGGTTAAGGTTGAATGATATTTCCCTAGCCGTTGTACGATATGTTTATAGCCCTGCGGGACTATTCTCACGCCTTTTATGACCGTAACAATAACCAGTACGACTAATACTCCAACAACAGATAAACCTTCCATACTCAATCCTCGTTTGTTATTTTGCTGAAACTATCAGCGTATTACCTGAAAATTCGCGCACAATTACGCGATCCCCTAAAGCAACCGTATCAGTACAAATAAATTGCCATTCATCATTACCGAGAATGGGCGCAGGAAAGCGCAAAGTGCCTCGTCCCTCATGTACGGAATTATATTCTATTACCGAGCCTATTTGCCCGATCATGCTTTCCCGTGCCATGCCTGAGAAGGTTTTATTTTTTAAATGCGGAGAGACCCACTTAAACCAGGCGAACACGATAAAAATGGATAAGACAACCCAGATCAGCAATTGCAGGGTAAATGACAAAGGAATTACCCATAATAATAAGCCGACAATAATCGCACTTAAGCCGAACCATAAAGCCACGAAGCTAACTAACATAATCTCCGCTAATGCCAGACATAGACCAAAAATCAACCAGTGCCAGTAGGCAATATTTGCATTTAACCACTCCACCACTTCAACTCCTTTTAAAAATTATTTTATTTCGTGTCTGAAACAGTACAATATACACTTATTATTTTATTTTAAGTAACAGGAAAAATCATGATTATCTGGGCATTTAATCTTCTTCTTTTAGCAATCGGTATTTTAGTGGTAGGTTTGCTTAAACCTAAATGGCTATTATTCTGGATGGATCAACCGAGCAGGTATATAATTATTGCTGTTTCATGCGTGTTATTTATGGCTGCCGCGATCATGTTTGGTGAGGGAAACAGACAAAACGCACCATTATCAGAAGTAGTACAAAGTGAGAAGCCTGTTGCTACAGAAAGTCCCACTGATTTAGTGAATGAAAAAAATAGTAATCGGATTCTTTAATCTTGATGCTCAGTGATTGCGGAATTTAGTCCGCAATCACTGCACAAAAACTCCATAAGTGGTAAAAAGCAGACTAAAGTCCACTCTAGCTATTTACTTTCCTGAGCGATTAATTCATTTATCGTCTTGATCATGTCTTCATGTGAACCAGCTGTCCGGCCATTGACCAGATACTTACCGTTAACTACGACTGCAGGAACACCTGTTATTCCGTAACGCGGCCCCATAGTTTTTGCCTGGCGCATTTTAGTATCAACGATAAATGAATTATAGGCATCATGAAAAGCAACCTCATCGACACCATGAGCAATAAAGAATTTTGCCAGCTCATCTTCGCTGGTTAATTGTTGTTTATTAACCTGTATGGCATTAAAAAAGTCAGCATGCACCTTATCAACAACACCCAGAACTTCAGCAGTAAAGTAAGCCTTTGCATGTTTGGCCCATACCTCGCTAAAGACTGCAGGCTGGCGTATAAATGTTATATTAGCAGGTAAATTAGAGCGCCATTTTTCCAGGTAAGGCTCAAACTGATAACAATGTGGACAACCGTACCAGAAAAACTCAATCACTTCGACTTTTGCTGGGTCTTGAGTTGGCTGAGGAGCGGTTAAATCCTTATATCCTTTACCCGCTGCAAAACTTACACTGCTAAAAACAAGTAAACTTAACAAGCCAGCTTTAATGATATTTTTTAACATTTTATATCCTTCTCTATTTTTAATCACTAACAGTTATTTCATCACTGAAACATAATAAGACATTGCTTTTATCTCTTCTTCAGTCATTTTTGTCGCAATCATATGCATCATATTTTCGGGATTATTGCTACGCACGCCGGCTTTAAAATCTGTTAAAGTTTTCATTAGATAGTCAGCATGTTGTCCTTTCAAAGCTGGAAATGCAGCAGGTTCATTACCTTCTCCTTCAGGACCATGACAAGCGATACATGCTGATATTTCATTCTCCAGATCACCATTTCTATAAACATCATAACCCATTGCCATCCTGGCTTTCTGCTGATCTTTCAGGGCTTGCTTTGCAGCCGTTTTTTCATCAGCTGTTAGTGCATTATTATCATCAATCTCATCTAGATCATCTGGATTAATTTGCGGTAATGAATTCGCTGAGACTGTCTGTGCGGAGTAAAAAGCTGCAATATCCTGCATATCCTGATCAGATAGTCCTGAAACCATTGCTCCCATAGTAGCATCACTGCGTGTACCATCTTTAAAAGCTTGCATTTGTCGAACCAGATAACCTACGTTTTGAGCAGCCAATTTTGGAAACAGTGGCATCATACTATTACCATTTTCACCATGACAGCTGGCACAAGTCCTACTTTTTGCCTGACCTGCATTAATATCCCCAGATGCCTGTGCAATACCAGACATATTAAGTAAAGCAAACGATACTGAAACCGCCATTAAACTTTTCTTCATTAGATTCCCCTCTCGGAATAAGATAATCATAAGCTAATTTATGTACAATAGTGAATAGAATTCTACTCTATTTTAATTAATCCCTCTACACGAGATACGCATGAACCCTCTCTATCATCAGGCTAAATTCACCCTTAGCGCACCTGAATTAAAATCTACTCCTGCTGATACTGGTAGGGAAGTCGCTTTTGCAGGCCGCTCTAACGCCGGGAAATCCAGTGCTTTAAATACTTTAACCCGGCAAAAATCTTTAGCACGCACCAGTAAAACACCCGGCCGTACACAATTACTAAATTTCTTTAACCTGAATGAGCAGCAACGTTTTGTTGACCTTCCTGGTTACGGCTATGCAAAAGTTCCAGAGAAAGTTAAGCGACAATGGCATGCATTAATGGAAACCTATTTACACGAGCGTCAATCTTTATATGGCATTATTTTAGTTATGGATATCCGCCACCCACTGACTGAGTTCGACTGGCAAATGATTGAATGGTGTGGCTATAGCAAAAAGCCTTTGCATATTTTGTTAACTAAAGCAGATAAATTAAATCATGGCGCAGCTAAAAATACTTTGTTTAAGGTGCAACGGGAACTTCAGGAGCAGGACCTTTCTGTCTCGCTACAATTATTCTCTGCGTTAAAGCGAACTGGAATAGACGATATTCATCAGTTATTGGATACCTGGTTTCAAGCAGAATAATATACTCAGGCGTTGTAGAGCGGACTTTAGTCCGCTAACCTATAAAAAAGCCCGCTCTATTCCAGTTTATTTAATGCGCTTCATCCCAATTTATACCTATGCCTATATCCACTAATAAGGGCACATCTAATTCAGCCGCCTCACTCATGAGCTTCCTGATCATGCCGCCATAAGCATCAACCTTATTATCTGCTATTTCAAATACCAGTTCATCATGCACCTGCATAATCATTTTTGCATCGGTCTGCTCATCTTGCAACCATGCATCCGCTGCAATCATTGCTAGTTTAATAATATCCGCCGCACTTCCTTGCATAGGCGCATTTATCGCAGTTCGCTCTGCATATTGTCTACGTGCTGCATTTTTAGAACGAATCTCCGGCAAATACAATCGCCGCCCCCATAACGTTTCAACATACCCCTGATCCTTCGCTAGTTCGCGGGTATCATCCATATATTGCTTAACGCCAGGGTAACGAGAAAAATACAAATCTATGTATTCCTGCGCTTGAGAACGCCCCAGACCTAGCTGTTTTGCCAGGCCAAAAGCTGACATTCCATAAATCAAGCCAAAGTTAATGGCTTTCGCTGACCGACGCAAATCAGCAGTCACTTGCTCCAGGCTAACACCGAATACTTCGGCAGCTGTTGCCTTATGAATATCTTCACCTTTGGAAAAGGCATCTAACAAACTTTTATCTCCCGATAAATGCGCCATAATGCGTAATTCAATTTGTGAATAATCAGCTGCAAGGACTTTATATCCTTCCGGGGCGATAAAAGCCTGACGAATTCTGCGTCCTTCTGCGCTACGCACCGGAATATTTTGTAAGTTAGGATTAGCTGATGATAACCTTCCTGTTGCTGCGACGGCCTGATGATAAGAAGTATGCACACGGCCGGTTTTCGCACTAATCTGTAACGGTAACCTATCAGTATAGGTCGATTTCAGTTTACTCATGCTCCGATGTTTTAAGATCAATTCTGGCAAAGGGAACTCTTCCGCTAACTCCTGTAACACTGACTCAGCTGTCGAGGGCTGACCTTTCGGAGTTTTCTTTAACACAGGGAGCTGTAATTGATCATACAATATGTGTTGAATTTGTTTAGGTGAGGCAATATTAAAACTCTGTCCGGCTAGCTCGTGTGCCTGCTGTTCTATGGCCATAATATGATTTGCTAGCTCCATGCTTTGTTGCGCCAGCATATCACTATCAATTAACACGCCATTTCGTTCCATGCGTGATAAAACACTTAAAACGGGTATTTCTATGTTTTGATATAAGTCTACTAGCGCTTGATGTTCTGCCAGTTTCGGTCCCAGGCAATGATGCAAGGCTAAAGTAATATCCGCATCTTCTGCTGCATACTGCGCGGCCTCCTCCATCTGAACTTCAGCAAAACCGATTTGCTTCACCCCCTTACCAGTTACATCTTCATAGTGAATAGTTGTCCTATTCAGATAGGTTTTCGCCAGATCATCCATATTATGCCTGGTTAACGTACTATTAAGAACATAGGATTCCAGCATGGTATCGTGCGTAATCCCTTGTAAAGCTATAGAGTAATTGGCCAGCACATTGCTATCATACTTTAGATTTTGTCCCACTTTTGCCTGAGCGGGATCTTCTAATATTGGCTTCAATTTCTGCAACACTTCTGCGCGTGGCAGTTGCTGAGGGACCCCCGGATAGTCATGTGCCAAGGGTATATATGCCGCTTCGCCTTCTGTGACAGCAAAGGATACACCCACAATTTCTGCCACACTGTAATCGAGACTGGTCGTTTCAGTATCAAACGCAAATAGTTCTGCAGCCGTTAATTTATTTAACCAATGATCGAACTGCTCCCAGGTCAAAATCATTGTATATTCTGCTGTTTTTATTTCTGTCTCTACTGATTCTTCAGGCACATAAACCACTTCTTGCTTGGCTATGGGCGCCTGTTGTAATATTTTTGACCATGCAGAAAAACCCAGGGCTGCAACTCGTTCTTGTAGCTCTACATTATCTGCCTGGCTACAGCATAGATCTTCTATCTGATAGGGCAAATCAAGATCACATTTGATAGTCGTCAATTGCTTGGATAGAGGTAAATCTGCAATGCTTGCACGCAAGTTCTCACCCACTTTGCCTTTAATCTCATCTGCACAGGCTATCAAATTCTCTAGCGTTTGATACTGTACCAGCCATTTTGCTGCTGTTTTTGGCCCCACTTTTGGCACACCGGGTATATTATCAGCACTGTCACCCATTAAGGCTAAATAATCGACAATTTGTGCGGGGGTTACGCCAAACTTATCAATGACGCCTTGTATATCCATAGTTGTATTGGACATGGTATTTTCTAAAGTAACCTGCTCAGTCACTAATTGCGCCATATCCTTATCACCCGTTGAGATAACAACATGGAAGCCTTCCTGCACGGCCATTTGAGCCAAGGCACCCAGCACGTCATCCGCTTCCACCCCGGTTTCCATTATCAGCGGTATACCCATTGCTATAATTAAGTCGTGTAAAGGCTGGATTTGCACGCGTAAATCATCCGGCATGGGAGGCCGGTGCGCTTTATATTCACTATAAAGTTCATTTCTAAAAGTACCACCGGGCGCATCAAACACCACAGCAAAATGATCCGTTTTATGATCGCTCATTAAACGCTTCAGCATATTTGCAACGCCAAAAATGGCATTGGTTGGCAAGCCATCTGCATTACTTAAAGGGGGAATAGCATGATAGGCACGAAACAGAAAAGAGGAACCGTCAATCAGGATTAGTTTTTTTTGCATGGGCGTCAATGTTGTTTAATAATCTGTCACATTTTCATTTGCAGCCTGATTTTGCTGAGCAAAATAAGATCCACCGACAATAAATGCCATAAATAGTACAAAAATAATTGAAGTGATATATCTCACCTTTTTACTCGTTTTATAAGCACTCATAAACTTTCCTAATATTTCAATATAAATTCAAATTAACATTTTCTAAACTGGGACTTTTCAGCTTTTCCAGTCTCAGGATAGACTTACTAGTGAGGGAAAATATATTATATTTAATTGCCAGCATTATGTTATATAGCAGTATACCCATCGCTGCAGAATCTAATAATAAGCGCCGATATTTGCTTATCTTCCATTCCATAATAAAGCCTGTTAAAAATAGAATCATTAGTCCAACTTCTAAAACTGCTGCATACACTTTAAAAGCTTGCCTGCCTTTGGCTTTATGTAATTGCACAAAAAATGATGCCAGCTGTTTTTTTTAATCTTTAGTTTTGCCTCAAAAGGATTTCTAGTTGGTTCTAATGTGCTATCTAATTTAGCGCCTGTCCACTCAAGATAGTAGCTATCAACTGCCTGCTTTATTCCCCCCCCTCAGAAAGAACACTTAA
Organism: uncultured Methylomonas sp.; assembly: GCA_964459125.1. GTDB lineage: Bacteria > Pseudomonadota > Gammaproteobacteria > Methylococcales > Methylomonadaceae > Methyloprofundus. The sequence continues at coordinate 18,122 of CAYWLM010000032.1, read as the reverse complement.
GCTGAGTTTGCTGAATTCATTTCCAACTAATCCATTCAACCATATTTTATGGTTATGCGTAGGCTGCTTAAGCCATATGCGACTTTACTAACAAAGTTCGACCAAAAGTTATAATATAAACCTGTATCTCTATTCTGCCATTTGCATCTGATTTTATCAGTTTAGGTGCTACACTTAATGTTTTATTATTATTTTGACTCTGTTGATGAATAAATTCTCTATATTACCCAAAACAGGACTGGAAGGTCTAAAAGAAAACTGGCGTAGTGACTTGCAAGCTGGTTTTTTGGTCTTTTTAATTGCCTTACCTCTATGTTTGGGTATCTCCGTAGCCTCCGGCTTTCCACCCTCCGCTGGTATTATTACCGCAATTGTTGGCGGCTTAATAGTCTCCTATACAAACGGCTCGCATATTGTCATCAACGGCCCTGGTGCCGGATTAATTGTAGTTATGCTAAGTGCGGTACAATCTTTAAGTGATGGCGATATGCTTTCAGGTTATCGCTATACACTGGCAGCTATTATGATTGCGGGTTTAATACAAGTAGTAATGGGACTTTATAAAGCGGGGGAATTCAGTTCATTTTTTCCTGCCGCTGTAGTACAAGGCATGTTATCTGCAATGGGCATCATTATTATCGGCAAACAAAGTCATGTCATGCTAGGTGCCGCACCAGAACCCGGGAGTTTGCTTTCCACGCTGATGCAAATCCCTAATAGTATAATGAACCCTAGCCCGGAGATTGCAATTATCGGCCTCAGTGGTCTTGCGATCTTAATAGTCTGGCCATTTCTAAAACAGACAAAACTAGGTAAAGTGCCTGCGCCTATTCTCGTGTTATTAGTCGGCATGGGACTAGGACAGTTTTTTGGTTTGCAATATGAGCATTTTCATTTTGAGAATGTCGATATGCATAAGCATTTGATTGAGCCACAATTCTTGGTTGCCATTCCGGAAAATTTTATTGATTTTTTCTACTTCCCTGATTTTTCAAAAATTTTAACCTTTGAGTTCTGGGCTGTCGTTATCAGCATCTGTCTGGTTGCCAGCCTTGAAAGTCTGCTCAGCGCTACCGCTGCCGAAAAATTAGACCCTTATAAGCGTCCTACTAATTTAGATCGAGATTTATCAGGCGTAGGTATTGGTAATGTTATTTCGGGCATGTTAGGCGGTTTACCAATGATTGCTGAATTAGTGCGTAGCTCGGCTAATGTCGAATATGGCGCTAAAACCAGCTGGTCAAATTTCTTTCATGGCCTTATTTTACTGGTCTTTGTTGTTTTGTTTCCTAAAATAATTCACAGTATCCCACTCGCTTCTTTAGCTGCGCTACTGGTTTATACAGGCTACCGCCTGGCATCCCCGAAATCCTTTCAACATGTGTTAGATATTGGTATTGAGCAATTATTATTATTTGTTATTACCATTATGGGCGTTCTGGCAACTAACCTGCTAGCCGGCGTTTTAATCGGTGTAGGGGTAAAATTGCTTATTCACCTCTCCCGAGGTGTCTGGTGGAACAATATGTTTAAAATTCATTTTACTATCCAGCAAAAAGATTCTGATACTCTGGTAATCAAAATAATAGGCTCCGCCTTATTTTCAAATTTCATCCCGCTCAAAAAAGCATTAAATAATCTGGATCAGGGAAAAACACTTATCTTTGACTTTTCAGAAGGCTACCTGATTGACCATACTGTGTTAATTTTTATTGATGAATTCAGTACCCACTATACCAGGGAAGGTGGAATTTGCAGTCAGGTCGGTCATGCCCTGGAAAAATTTTCTGATCATGATCTAGCAGCTCGTTTGATGACTGCTGATGACAGAAAATAACAGGGTGGATAAACAAAGCACTGTTTCCCAATTACAGGATTTAATTTCTGGTGCCAAACAGTGCTGTTCCAACTCGTACAATCGTTGAGCCTTCAGCAATTGCAGCCCTTAAATCAGTGGTCATACCAAAGGAAAAAGTATCTAGCTCAGCTCTATTTAATGCCTTTACGGCCTGATACAACAGGTGATACGGTTTGCGTTGCTGCTCATACTCAGCGACGGGTTGTGGTATGGCCATTACTCCTCGTAATTTAAGATTAGCGAGTTTAGAAACCTGTTCAACTGCATCCGCTAGCTCATCGAGTTGAAACCCTGATTTACTTGGTTCATTGCTTATATTGACCTGCAGGCATATATTCAATGGTGGCAACTTTTCTGGTCGCTGCTCACTCAGACGTTTGGCTATTTTTAATCGATCGATGCTGTGTACCCAGCTGAAATGCTGCGCAATTTGTCGAGTTTTGTTGGACTGTATCGGGCCAATAAAATGCCAGCAAATCTGATAACAGCTTAACTCTCTTTGTTTTAATAAAGCCTCTTGCAGATAACTTTCGCCAAACGCTCTCTGGCCTGCATGATAAGCTTTGATGATATCCTCTATTGGCTTGTTTTTGCTGACTGCGAGCAGTTGTACTGAAAATGCAGAACGCTGCACATCTAACTCTACCCGGCGGATATCAGCATTGATCTTGTCTAATTTTATAGCTATAGATGTCATTCGTAAGGTACGCAATCTTTATTGAGTTACCTTTATTAAACACTACTACTTTAAAAAATTAAAGACATAAGCTAAGGTATGATGCATAACTTTATAATTATTCCTTATTTCTGCCTGGAGTCTCAATGGATATTGCCGAATTACTCGCGTTTTCTGTTAAAAATGGTGCCTCGGATTTACATTTATCTTCGGGCCTTCCCCCGATGATACGAGTTGATGGCGATATTCGTCGGGTTAATATCGATGCTTTCGATCATAAACAGGTGCATGCGCTTATTTATGACATTATGAATGATAAGCAGCGGCGTGATTATGAAGAGTTTTTTGAAACAGATTTCTCTTTTGCTTTACCCGGTTTAGCCAGGTTCCGTGTTAATGCCTTTAATCAGGAACGTGGCGCAGCTGCAGTATTTCGCACCATTCCTTCAGAAATATTATCCCTGGAAGATCTGGATGCACCTAAGTTTTTTACTACATTAACTGAAAAATCACGTGGTCTAATTTTGGTTACAGGACCAACAGGTTCGGGAAAATCAACGACCTTGGCGGCTATGATTAACCAAATTAATCTCAACCGTTATGAGCATATTCTAACTATTGAAGACCCAATTGAATTTCTGCATACCAGCCAGAAATGTCTAATCAACCAACGAGAAGTGCATAGAGATACGCAAAGTTTTAATGCCGCATTAAGGTCGGCATTACGAGAAGATCCTGATATCATAATGGTCGGGGAGATGCGCGATATAGAAACAATACGTCTTGCATTGACTGCCGCTGAAACAGGCCATCTGGTATTTGCTACTTTACATACCACATCTGCGGCAAAAACAATTGACCGTATTATTGACGTATTTCCAGCAGCTGAAAAGGAAATGATTCGTTCGATGTTATCTGAATCACTGCAAGCTGTTATCTCACAAACTTTATTTAAACGAATCGGTGGCGGACGTATCGCTGCCCATGAGATTATGGTCGGCACACCTGCGATTCGTAATTTGATTCGTGAAGCAAAAGTCGCGCAGATGTATTCAGCCATTCAGACAGGCCGCCGTGACGGCATGCAAACTCTAGATCAGAATTTAAAAGAATTAGTTGATGCGGGGAAAATCACCTCCAAAGCAGCCATGGCTAAAGCAGTTAGTAGAGAAATGTTTCGTTAGGCAAGGAGAACAATATGGATTTTGAAAAGTTATTAGAATTAATGTGCACACAAAAAGCATCTGATTTATTTATTACTGCAGAGCGTCCCCCTGCTTTAAAAATTGACGGTAAAATAGTAGATGTATCAAAAAAACCACTAACTGAAGAACAATCTTTACAGATAGTAAAAAGTATCATGACGCAACGCCAGCGCGATGATTTTGACAATACCAAAGAATGTAATTTTGCTATCAGCCGCCATGGACTAGGCCGTTTCAGGGTCAGCGCATTTACCCAAAGAGACGCTGCTGGTATGGTTCTAAGGCGTATAGAATCAAATATTCCAGACTCGGAGAGCTTGCATCTTCCGGATACTTTAAAAGATATCATTATGGAAAATCGCGGACTGGTACTTTTTGTCGGAGCCACAGGCACAGGTAAATCGACTTCTTTAGCCTCTTTAATTAAGTACCGTAATCAGAACAGCACCGGGCATATTATCACTATAGAAGATCCTATCGAGTTCGTACATCCTCATTTAGGTTGTATTGTTACTCAACGCGAAGTAGGCATGGATACCGAATCGTATGAAGTTGCCCTAAAAAACACTCTCCGCCAGGCTCCCAATGTTATTCTTATTGGCGAAATCCGAACCAGAGAAACCATGATGCATGCCTTAGCCTTCGCCGAGACTGGTCATTTATGTCTATCTACCTTGCACGCAAATAATGCAAACCAGGCGATTGATCGCATTCTGCATTTTTTTCCTGAAGAGATGCATGGCCAGATTTTCATGGATCTATCTCTTAATTTAAAAGCAATTATCGCTCAACAACTGGTTGCTCGGGCGGATGGCAAAGGTCGCTATCCTGTCATGGAGATTCTGTTAGGTACACCACTAGTTTCTGACATTATACGCAAAGGTGAAGTACATAAATTAAAAGAGTTGATGAAATCTTCCAGAGAGTTAGGTATGCAAACCTTTGATCAGGCCCTTTATGATTTATATACTCAGGGGAAAATTAGTTACGATGATGCGATTAATGCGGCTGATTCTAAAAACGAAGTCCGTTTGATGATTAAATTAGGGGCACATAATGATTTCTCTACTGAAGACCAGGAAATAAGCTTATCTAAGCTGGAGGAAGATGAAGGTGGAAACCTTCGCTTTTAGGCAATGTATCTGCCATTTAGAGTACTGAATCGCCTCAGAGAGATTGATGGATTTCAGTTAGGATTGAAGCGAACCAAACTGCGTTTTACGTAATCAAACAAAGCCTTGTTGCCGCCAGGCTTCATAGATCGTTACAGCCACAGTATTAGACAAATTCAGACTTCGGCTTTCTGGCAACATTGGTAAGCGAAGTCGTTGCTGTTCAGGTAAAGCAGTCAGAATACTATCAGGTAAGCCTCGTGTTTCAGGACCAAACATCAAAACATCATCTGGCTGAAATATGGCATCTGAGTAACATTGCTTAGCTTTAGTGGTTAAGGCATATACCCTAGCATATTGCTCAGTGCTTAAAAAGACTTCAATATCTGCATGTACCTTAATATCAGCCCACTCATGATAGTCCAGCCCAGCCCTGCGCAATTTTTTGTCGTCCAACTCAAACCCTAAAGGTTGAATTAAATGTAATTTAGCACCCGTATTGGCACAGAGACGAATAATATTACCGGTGTTGGCTGGTATTTCTGGCTCAAAAAGAACAATATTAAACATTTACCACCCAGCTAAGCAATTAGTTTTCAGACAAAAAAGCCCAAGGTATTGATTAAAATACTTTGGGCTTGAACGTATAAATAACCGAAGCAAGTGTTATTTATTTAACAGTAATAGCTTTCAGGTTCCAGATTTCATCGCTATAACTTTGAATGGTACGGTCAGTGGAGAATTTTCCACTATTAGCGGTATTCATAATACTCATGCGCGTCCAGCGATCTTTATCCTGATATGCTTCTTCAACCTGCTTTTGAGCATTAACAAAACTACGAAAATCTGCAATAGTCATCCACAGATCATCTGGGCTCTTAATAGAATTGATAACATCATCAAAAATACCAGGCTCACACTGGTTAAAATGCCCGCTTTCAAGCAAGTGCATGACGCGTTGCAAATCTTCATCATGCTCAATAATTTCCTTTGGATCATAATGATGACGTAATTCTTCAACCTCTGACTCGGTTAAGCCAAATAAAAAGAAATTATCATCACCCACTTCTTCTCGAATTTCTATATTAGCACCATCCAGCGTACCAATGGTTATAGCACCATTCATCATAAATTTCATATTACCGGTACCAGATGCCTCTTTACCTGCAGTAGAAATTTGTTCAGATAAATCAGCTCCTGGACATATTTTTTCCATTGCTGAAACACAATAATTCGGCATAAAAACCAGCTTTAATTTTTCACCAACATCAGGATCGGTATTAATTATTTCAGCAACATTATTAATTAGTTTAATAATACGCTTCGCCATGTAATAACCAGGAGCAGCCTTTCCACCAATCAACACACAGCGATCCGTCCAATTTGCGGTATCGCCACGTTTGATGCGGTCATACAGGTGTATCACATGCAACACGTTTAATAACTGACGTTTATATTCATGAAAACGTTTTACCTGAACATCAAATAATGCATTTACATTGAGATCTAGATTATGCTCGGTTTTTTTGAAATTGATTAACTTTTGTTTGGCACTTTGTTGTAATTCATACCATTTTTTGCAAAATTTCTTATCATCAAGAAATTTTTCTAATTTTTTCAATTCTGACAAGTCAGTAATCCACTTATCACCAATTGTCTCAGTAATAAAATGCGCTAGCTCAGGATTACAAGCAGCCAACCAACGCCTAGGTGTTACTCCATTGGTTTTATTATTAAATTTTTCAGGCCATAATTCATAGAAATCTTTAAATAAACCTTCTTGCAATAATTTAGAATGTAACTCAGCAACACCATTAACAGAAAAACTACCTACAATTGCAAGATACGCCATTCTGACATGCTTGTTTCCATGCCCTTCTTCAATCAAAGACATACGAGCCAAACGGTCAGTATCTGCAGGCCAGTGTGTAGATACCTCGGCCAGGAAATGTGCATTTATTTCAAAAATAATTTCCATTATTCTTGGCAATAAACGCTCAAATAAACTAACTGACCATCTTTCTAATGCTTCAGGTAATAAAGTATGGTTTGTATATGCCATGGTTTTCTGGGTTATAGCCCAGGCTTCAGACCATTTTAAGCCATGATTATCAATTAACAGACGCATCAATTCGGCCACCGCGACACTCGGGTGGGTATCATTTAATTGAAAACAATTTTTTGCTGCAAAATGGGTAAAATCATTCCCATGCCGTCCTACCCAGTTGGCAACGATATCTTGTAAACTTGCTGATGCCAATAGATACTGTTGCTGTAGACGCAATGCCTTGCCATTTTCATTGGCATCATTGGGATAAAGCACCATGCTGATATTTTCAGCTGAATTTTTTGCAGCAACTGATTCGGCATACGCACCAGCATTAAACTCATCTAATTTAAATTCTTCAGTGGCTGTAGCTTTCCATAAGCGTAAGGTATTGACCGTGCCATTTTGATAGCCAGGAATCGGCGTATCATAAGGCACCGCCAATATATCATGCGTATCAACGCACATCCTTTTCTTATTACCCCTGTCATCTATAACTTCTACGACCTTACCGCCAAACTGAATACGGTTTGTGTATTCTGGTCGTTCTATTTCCCATACATTGCCATTTTTCAGCCAATGATCAGGACGTTCAACCTGCTCACCGTTAATGATGGCCTGCGTAAACATGCCGTATTCATAACGTAAGCCATAACCTGTAACGGGAAGCTGTAAAGTGGCACAACTATCGATAAAGCATGCTGCTAAACGCCCCAAACCACCATTACCTAAGCCAGCATCAGGCTCGCTTTCAATTAATTCTTCAATATCCAGACCTAATTCATACATCGCCTGTGTTACCTCATCGGTAACACCCAAATTCAGCATGGCATTACTTAGCGTACGCCCCATTAGAAATTCCATAGACAAATAGTATGCTTTTTTACAATCTGTCTCTCTATAGGTATTGTAGGTATCTTTCCAGCGCTCAACTAAACGATCACTAATTGCTAATGATAGCGCTTCATAGGCATAATGCGGTGAACGACAATTCTGATCGCGACCTAAACGATGACTATAATAACGTTTAAAGTCAGCAATAAAATCATTTTTTACTAGCCCTAATTTTGGTAAATTAGTTATGCTAGAACAAGGATTACTTTTTTTAAAAATATTAGTTGGCATTATATTTCACAGGATAAAATTTAAAATTATTTTATGTTCTTTTAGAGACGGCTTTCCATAAACTAACAATGCTATGAGCTAAAGTTCATAGCAACAGCTTTAATGAGACACGCAAACCTCTCGGTTAGAGAGGCATTGGCTATTTCGAATGATGCATACTCAATGCGTTTGCTAGCAAATTTTTCAGATTTTACAATTTACCGTGACACTGCTTATATTTCTTCCCTGAACCACAAGGGCATGGCTCATTTCGACCTACTTTTCTATCTTCTCGAACAAAAGGAGCTTCCAATTCATCTGACAGGTTTTTTTCCTGGCCGCCATCTGACTCAGCTATTCCACTATCAGCATCGGCATGTTCAAAATGCATTTCCTGAGGCGTTTGACGTTGTTCATCGATAGCATCTACATCTTCTTGTTTTGTTACTTTCACTTTAGCTAAAATGCCAACTACTTCATATTTAATTTGATCCAGTAAACCAGCAAACATTATAAAAGCTTCACGCTTATATTCCTGTTTCGGATCTTTTTGTGCATAGCCTCTGAAATGAATCCCTTGTCGTAGGCTATCCATAGCAGCCAAATGCTCTTTCCAGCTATTATCCAAGACTTGAAGCATTACTGATTTTTCAAAGTGGCGCATAACATCGGCTGATATTTGCTCTTCCTTTTCAGCATACTCTTTGGCAATAACACCTATAATTGCCTTACGTAAAGTTTCTTCATGTAAACTTGCATCATCCTTTAACATTTTAGCGACGGGTATTTCAACCTCGAATTCATCTCGTAAATGCGCTTCTAATCCCGCAATACTCCACTGCTCTTCCATTGTTTTTGGGGGAATATATTTAGTAATAACGTCATTAATAACATCCTCGCGGATCACTTCGATAATATCGCTAATATCGTCAGACGCCATTAATTCATCACGCTGCTTATAGACAACTTTTCGCTGATCATTTGCCACATCATCATAAGCAAGAACTTCTTTACGTTGATCAAAGTTTCTTCCTTCAACTTTTTTCTGCGCGTTCTCAATTGAGCGTGTCACCCATGGATGTTCAATTGCCTCACCTTCCTCCATACCGAGTTTTTTCATTAAACCCGCAACTCTATCAGAGGCAAAGATACGCATTAAGTCATCTTCTAGTGATAAATAAAAACGTGTAGAACCAGCATCACCCTGTCGACCTGAACGTCCACGCAATTGATTATCAATTCTTCGTGATTCATGTCGCTCTGAACCAATAACATGCAAACCACCACTATTTTTCACGCACTCATGCCGGTCTAGCCAATCTCCTTTGACTTTATTTATTTCTGCTGGCAATGCAGTCTCTCCTAAGGCCAGGATTTGTGCATCTAAATTACCACCCAGAACAATATCGGTTCCACGACCCGCCATATTAGTTGCAATTGTTATTGCTCCGGGCATACCTGCCTGCTCAATTATATGGGCTTCTCGTTCATGCTGTTTTGCATTGAGTACTTCATGCTTTATTTTAGCTTTATCCAGTATGCTCGAGATTAATTCTGAGTTTTCAACGGATGTTGTTCCAACTAATACTGGTTGTCCTCTTTTTACGCAATCCTTAATATCCTCAGTAATAGCAAGATATTTTTCTTGAGCCGTTAGGTAAATCAAGTCACCTTTATCATCTCTTAGCATGGGTCTGTGTGTTGGTATTACCACCACCTCAAGACCATATATTTTATTTAATTCAAATGATTCAGTATCCGCTGTACCTGTCATCCCTGATAACTTTTCATATAATCGAAAGTAGTTTTGAAAAGTGATAGAGGCTAAAGTCTGATTTTCATCCTGAATTTTTACGCCTTCTTTTGCTTCCATAGCCTGATGCAAACCCTCTGACCAACGACGGCCTGGCATGATTCGGCCAGTGAACTCATCAACGATGATTACTTCATTATTTTGTACTATATAATCTACATCACGATGAAACAAGGTATGCGCCCTTAAAGAGGCATTCAAATAGTGCATAAGCCTAATGTTGGCAGGTTCATATAAACTCGCACCTTCTGCCAATAAACCATGCTCTACCAGCAGTTGCTCTATATGTATATGTCCCGCCTCAGTCAGATGTAACTGCCTGGATTTTTCATCAACTGTAAAATCACCGGGGCCTAGCTCTTCTCCTTCTTTCTCGCCATCTTGTCGTTGTACTTTTATTAAAAAAGGAACGATTGCATTTGTTTTTATATAGTTTTCTGTACTATCTTCAACAGGCCCTGAGATAATTAATGGCGTTCTTGCCTCGTCAATTAAAATCGAGTCTACCTCATCCACTATGGCAAAATGCAGATCTCTTTGTACTTTTTGATCAAGACTAAATGCCATATTATCGCGTAAATAATCAAAACCAAATTCATTATTTGTACCGTATGTTATATCAGCCGCGTATGCAGTTTTACGTTGTGCATGGTCCAAATCACTAATAATCACGCCGGTAGTTAGTCCAACAAAAGCGTACAGTTCTCCCATCCACGCAGCATCCCTGGCTGCAAGGTAATCATTTACTGTAACAACATGAACTCCTTTTCCAGGAAGAGCATTTAAATAAGCAGCCAGAGTTGCCATTAATGTCTTGCCTTCCCCGGTTTTCATCTCGGCAATCTTACCGTCGTTTAGCACCATCCCACCAATAAGTTGCACATCAAAATGGCGCATATTAAATACGCGAGATGAGGCTTCTCTAACAGTTGCAAAAGCTTCCGGTATTAAACTATCTAAGTTTTCTCCATCGATTAAACGACCTCGAAATTCTTTAGTTTTAGCTTGTAGTTCTGCATCTGTTAATTGTGCATATTCTTCAGCTAATTTATTAACCGACGTTACTGTTTTGCTTTTCTTTTTAATTAAACGATCGTTACGACTACCGACAACAAATTTAACAAGCTTACCTAGCATCCTTTTTACCCAGTGTGTATTCTTAATGAGACTTATAACTTTACAATTATAACCTGTTTACATTATTGCGGACACAAACAATGCCTTTTTAATATAACTTTTTACAATTTTTTTACATTTCACAACTTTTATTTGCCTCGAGTACATAATAAAAGACAAAAAAAAGCCCCTGTTACTTACGTAACAGGGGCCTAGACTTCTAATTCCTACTTAGTATTAACCAAGTATTCTATTCATTAAATGAATGTTGGAATTAATGGAGCATCTACCATAATCATTTGACGAGTACCTTCTTCGTCGAAGAAGAATAGTAAGCCAGCAAAACGACTATCTGGATCATAGATCAAATCAGCTAAACGGTAAACTTCCCATGCTGCATCAGAAGCTGTTACTTCAACAGTTCTAGTCTCACCTGGAGCTAGAGGACTATTATCAGAAACAGTTAAACCTTCTTCAGCTAAAAGATCATCAGGATAACCTGATTCATCTTCTAATACATCAGGATCTAGGAAACGTACAGACGCAGTCATGAACTCACCTAAACGAACCGCTGAATCACCATCATTAGTAATAGTTAAAGTCATTTGCATAGCACGACCAGGAACACGGTAGCTAGCATCTTCAACTTTTACAGTAATAGAAGTTTCAGGCAAGTCAATTGGCACCATACCACGCATCAAACCCGCTTGTAGAGGAGTTGTAATAGGGTATTTATCATTTGTAGCACCCATAGACATCATTACAAGACCCATAGTACCAACAGCAAATGCGATAGCAACTTTCTTATCACCAGCACTGATTAAAGTATCAGCTTTACCAGAAGTAATTGCGATATGACGTGGAATGAACATAGGACGTTTAAACCAGAATAGCAACCATGCTAAACCAATACCCATCCATAATGCATGCCAGAAGTATACGTTATCTAAAGCGTAATCTTCTAAGTCAATTACATCACCAGTTAATGTAGTTAAAGGATTAACGAAGTCACCCATAGAACCAGTAATAGTTACCCATTTACCTGGACCAATGATTGGACCACCGCCTTCAACATTCATCATAGTATGAACGTGCCAGTCACCTGGACGACGTGCTTTTAACAACACTTTAAAATCATAAGTATCGCCAAGCTCAAGTGAAACTGAACGAGGCACTAACTGATCACCGATCCAAGAACCTGCACGAATAAATACAGGTCCTGGAATACCAATGTTCAAAAAAGCTACATCTGGTTTATCAACAGTTTCAGGCCATCCAGCGAAAACGTGGAATTTACCAGAAATTGTCATAGTCTCGTTAACTGAAACTTCATCTTTAGACCAGTTAAGATCAAACCAGTGAATAGTACGCATACGCATGAACGCTGCTTGAGACTTTTCACCATGTGCAGATGCTGTAGGCGTGTAGAACATCGCAGATGTTACAGCCAAAAGCAATGCGACAAATGATAGTTTAGCTATCTTGTCTTTTATTGTTTTCATATATCTCCTCCAAACTAGAGAAATTGATTTTCGTTATATCAATAAATAAAATATTTATTGCATTTTTAGTTATTATTAAATATCCGCAGGATCTACGAAGTCAGTTTTGTTAAACCAACGTCCGAAATAATGCCACAAGAAATAAATGATAATACTAACGAAACCCGAGAAGAATGCAGATACTGGAGCAACATCTTTACCAAATGTTCTTAGTGTTCCTTTCTCTACCATTCTGATGTATTCAGGAGTACCAGTACGTACATAATGGTAGCCTTGTAAATCAGCCAAAGTAAACATCATACCGTTATATTCAACAGGTACGTGCAAAGGAGCAATAATTGGCCAGTTACCAGGATAGAACAATAGTCCATATGCTAAACCACCAACTACAGCTGTCAAAATAAAGCTGCCTGAAAGCATTAACACAACGTCAAGAACGATTGCACCAGGAACTAGGTTAGAAGGAAAAACGAAATTTACTGGGAAATAAGTCCAACCCCAGAAGTTCAAATAACGGTTAATCCACTCACCAATCATAAGAGCCATTACAGCAACTACCGCACCAAAAGGTAGACGGTAACGATACCAAAGCATCGATTGAACAGCAGCAGGAAAAGTAATTGATACGATCGGCGCTACGGTTACCCATAAACGTCTATCTTTCCAATCTGTCCAAAAATCCCAGTCACCACCAGTTAACATGTAGTGAATATGATACCCACCAAGTACAGCAGTGAATAGTGTAAAGAGAATCATCCAGTCCAACGCACGTGAAACTTGTACAGCTTCAGCACGTGAACGTACAGCTGATTGAGATGCACTCATTAGCTTACCTCCAAAAAATTATTTTTATTTTTCATTACCCTCTTCAACCTCGCCATCGCAAGATGGCGAGATAAGGAGATAACAAGTTTTTTTCTACTATTATTTAAAAAGCTCGCTTTATATTAAGCTAAGTCTTTTTTAAGTAGTTTAGTTAAAGCTTCTACTTCAGTGTTTACAACACCCATAATCGCTAAAGCTGCCCATCCAAAGAATACGAAGCCATAGTGAAGAGGTGCAACAAACAATTCTTCCATAAACCAGAATGTATGACCCCATTCGTTTAATCCTACATTTGGTAGAATCATGAAAGGACCAATTACTGATACCATATACATGATAGATAGACCTTCTTGGTAAGCAGGTAATCTAGTTTTTGCATATAAGAAAGCAGAAACACCAGTAATAATGTATATAGGATATGACAAGTAGAATTCGATGATGTGACTAGGTGTAAAGTCAGTATCACGAACAATAGTTTGATGCCATGTACCGTCTTGCTCTGTGAAGTATGAAGCACCCCAGTAGATAGCCCAACCGTACATTACTAACCATGTCCAATGAGTAAAATGTCTTCTCAACTCTTCACGAGGAGTGATAGACATAACTTTACGATCACGTGATTTCCACAAGTATCCCCAAATAGTTGATGCAAGTATTACCTCAACAACTAATTCGATATACAACATGTTCATCCAATATGTTTCGAACTCAGGTGCGAATGAATCTAAACCAGCAGACCATCCGTAAACACCTTCGTACCAACGAATAAACGAATAAAATACTAAATACAACATAAAACCTGCGATCAGGTTTGTTTTGTTTAGCAGTGGTGCTTCTGAAGCGTCAGCTTTCACTGAATCAGTTGTAGCAGCCATTATTACCTCCTAAAAGTAAATATTTAAATCTTTCGACAAATGTCAAAAGCGTTAATACATCCTGTAACATCATTAATTATGATGACACCATTCCATTTGAGTGCTGCTAAGTTTATCAACTTTACACTCTATGTCAAGATAATCTACATGCATATAAACATTGAGTCGACGATATCAAACTAAGCTCATGATTTTCATAAATTTATAAGAAACCGTTTTTTAAAAATTTTTTTCATACTATTCTTCAGCCTACCCTTTGCTACTAGTGCATACCTTAGCTATTAAAATAAATACCTGCAATTACTTACATTTCAGCCCTCAATTCAAGCTAATGTAAGTTAACCTATGGCGTAATTATAAATACATGCTTTATGTTCCTTATAATTTTGCAAAACGCTTTATATTAGTCATATCAACTGGCCAGCCAACTGAAACAATGTTCCTGCTTCTGCCCCGTCACCTCACTGTCAGCATTGCCCCAAAGTGCCGGTAATTACTCTTTTTAGCATATTGAAACAATCAAAACTCGGCATCCGGTAAGCACTTAAGCATTGCTCTTTGATATACAAACCCCATATCCATCGCAGTTACCTCAACATTATTCGGCGTTTCTTTAAATGTAAGGATATTAAGACTCAATTTAGTGCGTAAAGTAAACACGGCAGAAACTTCAGTATTCAATTCAAGCAGGCGTTCTTTGCAACTCTTTTTTGTTCACTAAACGCTGGAAGAGCCATCGTTGTAATCGTACGTATAATAGGTGGTGTAAAATACGTTTATCAAGGCCAGCATTTCGCATCATGATTTATCTGTTATAATCAGGATATCTTTCATTTTTATTTTCATTATAGTCATGCAGAAAAAAACTCTTATTTTTATAGCTTGCCTCGTTGGCATACTCGCTTTTCAATACAAAGCAGTTATCCCTTTTGCTGAGATGGTCGCTTCTTCTAGCCTTTTCTTAGAAGAGACTGGCGACGAAGGAAGCAGACTTCCGTCCTCCACGCCGATGACAACTTATGCTTTTAATCAGTGTAATAAAGCAGTAAGAGATGAGGTCGATAGCGATATTAACATTATCTTCCCTACTGTACCTTTAAAATCATGGTCTCTGGGGAATTATCAATATATTATTAATGCTGAAATTGAGCTGAGTACAGATTCTGAGCCTGCTTTTTTCAAAAAATATGCCTGTCAAATCAAATATGATAATGGCGACGACCTGGAAGGCATAATGGACTCTGATAATTGGACACTTTATGGCATATCAGGAATATCTGATTTATAATCTCAATGCTAGTAATGCCCTGCTTTACTAGCACAATTCATTGAGCGATATATAATCCTCAATCATATTTAAGCTTGTTGCAATTTGTTCATTTACTATTCTTGATTTATAAATATTTACAGCTTTAGAAACATTTGCTTGCGCGCATATACCTGGCACTCCTTTATCAGCCAATAGCTGAATATACATCAGGGTTTTAAAACACAGCGCCATCGTTGATGTACGTGGATATGCCCCCGGCATATTTGTAACACAATAATGAGTCACATCATGCTTTACATACACAGGGCTATCATGTGTAGTCGCTCTAGATGTTTCTATACACCCCCCCTGATCGATACTGACATCGACTATAACTGTCCCTTTACGCATAGACTTAACCATTTCTTCCGTTACTACATAAGGCGCCTTCGCTCCTTTATTTAATACAGCGCCAATTACTAAATCAGCATCTACACAATTTTTTGCAATAGCCTTAGCCGTAGAATAAAAGTACTCTACGCCCTCCATATCATCAGGCTGCTGCATACTGCCTTTATGCTTGGACAATCCAGCTTGACAAACATTAGCTCCCATACCATTCAAAGTATGTGCTGCATGGAATCCGACGACTCCATCACCTATCACCAGCGCTTTACCATGTCGGGTCCCAAACACTTTACCTAACTGCATGCCATTGCCATTGTTAAACTTAGCTAAATAATAGGCTCCAACTAATGCGGCCATATTTCCCGCAATTGCACTCATTGGAGCCAATAAAGGCAAGCGTCCTTGCTCATCTTCTAATGTTTCATATGCTATCGCTGTGGTACCACTATTTAATAAGCGGTGAGTTAATTCTTTTTCCACACCGGCGAGATGCAAAAATGTAAATAGAATTTGTCCTTGTAAATAATGATATTCTGAGCTTAATGGTTCTTTAACCTTGACAACCAGTTGTGCAGCCCAGGCTTCTTTAGCAGAAACTATTTTCGCACCATTTTGCTCATATTCTCGATCCGTATAAGCCGAACCAATTCCCGCATCCCGCTCTATCAAAACCGTATGACCAGATCTTACAAGCTCAGAAACGCCAGATGGAATGATAGCAACCCGGTATTCTTGTATTTTAATTTCCTTTGGCACCCCGATAATCATTCATTTACCTTATTTTGTAAGTCAACCATATCCAGAAAATATCCGATTTTCTCCATAGTTTTATAAGCTGCCTATAGCTTAACTAATGCTATATATAAAATATAAGTTGAATTTAATACCATCAACACCGCATACTGATCATTAGTATTTATCGTATGCCTTATAAAGCTTCACCTGTCCATCCTTATCAAAAGCCATCACATTAAATGGTGCTTTTTTACCTCCCATCTCCATACCCGGCGTACCAACCACCATGCCAGGCACTGTCAATCCTTTAATCTCTGGCTTGTCCCGTAACATGGTTTTAATATCATTTGCTGGTACATGACCTTCTACTACATAACCATCAATAATAGCAGTATGACAAGAGGCCAATGAGCGACTTACACCATATTTATCTTTGATCTGCTGTATATCCTCAATTACATTATCTTGCACATTAAAACCATGCGCCTTAAGATGCGCGAGCCACTTACTACAACAGCCACAAGTGGGACTTCTGTATACCACTGCTTCAATTCGGTTGCCTTCTATCGCAATGATCGGATCATCCCAAACACTTTCAGCATGGCTTATATTAAGTTTAAAGCCAAAAATGCAGATTATCGATATTGCTATTGCTACTTTTTTCATTGTCCCACCTAACTATGATACGACCCACTTAAGTCATGTACTGCATCGACCATTGCCTTTACATGTGCAGGATTAATATCAGGCAATATACCATGACCTAAATTAAACACGTGCCCTGTGCCTTTTCCATACTTCTCAAGAATAGTCGCCACTTTTGACTTAATTACATCAGGGTTTGCATACAAAGTAATTGGATCCATATTCCCCTGCAAGGCAACACGATCACCTACTCGAGTACGTGCCAGATGCATATCTGTTTGCCAATCTAAACCCAGGGCATCATACCCCGTATCAGCCATGGCCTCCAACCATTGCCCCCCACCTTTAGTAAATAAAATCGTGGGTATTCGCTGGCCATTTTGAGTAGTATTTAATAATGAGCGCACTTGCCGAGCATAATATAAGGAAAACTCCAAATACTCTTCAGTTCCTAAGGCACCACCCCAGGTATCAAAAAGCATAACAGCTTGAGCGCCTGCTGCAATTTGAGCATTCAAATAGACTGCGACTGATTGAGCCAGCTTATCCAGCATTTTATGCATTAAATGCGGTTGTTCGAACATTAAACCCTTAACTTTAGAAAAGGTTTTGCTGCTACTCCCTTCAACCATATAGGTTGCCAGCGTCCACGGACTACCCGAAAAACCAATTAATGGCACTCGCCCTTGGAGATTTTTTCTTATTAAGCGTACCGCATCCACAACATATTTCAATTCTATCTCTGGGTCAGGAATAGGCAACTTTTCTATATCTGCTGCAGTACGTACGGGGTTTTCAAAACGTGGCCCTTCGCCTTCGCTAAAATACAGTCCCAAGCCCATGGCATCAGGGATCGTTAAAATATCTGAGAATAAGATAGCTGCATCAAAATCAAACCGCTCCAAAGGTTGCAAAGTAACTTCACACGCTAATTCAGGGTTGGTACACAGAT
>CAYWLM010000031.1:0-28551 GCA_964459125.1 uncultured Methylomonas sp. | reverse complement strand
GCGTAGAGTAGGGCGGACTTTAGTCCGCTAATATAGGGCGTTTGATAAGCGGACTAAAGTCCGCCCTACGTGTCTATTTTTGCGTGATTCAAACAAAAAAAGCACCACTGTAGTTCCGCACAGTGGTGCCTTGGTATTATCCAGAGTGCTCTAATTTATGCTGTTGCAGTTGAACGATAATATTCAAGCGCTGCAGCGACACCGCTACCAGGCACGATATCAATGCCGCAATCTAATAGTGCCATTTCTACGCCGGCGATTGCACCTAGCATCGACACGTCATTCATATCGCCGATATGACCAATACGGAATACTTTGCCCATCACTTCTGATAAGCCGCCGCCTAATGAAATATCGTATTTATTAAAAGCCGTTGCAATCACATCGCGAGCATCTTTATCTTCTGGTACCACAATGGCAGATACTGTATCTGACTCAAAGCCAGGTTGTGCGCAGAGTTTCAAGCCCCAGGCTGCAACAGCTCTGCGTGTACCTTCCGCTAAACGGTGGTGACGTGCGTACACATTCTCCATACCTTCTTCCAATAAAATATCTAATGCCGCACGTAAGCCGTGTAGCATCGGAGTAGAAGGTGTGTAAGGCGTGTAGCCATCTTTATTGGAGTTCATTTGATCTTTTAGATCTAAGAAGCAACGAGGAAATTTTGCAGAGTCTAAGCACGCTAATGCTTTTTGGCTGAAAGCCAGGATAGCCAGACCTGCGGGCAACATAAATCCTTTTTGAGAACCACTAATTGAAGCATCAACACCCCATTCATCCATGCGGTAATCAAGGCTGGCAATTGAACTTACGCCATCAACAAGTAATAAAGCAGGGTGCTTTGCCGCATCCATGGCTTTACGTACACCACCAATATCACTGGTTACGCCGGTTGCTGTTTCGTTGTGTGTGGCTAAAACGGCCTTAATTTCATGTGCAGTATCTTCTTTTAGGCGCGCTTCCATAGCATCTAAAGGAATACCTTTGCCCCATTGAACTTCATGCATTTCTACATCTAAACCTAGACGTTGAGCCATGTTCATCCATAAATGGCTGAATTGACCAAAACGGTAAATAAGTACTTTATCACCGGGGCTTAAAGTATTTGTTAGAGCAATTTCCCAGCCTGCTGTTCCTGTAGCAGGAAAAACAAAGGCCTGTCCGGTTTCTGTTCTGAATACTTTTTTTAGATCTTCTAAAATAGGCTTGAGTAACAGCGGAAAAGTGGGTGCCCGGTGATCTTCCATAGGAAGATGCATTGCGCTTAATACTTCATGTGGAGAGTTAGTAGGACCCGGGATATAAAGATGGTTACGACCAGCCATTGAAATGCCTCTTAAAAGGTTAAAATTATTGGAAAAATTGTTCAATGATGACATATAAGTGATAGTTCATCAAGCGCTGAAAAAATTGATTGTGGCCAGGGAGAAAAGAAATAGCATGGAGCTTTTTTTATAAAGCTGAATATCTTTTTTAGTTTTTACTCTTGTATGCTATCGAGTAAATCGAGCATGGGCTGTTGGTTAATTCTTATATCACCACTTTGGGGACGATCAAGGTCAATAATAATGGTAGCAAGTGCTGTAAACGCCAAAATTAAAGGGATTACAGCAATGAGTTTGCGTGATTTACTAAATCCAACCTGAGCCGCCCATAGTTATCATGGTGAGTGCTGTAATAGTGAAAAGCGTTAGCCAAATGCTATCGGGGATACGATTATATAATCCCGCAATTAATCTGCCTTCATGTATGTCAATGATGCTGTTGGCGGCATGAATCATTAAAGAAGTATTGATGCCTTCATTACTTTTTGCTGCTGATACTACCTGATACCATAGCAGCTTATGTATTTCGGTTGATCTTTTGATAAGTTTGTCAATATCGTCAGAATTTATCGCCTGTAAGCGAACCTTTACATAGTCGCGCAATAATGATTTAACCGGTGCCTGGAATTGCTCTTTAAGCAAGTCAGCGCGTAAATAAGCAGTGCCAATGGCGTTTGCTTCATTAAGCACAAACTGTCTTCTTTCGTTGTATTGTGTCGCGGCTATGGAAAATGTAAGGGCGAGGACAAAACCTAGCATACCTAAAATACCGCCGACCATAGAGCCTACATTACTCACACTTTCTTTTTCGTAACGAGCACGACTACTGAATTGATAGCCTACTTCAAAAAACAGCAGCATGGACAGGGCTATGCCAAAGTATATAGTCAGTATCGATAAGGAATTGATTAGGCTTTGGATCATATGCTTATGCTAATTGAGTGGTGTATTAATTGTTTACAAAGTAATTGGCCGCTTG
Source organism: uncultured Methylomonas sp. (assembly GCA_964459125.1). Taxonomy (GTDB): domain Bacteria; phylum Pseudomonadota; class Gammaproteobacteria; order Methylococcales; family Methylomonadaceae; genus Methyloprofundus. The sequence continues at coordinate 26,247 of CAYWLM010000031.1, read as the reverse complement.
ATTTATTAGCATACCTATATTTTTCATGCGCAGAGTTATTGTGTTCGGGTAAATATTGATGGCTACGATCAGTCATCGGGATGCCTCTAGAGAGGTTAAGATTACGGTGGAATTTTTTAGTAATGACATAGAAAAGGGTCGAAGTCATTTGTAAAAAAAACAGCCGTCTAAGAAGTTGCACGAATATCAAGTCCTCGCCGTGCGCAGTATCTACACTGCAAATAAAAGTTTTTTTACTAAGCCTGCCTGCGACCTGAAAAGCTACACACTTAGGCATAGAGAGCATTAAGTTACCGTTCTCTGTGAGCTTTGTATCTGGGTACTTTCGTCTGATAAGTTACCGTGTTATTATTAGCTTTTATTAGAAAATAATGGATAGTGCAATGAAAAAGATTATAACAGGCCTATTACCTGCTTTGTTAGCTTTAGCAGTATTTGATGCAAACGCAAGATATGTTCCTTATACAGGCTCGGCTCAAAAGAGTTCAACTAAAGAGTATGACCAGAATATGGATGGATATATTACTGCGGATGAAGTTGAAGTAGAACTTCGAGAAGATGCGATAGATAAAGCGATTGAAATGCAGCAAAAAGGCAAGTCTCAAAAAGCTATCAACGAAGTGATCATGGATATGGAAGATAGTATTGAACAGGATGCTGAAAAAATCATTGATAAAATGGACGCAGATGATGATGAGTTAGTTGAGCCCGAAGAGCAATAAATAATATTACTCTAGATTTTAATGTAGCTTATCTACTGAAGCTACATTAAGATCAGCATCTGCAATCCCCCGTATCAAATCTCAGTTTCACTCAAATAACACCCTGGATCTTCAGCCCACGCATCACCATAAACCTGCTGTGCTCTAACTCTGGTATTGCCATTGCAAATATTTTGATAAGAACATGTACCACAACGTCCTTTTAATGGACGCGGTGATTGTTTTAATCCCTTCATCAACGGGTCTGAGATATCTTGCCATATTTCCGAAAAAGGGCGTTGCTTAACATTACCTAAATCATAATGCCACCAGAAAGTGTCTGGATGAACATTGCCCAAATTATCAATATTGGCGACATTAACTCCAGATGCATTGCCGCCCCACTGTTCCAGTTTGCTTTGCAGATGCGCGGCTTGTTGAGGAAAATTTTTGCGCACCCAGTGTAAAAAATAAACTGCATCGGCATCATTATTGCCGGTAACAATTTCTCTGTGTATTCCTTGCTGTTCCCATTGCAGGCACTTTTCAAATAGCAAATCCATTGCTTCACGAGTCATGCTAAAAAAGGCATCACTTTTACGGTTTTTATTACCCCGCCCGCCATAATTAAGATGTGATAAATAAAATTTATCAATATCTTTTTCATCCATTAAAGCAAGCATGGCCGGGAAATCATGCACATTATCTTGCGTAAGGGTAAAGCGAATACCCGCTTTAATGCCTTGTTCACGGCATAGTTCTATACCGCGTACCGATGCATCAAACGAGCCTTGTTGTTGACGAAAATTATCATGGGTCGCCCCTATGCCGTCTAGACTAACGCCAACATATTGATAATTGATGGCGGCTATTTGCTGGATATTTTGTTCAGTAATCAGCGTGCCATTACTGGAAAGGGCGACATAAAAACCCATATCTCTGGCGCGTTGAGAAATAGTAAAAATATCGGGGTGTAATAGGGGTTCACCGCCAGACAGGATAAGCACGGGTACCTTAAATGCATGCAAGTCGTCCATCACCTTAAATATCGACTCGGTACTTAGCTCGCCTGGAAAATCAATATTCGCTGAGGTGGTGTAACAGTGTTTGCAGGTGAGATTACAACGCCTGATCAGGTTCCAGATAACTACTGGGGCGGCTGGTTTTCTGACTGCCTTAAGAGGTGTCGGATGCAATACTTCACGCATAAATTGACTAAGACGGAACATTGTTTTTGATCCTTAATCCGGTTTTTTTCAGAATGCGCGTGCTGTATAGCACTTCATACGCGCGACAATGTTCGCCGAGTAAACCGGCTATTTGCTGAATTTGTAGTTCGGCGGCTTCTGCTGTTTTGCCATGAACCATGGCAAATAAATTGTAAGGCCAGTCCGGTAAGTGACGTGGTCTATGATAGCAGTGACTAACAAATTCCAGCGTGCCTATTTTTTTACCTAACTCATCAATATAGGCATCGTCGATATCCCATACGGTCATGCCATTATGTTTATAGCCTAATTTATAATGATTAGGAATCGCACCGATACGACGAATTATGCCTCGCTCCTGCATGTGTCTTAAGCGTTGCATTAAGTCATCGCTGCTAATGCCAATCTGTTCAGCAAGGCTTTGGTAAGGCTCGGGTGTTAGTGGCAATCCGGCCTGGCTAGCGCTGATAATTTTGCGGTCTATATGATCCATCAGGCTTCCAGTTTTAAGCCAACAAAGTATTCTTTTATTTTTGGCATATTGTAGACGGTTAATCTGGTCTGGGTCTCAATTTGGCCAATCACTTGCTGAATCTGTTCCGGCGTTTCGGTGGCTAGCACAAACCACATATTTAATACGTGTTCGCGGGCATAATTATGGGCGACTTCAGGAAAGGCGTTAATAATCTCAGCGATAGCATCGTAGTTATCTTCTGGTACTTTGATGGCAGCCAAGGTCAGTGCGCCACCCATATGTTCAGCATGAAACAGTGGGCCAAAACGGGATAATATGCCTTTATTTAATAATATCTGTAAGCGTTCAATTAATTCCTGTTCGCTAATGTTCAAGGTCTCGGCAATATTTTTGTAGGGTGAAGAGCAGATAGGAAAGCCATCTTGTAGGCTGTTAATAATCGCGCGGTCTATATTGTCCATTTTTACTTATTTGCTGAGATTTGGGCGGGAAAATAAATGGCACCGCGTTGCTTAAAACAACGACGGCTAAATAAAATATCATGTGCATAGTTTTCTAAAGCGCAGCTTTCAATTAAATAGCCTAGTTGTTGTAGTACTTTCTCGCGGGATTTGCCGTGGATCATGCAAAACAGGTTATACGGCCATTGTTCGCCGTGGCGCGGACGTTGATAGCATAAGTTAATAAACTGAAACTGACTGACCTGCAGCCCCATTTGATTAACTAGCGCATCGGGGATATTGAATACCACCATGGCATTTGACTGATAGCCTAGGCGCCGGTGTTTGACGATCACACCGAGTCGTTTAATTAAACCTTGTTGTTTGAGCTTGCTAAGGCGCGAGATGACTTCGTCTTCATCTAAATTCAATTGTTCGGCAATTAGCGCATAAGGGCGCGAAGCAATCGGCAAGCCTTCTTGCACAGCAGCTACTAATTGTAAGTCTATGGCTTCGATCATGCGTTAACAAGAAGAGAGCATTCTTGACTTTCTGCTTTAGGTTCTAAATCCAGTTGAAAGCCCAGGTTTATAAAATAATCTTGCAGTAATGGCAGTTGCATAGTTTTAAAGTCAGTTTGTATTTCGATTTGTTGAATAACGGCCGCTAAATGTGCTGGATCACTTGCGATCAGCACAAACCAGAGGTTAAAGTGGTGCTCGCGCTCATAATTGTGATTCACTTCGGGGAATTCACTGATGATATGGGCGATTTTACTCAGTTGTTGCTGTGGGATTGCCATGGCAACTAAGGTGCTGATACCGATATGATTGGGCTGGATAACAGGTCCAATACGACTAATGAAATCTTGTTCTGATAGGACAGAAAATGCTGCGAGGACTTCATCTTCGCTCACCCCTAAGGTATTCGCAATATCCAGGTAGGGTGTAGGCGATAGCGGGAAGTCTTGCTGAAATTCATTGAGCAATTGTTTGTGTAGTGGGCTGAGCATTTTTATTCAACGATGTATTATTGTTTTTATGGTGTTGTTATTGAATTTTAGATCATTTTTTGTATTTCTACTGTATTCATAGTGACTAAGCTTTCGCTGGTAACCGATTAGGCATTGCGCTTACAATCCCATCTTATGCGCCCTTGAGCTAAAAAATATACCGCTGGGCTTATTAGCTGGTAAGCGCGTTATTTCTTTAAAGCTGCCAGTATCGTAAACAATGACTTGATTATCATCGCGGGCTGAAACCCATACATGCTCACCACGTGGGGTGAATTCCATATGTAATACTGCTTTTCCAGGTGTTAAAGACTGTATTATTTGCAAATCTTTAGCATCAATTACTTGCACTCGGGCATTGTCTGGGAACGCAAAATTAACCCAGATTTGCCGACCATCTGGGCGCGCCATAACAAATACTGGTTGACCAATAACCGGAATACGTTTAACTAATTGCCAGGTGTTTTGATTAACCACTAAAACTTCATGTTGGCCGACAGCGGGTACAAACATTAAATTACCTGCCATAGCCCAGCCTTCTAAATGCGGCATTTTATACACCGGCATTTTTTCATCCTGTTTACCGTAATCGGGTAAGATGCGTTTTACACCTTTTTCTGGTGACCACAGATCTAATAAGGCTAAACCACGATCACCAAATAAACCGGCAATATAATAACGCCCATCAGGGGAAAGCAGAGCATCATAAGGTTGTTTGCCTATATCTTTGAATTTATGAATTTTAGGCTGGGTTGGTTCTTTAATATCAGCGATCCAGATTTCACCGGCATCAAATAAGCTGAAAATAAATTTCTGATCAGGCGCATCGACTAAGCCAACCACTTTGGATAATTGCTTATCGCCATATAGCGCAGGAATATCGGCTACTAATTCCAGTGTTGTAGATGAGAAAATCTTTACGCCGCCAGGGGTATAATTGGAGACCGCGATGAATTTTCCATCTTGTGATATAGCACCTCCAATGCTATTGCCTGCCTGAATAATTCGCTTGGCTACTTTATTTCCTAATAAATCTATTTTAGTCAGGCCACCATCACGGCCAAAGATAAAAGCGTATCGGGCATCTCGGGAGAATACAACAGAAGCATGGGACAGGTCACCTAATTCTGTAATTCTACTCAAGGAATTGTTATGGGTGGTATTTACAATTTGTACCGCCGCTGGTTCTCTTTCAATAATCACACCCAAGTCACCTGTGCCAAGTAATTCAGCGTATGTGCCTGAAGAAAATAATAGTAAGCTGAGCAAGGGTATTAGGTGTTTCATAGGGTATTTAATAATGCATTGTGTCAACGGTCTAGTTCCTGACTATTTCATGTGTTGTTACCTTAAAAAAACATGAAGATATTAGTATTTTTACTTGATTATCTTTATGCGCCTCAGGGTAATAAAAAACAGTTAGGCGGCTTATTTTGACCACGGCATAATAGGAACTGTCGATATACTATTAGCGGGTGCTCCATCAATTATTTTCCGGCTGATGGCAAGATAAATAAGAGTATTACGTTTTTTATCAAATATCCGCATTACACGCGTTTCTTTAAAAAAAAGTGAAGTATCTTCACTGAAAGCAACTTCTTGTTCAGGTAGTTTGGAATCAATAATGATCTCACCTATCTGACGGCAATCCAGAGAAAATTGAGCAGGATCTTCGGCTAAACCAAAAGTGCCTTTAATCCCGCCTTTTTTAGCCTGACTCATATAGCAACTAACGCCTTTAACTTTTGGATCATCATAAGCTTGCACACATACTTTATGATTTGAGCCAATTAGTTTCCAGGATGTAGTAACGCAGTCAACTTCTTCAGCATGAATATTAACAGTCATTAAGCTAGATAGAAGTGCTAAAAGTGTGAGATTTTTTTTCATAATTGTTCCTTGCTTATATAGTTAATTTTGAGAACTAGTGGACCAGAGCCCGTTTTACAGGTTTCTTTAGTAATTCTTGCACTAACCAGCGTGTTTCGTCTACTGAAATAAAAGGTTTCCACGGCGGCATCGCAGTTCCTTTGCGGCCATTTTGTATTGTTGCTATTAAATAATCATCTGACTTGTTAACTAAATTTTGCGCTAATAAAGGCGGTCCCAAACCGCCTTTTAATGTGAGTCCATGGCAAGAGCCGCAATCATGCTTAAGCATGTTGCGTAACTCTTTTTGCCTATCCTGAGGAGGATCAATCGAAAAAGCAGGGGCTGAGCAGAGTAAACTTAAGCATATAAATAGATAACGAATCATTGTTTAGGCATTGTCGGTCGGTTTAGCGTAATGAACCCGATTTTGTTATGCGCCAAAGGTTAAGGCTTCAAGCGGCTATAATAAGAGGCAATATTATTAATATCCCGATCCGATAAAGAGCCGGCGATATTATTCATAATCTCAGACACGCGCGTTTTATCACGATACTGTTTTAAAGCGCTTTCCAGATAAGCTTCATCACGTCCAGCCAAGGGAGGAAAGGGCGCTTCGGCACTGGTCTTGCGTATGCCGTGACATTGCGAACAAACCGCAGCTGCTTTAGATTCTCCGGCATAAATATTGGCCGCCTGACTCGCTACACTAAAGCTAAAAGCGAGTAGCGCAGCAAGGGAATAAGTAAATAGTTTCATTAGTCTTACTCCATTTCGTCAGGTGATAATCCACGAGTCATATATTTCACACGTCCGCGAGAGAAAATACCTGCAGGGCTTTCCATTTGTATAGAACCGGTTTTTTGCAATGAAGTTGAATCGTAAACTACGACTTCATCACCCGCATAACCGGCACTGACATATAAAGATTTACCATCAGCACTGTATTCAGGAAAATAAGCATGTCCGCCGACATCCAGTGTTTTTACTACTTCCAATGATTTTTTGTCAATTAATTGAATCGTGCGTGCGCGTCTGTCTTTGGTGATAATATCCACCGCTACATAAGGTGCATTGGCATGGGCTGCTGGTGATTCAGTACCGCCAGAAACAGGAACTTGTTTAACCAGTTCCATGGTGTCTAAATCCCAGACACTGACCACGGTTTTATCACATGTACCGAAGTTAGTGCCAAAACCCAAGGTACGGCCATCAACCTTAACCGCTGCGCCACCACCCACATGTGGTACACAACCCGCCGGTAATTTTTTAATAATTTCACGTTTCTCTAAATCAATAGCAGCAACGATGCTGTCGTCATAAGAGGCAATCATTAATTTTTTACCTTTATGCGTCAAGAAGGCATCATGTAAATGACGACCCACATTTTTGATTTTAGTTACAGGAAAGTCATCTTTTAAATCCACTACCCAGACTTGACCGGCATTTTCTAAAGCGATGGCGAAAATATCAGCATACGGAGTACCAATGATCATGCCTGAATCAGAACTAACCATGTTACCGTCGGGATCGATACCTTCTAATTCAAATTGTTTTAAAGGCTCTAAGGTTTCTGCATCTAATATAACAGCGTTATGCGGCACAAATGAACCGGCCATCAGATACTTACCATCACGCGAAATGCCTATGCCAGGGCCATTCCAGCCGGTTTTAATGCTGCGTACCGCTTGCATAGTATATAAATCAACTTTATAAATTTCTGCCGTATCAGTTTTTACATAAGCCCAACGCTCATTTGCGGGACTAAACTCGATTATATGTGCTGCAGTCACTGTGGGCACGACGCCGATTTGCTGGTGTGTTTTGCTATTGATAAATACTGCTTCCGAGCCATCCCCGCGACCATACTTGCCACGCGCAGCAACTCCGATAATATCGTCCATGCTGTCGATTTTAAAAGTCGGTTTATTAGGCAATTTTGATTCGTCTTTAACATAGACTTTTAAAGACGCTTTCATATCTTTAATAGTGAAGGCCGGATTGGCTAATTTTGGTGTGCTTTGTAAATGTTTCACCATGTCGCGGATATCGTTATCGGATAAACGACCGAAGAACGGAGGCATTAAAGTTTCAAAACTACCGGTCATAATTAAGGTACGCAAAGCCGTCGGGCTACGACCTTTTAAGGTTTCGGAATTCAACGCCGGAGCTAAATAACCGCCATGATCTGAGCCATGACAACTGGCGCAGTTATCTTGATAAAGCTGATGCATTTTATGACTGTCATCAGCTGCGGCATATGCATTAGCCGATGTGAAGAGTACGCTGATGCTAGTGGCTAAAATGGATTTTTTAAGGGTTGTTATTTTTAGTTCCATGTGAATTCCTGTTGCCTGTAGAGATAATAATGAGTCGATATTTATTATTCGTAGTTAAACCATGGAGGTAGATTATACGCACCTTTTAAATCAAGTCAAACAAATATCGGATCGATATTTGTTTGACTTGATCGATTTGTTTGTTTATAGTATCGATTCAATATCAATAAAAAGAGGACTTGAAAATTATGAGTACTGCAACTTTTTATCATGCGGGGTGTCCTGTGTGTTTAGGTGCTGAACAAATGCTAGCTAATGCAATTGATAGCAAAAAATATACTATTGAAAATGTGCACTTAGGTACGCAGGCGAAACGTATAAAAGAAGCAGAAGAAGCGGGTGTTAAATCTGTCCCCGCTCTCGTGCTTGACGGAGAGGTATTCCATATTAACTTTGGCGCAGCTATTGCTGACTTGAAAAATTAGAGGCTAACGAAAATGACTGAAGAAACACAAGAAAAAGATTATTCTGTTTATTATATTGCATTGATCGCGATTATTGCTGTTAGTGTTCTATTGACAGTAAAAAGTAGTGAATCAGATAAATTTGCACCCATCAAAGACCAAATCAACGAAGAACACCGGCTCATGAATATTCGTGTATTAAATTAATTCCTCATAATTAATTAACCAATCATTCACATAGAACAATAAATACGAGTGGAGAACAACTATGAAACTAAAACTTATCGGGACCTTACTAGCATTGTCTTATTTTTCTGGTCCGGCCTTTGCAACTGAATATATTTATCGAGACTTAATGGGAAATACTCTACCTTCTGTAAAATGCGAGTCATTAGCGGATGCTAAAGTGAGCGCACAAAAGCCTTACAAGTTCAAAAGTTATTCAAAAAAATTCTGTCAAACTCAAGGATATGGATGGCATGTCGCGGAAATAAAAGATAATGGTGAGGTGGCTTGTAATGAATGTTCAGATGAAAAAGGCCTACAAAAATGCTATGTAAAAGATATTACTGTTTCCTGCAAACGTATTAAGCCGGGGTCAGTAGGAATGCTTCCAGGGAAAGGCTAAGGGGATTCATCAAATACTTCAACAATTTATTTATTGGGAGGGCGTACGGTCTGTCTGTGTTGCGCAGGCAATCTGCAGGAGATCCCAAGATGAAAATAGTGTGTTATGCATATTCCTAAGCTGTAGGGTATGAAAAGAGGTCTTTAAGGCCTCTTTGTCCTTATCAACACTCACAAATTATTTAATTTAGCTTCTCCTTTGTTAATAAGTATATTCAGCCGGTTGAGTGCTGACATTCTAAGGCTTATATTTCTGGAAGAGCATGGTATGATGAAAAAAATAAACAAATTCATCATTTACTAGAGTGTGAAGATTTAAAAATTATTTTTTAGTTTTCATCAAGGTAATGACTACATTCTTATTACATAGCCCAGGCGCATTGCTTTAAACATTTGCAAATCCATATAAAAGTTATACAAAAAACAGAAATCTTCGAGTTTGTAAGGTGCATGTCTGCATTAATTCGTTCTGAACAACGCAAAAAATGTACAGAACTTAGGTTGCAACTTGTGCATTATGAAACATTAGATTATTTATCTCATTCTAGCCAATATACTGATACACCGGCTGCTACAGCGTCTTATTTTGGCATGACACGAGGAACAGTTTCTCAGTCCTTGATTGTTCTGGAAAAAAAAGGTTATTTAGAAAAAAATAAGGATGCAATAGATAAGCGCCTGATTCATGTTAATTTGCTTCCTGCAGGGTTTGCTATTTTAAAAAAGGCTCGTACAACTGAGTTATTAACTAAAGCAACAGCTATTCTTCAACAAGACGGGTCTGTCCCTATCGATAATAACATTTTTGTTTCTACACTCAATGCTTTAAAAAAAGCATCAAGCTCTCAACCTTACATATTAGGTAAAAATAATAAATTTAATACCATGAGAAAGCCGAATGTATTTGATTTGATTGAGTGTATGGCTGCATTAATTCGCTCGGAGGAGCGTAAAAAGTGTACAGAGCTGAAATTGCAGCTGGTGCATTTTCAGGTTTTGGAGTATTTATCTTTTTGTAATAAATACAGTGACACTCCGGCCGCTATTGCAAATTATTTAGGAATGACCCGAGGAACAATTTCTCAGACATTGATTATTCTTGAGAAAAGGGCTTTTATTAAAAAAAATCAGGATATTTCAGATAAGCGGGTCTTTCATATTCAGTTACTGGCTAAAGGTCTAAATACCTTAAATAAAGCAAAACCAACGGAGCTATTTCAAAGAGCAGCTAGAATCCTTCAAGAGAATTCGCCAATAGAGGGTGGTGAAGACATTTTTATTGAGGCTCTTACCGCATTGCAAAAAGCCAACGATTCAAATTCTTTTGGTGTCTGTAAAACATGCAAAAATTTTACCAGAAAACCAAAAGGCTTTTTCTGTGAGCTAACACAGGAAAAATTAAGCAAAAAGGATAGTGAGAAAATTTGTCAGGAACATTTACCTATTTAGGACATCTTTCATTGGTCAATTTACACTTTCATTTCATTAACTTTGTCATTCCCGAGTGTTTTTATCTGGAATCTCTTTGTCTGCGCAAGATTCCTGCTAGAAGCATGCAGGAATGACGATAACTCACCCTAAAAAGGGTAAACTACTTTTAGCTCCAAATGAAGGATGCCCTATTTAGCTTGATATTTCTGTAGATTATTTTGGCTTTGTCACCGTTAAATGTGTGATCCCTATTTAATGCGGCTTTGAGAATATGCTGTAATGAACATGAAATAAGGCTTCTCAATGAAACACAAAGTGTTTCAATACTTTATGATGACATAGCTTTATTTTTTGATCGATACTACAACATTTTTATTAAATCTGAGTTTTCCTGGAGAATTTTCTTTTACTATCCTTAACCCAACTTCGCAACTTATTTAAAAAATTATCTATATCAATAATTTAGTATCGAGTCATTTTCCAGTTGGCACTACAGGTTTTCGCGTCAAATTACCCCCAAATAACAATGATTTGTGTGAAATCTTGAAAGTTAGCGCCATTTTTTGAAATGAATGATTTGTGGTGCCAACTGAAAATATGAACTTATTGATTAATATGAATATTCTATTTTAAGCACGAAGATGGTTAAGGCTCGACTGAAAATAATCAGTAAATTAAAATAGCGATTCAATACTATTTTTCATGTTCGCTAGAAAATTAAAATGAATTAGTCAAAGTAATGCTTTGACTAATTTAAAAACATTAAAACTGGCTGTCGCAATAATTAATTCTTTCAAAGCAGTAGATGTTCATGAGTAGTTAATTCAAATAGCTGAGACCAGGATTTTTTTCAGCATTTGTATATCAGTTATCAGTCATTCGTATAAGAATCGGAGAAATCAGTGATTAAGCTTAATAAATTATTGAGTTGTTTATAGTTATAATAACAGCAGCGTTTTGCTGATGGATAATTTAAGTTACATGGCTATTTAAAGAGAAAATATAATAATGATAAAAAAATCTTCTTTAACAGATAACGACTTGCTGTTGAGTTTTAAAGCAAGTCTGCGTTATGACTTACCTGCAAGTATTATTGTTTTTTTAGTAGCATTACCATTGTGTCTTGGCATTGCACTTGCCTCAGGGGCGCCTTTGTCTGCAGGTTTAATAGCAGGAGTAATCGGGGGGCTCGTCGTGACTAGTTTTAGCGGCTCAGCGCTGGGCGTTAGTGGCCCATCGGCGGGTTTGGCTGTGATAGTCCTTGCTGCTATCCAGGAATTGAGTTTTGATGCAGTACTACTTGCTGTTGTTTTAGCCGGGATTATTCAGTTCATCTTAGGAAATATCGGGGCGGGTATAATTGGTTATTATTTTCCTTCAGCGGTGATTAACGGTATGTTAGCAGGTATTGGTATTATTATTTTCCTGAAGCAGATTCCTCATGCAATGGGCTATGATAAGGATTATGAGGGGGATATCACATTCTTTCAGAATGATGACTATACAACTTTGTCAGAATTACAGCATATGTTTGATTTTATTGCTCCTGGAGCGGTTGTTATCAGTTTGGTTTGCCTGGGGATTTTACTTTTATGGGAAACAGACTGGATTAGACGGTACCGGTTTAGACAATGGATACATGGTGCAGTGTTAGTGGGCATCACGGGCGTGTTATTGAATCAGTTGTTTATATCTATATATCCGGAATGGGCTTTGAGTGGAAATCACCTGGTCAGATTACCCGTTGCGGAATCGCTGAAAAATGTGTTCAGTTTATTTACACTGCCTGATTTCAGCCAAATCAATAATCCTGCAATTTATCCTGTCGCCATTACTATTGCAATTATAGCTAGTCTGGAAACTTTGTTGTGCGTTGAGGCGGTTGATAAACAGGACCCTTATAAACGGTTGACTTCAAATAACCGGGAGCTTAGAGCACAAGGTATCGGTAATATCTGCTCAGGTTTAATCGGGGGGTTACCAATGACTCAGTTGATCGTACGCAGTTCGGCTAATATTCAATCGGGTGGTCGTACTAAAATGTCTTCTTTTCTGCATGGTATTTTTCTTTTAATAGTGGTGATATTGATTCCTGATGTAGCTAATATGATCCCCTTAGCTAGTTTAGCGGTTATTTTACTGGTTGTAGGTTATAAATTAGCCAGTCCAACGTTGTTTAAAACCATGTACCAGGTAGGTTACTTTCATTTCATTCCGTTTGTTGCTACTATTTTGGGATTGATTTTTTCTGATATGTTGACAGGTATCAGTATAGGATTGGTTTTTGCTTTGTCGTTTATTTTGCTAGAAAATTTGCAAGTGGGATTTCATATACATGAACAAAACAAGTTAAATAAAACAATTATTACTTTATCGGACAATGTTTCTTTTCTAAACAAGGCTAATATACTTCGGGTATTGAGTAATTTTCCAAACAAATCAGATGTTGTTATTGATGCCACTTATGCAAAATATATTGATTATGATGTCTACGAAGTAATTCAAAATTTCACAGTGGATGCCCGGCGCAAGGGTATTAATCTGGTGATACAAAACTTGCGGGGGTTTGGCTTTTTAAAACCTGTTGAACGTGCTTTACCGGTTACTAAAGAGTCCCAGCAGGCATTAATGCCGACAGACGTGCTGACTATATTGAAATCGGGCAACAGTCGTTTTGTCAATAATCTTAAAAACAATCGCAATCTTCTGGAGCAGGCTAATGAAAGTATAGAAGGCCAGTTTCCTATTGCCATTATCCTAAGCTGTATCGATTCGCGTACTTCTGCTGAATTGATTTTTGATCAGGGCTTGGGCGATGTCTTTAGTGTCAGAGTCGCCGGAAATGTAGTCAATGATGATATTCTGGGTAGTATGGAATATGCCTGTAAGGTGTCAGGATCTAAATTAGTTGTGGTCTTGGGACATACCCACTGTGGTGCCATTAGAGGTGCCTGTTCGGGAGCCGAACTAGGCCATTTGACTGGCTTGCTGGAGAAAATACAGCCTGCAGTTGAATCAGTTAAAATAAGTAAGTTTGCTAAAAATGATAAGCTACACTGCTCGTTAGAAGACCAGGTGTCTGAGCGTAATGTCGAAATGATGGTCGAGCAGGTTAAAAAAAGGAGTGAAGTATTAGCTGAAATGGAAGCAGGGGGTGAGATTAGTATAGTTGGAGCAATGTATAATATAGAAACAGGTATAGTTGAGTTTTATAAGTAAATATGCACGGCTCTAAGGCAATTAGGCAAGTGCACTAAGAATAAGTAGTAGCTTATGAAGCTTACGGCTCATCACGTACCCTGATAAAAACCGCAAATCTTGGGATCCCCCTAGCCGTAACCCCCTGATAACGAAAACTAATAGTACTGCCAATAGCGGGAGGGCTTTCCCGGTCTTTGTAGCTAAAGCCACTGCCGATAAAAAATACTTTACCCGGGTCAGATCTGACCTTAATTGCCCCCATTTTACCAGTAAACTGTCCTTTCCCCGCGCGATAACCAATAACTACGGCTTCTGCATCAGAAAATAGCTTTAGTTTCAGTAAGTCATTACTCCGGCCACTACGATAGATCCCCTGTTTATGATGCAGCATGATTCCCTCGCCTCCCTTGTTTGTAATGGTTTTAAGGTGCTGCATCAGCTCTTTATTTGTAGCTAACTGGTATTGAGGAATAATGCTTAGGTAGGGCGTCTGTATTTGCTCATCAATACTGCGCATAACTGCAAGCCTATCTGAAAAAGGTCCTAGATAATCCGGCAGATCAAATACCATAAACTTGATTTTCTTCCAGCCTGAGTGTGGCTTTAATTTTTTGATAATCGACACTGTTTGCTGGTATTTTCCTCTTGCTATCCATAACTCCCCGTCTAAAGGTATGTCAGGAAATCCATCTACAAACCAATCTGGAGCGACAAATGTTATACCGCCCCGGGAAATTAGCTGATGTCCATTCCAGCGGGCACGCACACCATCAAGTTTTTCGCTTACCCAGTAATCAGTTATTGCCACAGATGGCTGAAAGGTTTTAGCCAGCATAAGCTCCGGTTTTTCAATTGCCAGTGCTGATGATGAAGCTAATAGTAAACTTAGAAAAAAGGTTCTAGAGGCATTAATTAATTGAGTAAGTAAAGTTCTAAAATAATTGATATGTCACCGTTAAGTGTCGAATTTAATGCAGCAGCAAAGGCGTATTAGTTAATTTAGCTTATTCAATACAGGAAATAGTGATGCAAGCAGTGGTTTTTTAGATTTCATTTTTAACTTCAGTAAGAGGGATGAGAACTACTTTCTTTACACTTAGGAACGAGAATTCAATAATGCCCGAGTCTGACTTGTCTTTTATTTCACAGCCGCGCTAGAAAACCAGTTGCGTAACCTGCGCAGTATGCCTGTTTTCCTAACACGCCTGTGAAGCAAAATCCTGCGCTATATTTTCGGGTATTATTAAACCCTCGTTCCTTAAGTCTTATCCTAAACGAGGAAAGTATTGTTGTTAGTTACATGCAGAGGACGTACTCTTATTATACGAATTCAGCTAAGTAGAAAAAGAGGAACCTAAAATAAATAATAGAAATACAACTTTAATGGATAAGCGGTGTTAAAAAATACAGTAGCTGAGCAGGAAGTCAACATCTGTATCTGCCTGTTTAGGCCTGATATTACCAGTTGACGGGCACATAAAGCGTGTCGTGAAGCGATGTTTTCCGCCACTAATTTCAACAAAATAAGGAATGGTACTTAATAATTTGATGATAACTATCTGGTAGGGTTGGGTCTGGTCCAGAGTTGCCTGATAAAAACCCAGATGTGCTGTTTTATTTGTTGTGTCGCTACTTAATCGAATGAAATTCAGGATTAAGTCGACTGCTGTCCGAATGGGAGAAAATATGCTTATCCACATATTTAAATCTTTATTTTGTAGTTCTTTATCTTGTTCTAGCCAATAGTGATAAGACGGCAGGTCGAATGAACAAGTACCACCAGGAATGTTACTGCGTTGGCAAATGGTTTGAAATAAGTCACTTTTCATGCTGAAAATGTCAACTTTCCCACTGGTTGCATAGAGGATTTTACTGGTTGAGTTTAAATCATCCAGGATTTTACGTAGCATTTTGGTATCTACGCCTTCGTGGCTTGAAAGTTGATTTAGTCTGTTTGAATGGCGTTCCAATTCTTTAAGCGTTTCGGCTTTTATGTCATGGCGGCTAAGAACTTGTAAAATTTCAACTAATGTATTAATTGTTGCCCGTTTATCCCATATGCTGGAGCCTGCAATAAAATGGTCTAGTTGTAAAAAAAGTTGCTCTAGGCGAATGAATGAACGCATGCGTTCATTCAGAGGAAATTCGTAGCTGATATATTCAGTAGTCACTGGCTTGTTTAAGAAATCGGTTGTGTAAGGTGTTAACTTGTCGGCCTAGATAGGTGAATCCCATAGTATTATAAATAATACTGTCTGCATTTACTAAGCGCTCTCGTCTGCTCACTTGACTGTTTATGATAGCAGTAATTTGTGTGTCACTGAGCTTATCGCGTAATTTTACTCTATTAATCTGCATTTCCATAGGGCAGTCAATGACTAAAATATGATCAACCAGAGATTGCATCCCAGTCTCTATTAACAGGGGGACTGAAATAATGGCATAAGGGCTAGTCAGCTGACTTAATTGCTGGTTAATTTCCGCATAAACTAAAGGATGTAAAGTATTTTCAAGTAAGCGTTTTTTTTCCGGATCCTGGAAAATACAATCACGCAGATGACTTCTATTCAAGCTTCCATCAGGGTTGATACAGCGTGTTCCAAAATCAGTTTCAATTTGTTGTAATGCTTTTTGACCAGAAGTGACTAGCTCATGAGCGATTTCATCGGCATCAATGACAGGAACGGCGTGTTGCTTAAATAAATCAGAGACGGTTGATTTGCCACAGCCAATACCTCCAGTAAGACCTACTTTAAACATAGGCGTTATATTAAACCGGCGTTTGATAAATACAGCGTATTAATTTGTTCACCCCATAATAAGGCGATCCAGCCAGCAATCGCAAGATAAGGCCCAAAGGGAATAGGAATATTTTTATCTCGTTGTACGAAAATAATCATTGAAGTGCCGACAATAGCACCCATTAAAGATGATAACAGGATAATCAATGGCAGATATTGCCAGCCTAGCCAGGCGCCAAATAATGCGAGTAGTTTGAAATCACCATAACCCATACCTTCTTTACCGGTCAGTAGTTTAAATAACTGATAAATAGTCCATAAGAATAAGTATCCGGCTATCGCCCCAATAATACTGGAAACTGGATCGGTGAAAATATTAAACAGGCTTAAAAATAAGCCTAGCCATAATATGGGTAATGTAATGTTGTCAGGTAATAATTGATGATCAAAATCAATCCCACTCAATGCGATTAAGGTCCAGGTAAGAATGAGGCCAAATAAGGTTTCTATTTGACTGCCTAGCAGGTAGGCAACAACGACAGATAAAACGCCAGTCAGCGCTTCAATTACAGGGTAACGTATCGAAATGCTGGTTTGACAATTAGCACATTTACCTTTTAGCAATAGATAGCTCAGTACTGGAATATTTTGTATCGCTTTTATTTCCGCATTACAAGCAGGGCAGTGGGAACCAGGTAGGGCAAGATTAAAAGTTTCCTCAGCTTGTCCGGAAACTGGAAGTTCAAGAAATTCCTGGCATTCTTGTTTCCAGCCTCGTTGCATCATGATAGGGAGGCGATATATTACAACATTGAGAAAACTTCCCACCATTAAACCTATGATGCCAATAATCGGGCAAAATAAAGCAGGTGAATTTAAAATAATAGAATATGGCGACATATAGCTTTAGAAAATAAGAAGTACTTGACAGGCTGGCTGTTGTTGGTTGTGCGTGTTATTTGTGTAGCCAGCTAGAACACAATTTCAGCTACCTGCACGACAGTATAAACTTGCTTTAACAACGAAACTGAGCCTTGTGAAGTATCAAGGTAATAAAAAATGAATAAGCCACCGAGTTTAAATAAATACAACAATTTCTCAGTGAGTTCTGTGTTAACAAAATATATCTATGCTGATTTTTTAACCTATAGCAGCTCCAAGCTTGAAGATCGGCAAATACATGGCGACAATTAACCCACCGACTAAAATACCCAGAATAACCATGATAAAAGGTTCCATTAAACTACTCAGGTTATCAACCAGATTATCAACTTCTTCTTCATAAAAATCAGCGACCTTATTTAGCATTTTATCGATAGAACCTGACTCTTCGCCAATCGCCAGCATTTGTATCACCATATGAGGAAACAAATTTGTCTGAGTCATTGAATATTGCAGGCTCTGTCCTGTAGCAACATTTTCACGCATTTGCATAACAGCGTTATAGTAAATGATATTACCCGTTGCACCGGCAACAGATTCTAAAGCTTCTACTAAGGGAACCCCTGCAGCAGACATAGTCGCTAAGGTTCTAGCAAAACGAGCAATGGCAGATTTATGCAGAATCATACCGATAATGGGTAGTTTCAATAGCGTGCGATCAAGAAGGAAATTGAATCTCTTGGAGCGCTTTTTGAAATACATAAAGGTATATACCACCGCAACGATGACGATGATGAAATAATAATAATTGGCAATCATCCAGTCAGAAATGCCCATCACCCATAAAGTGAAACTAGGTAAGTCAGCACCAAAACTGTCAAATAAATCTTTAAAAACAGGGACAACAAAAATCAACATGATAGCGGTTACGATAAAAGCAACAACAATGACCGCAATCGGATAAGTTAAGGCTTTTTTAATTTTTGACTTGATGGATTCGACTTTTTCTTTATAGGTCGCAATTTTATCCAGTAGGCTTTCCAGTATCCCTGCGTGTTCACCTGCTTCGACTAAATTGCAGTATAAGTCATCAAAATAGATAGGTCGTTTTCTAAGTGCCTGAGCTAACGTGTCTCCTTCTTCAATATCTTCTTTAATTGCCTGAAGCATGTCAGCCATTGTAGGGTTATCATGGCCTTTAGCAACAATATCAAAAGATTGTACCATTGGGATGCCTGACTCCAGCATGGTTGCAAGTTGTCTGGAAAAAACCGCAATATCTTTTGGACTAATTGATCTTTTGGCTTTAGAAAAAAGACTCTTCGGTTTTTTCCTTATAGCAATGATACGAATGCCTTGGCGGCGTAGTTCTGCACGCGCAACCGCTTCACTAATTGCTGCTTGTTCGCCTTTAATGACTTTGCCGCTTTTATCTTTGCCTTTCCAGCTAAAATCTATTTGCGCTACGTCTTGTGCCATAATTATTCTCTTGTTACTCGATCGATTTCTTCAATAGAAGTTACACCTTGCATAACTTTCAGTAAGCCTGATCGCCGTAGGTCATTAACTCCTTCCGATGCTGCTTGCTCAGCAAGTTGCATGGCATTACAGCCTTCCAAAATACGCCCACGCATTTGTTCACTGATGGGCATCACCTGATAAATCCCTACACGACCTTTATATCCAGCATTACAGTGTTCACAGCCTACTGCTTTGTATGCAATAAAAGTACCCACTTCTTGTTTTTTGAATCCAGCTTCCAGTAAAATTTTGTCCGGATATTTTGCATTAGTTTTGCATTTTTCACATAGACGCCTGGTCAGCCTTTGCGCCATAATCAGTAATACTGAAGATACGATATTAAAAGCTGGAACACCCATTTGCATTAAACGGTTCAGGGATTGTGGTGCATCATTGGTATGTAATGTAGATAAAACCATATGACCTGTTTGCGCGGCTTTTACAGCAATGTCTGCTGTTTCAAGATCACGAATCTCGCCGACCATAATAACATCAGGATCCTGGCGCAGAAAGGCTCTTAATGCAACAGGGAAGGTCAGGCCTGCTTTAACATTCATATTAACCTGATTAATGCCCTCTACAGTAATCTCAACTGGATCTTCAGCCGTTGAAATATTGCGTTCCATAGTGTTAAGAATATGCAAACCGGTATATAGTGATACGGTTTTACCACTTCCCGTAGGGCCGGTAACCAGAATCATGCCATATGGCTTCTGAATGGCATTAAGAAAGTGCTTTTTTTGCTCGGGTTCAAAACCAAGTTCTTCTATGCCCATCTCCGAGGTAGTGGGGTCTAATATACGTAAGACCACTTTTTCACCAAATAGGGTTGGGCAGGTACTTACACGAAAATCAACGGATCTATTTTTTGAGATTTTCATTTTAATGCGCCCATCCTGAGGGATACGACGTTCTGCTATGTCCATTTTGGCCATCACTTTTATACGTGAAATAATACGATGAGCTATATTTAGGGGAGGGCTGGCTATTTCAGATAACATGCCATCGCTTCTAAAGCGGATGCGAAAGCTTTTTTCATACGGTTCTAAATGGATATCAGAAGCACCTTTTTTAATAGCATCCAGAAAAACTTTATTGACAAAACGGACGATAGGAGCATCATCAATATCGCTAGTATCTTCTTCTATTACCTGGTTATTGCCATCGGTAATAATAATATTTTCAAGGTCCGCATCGAGCAAATCAGTCATTGAGGTATCGGCAGCCTCAATAAAGGACTCTATACATTTAGTAAGCTTATCTTCTTCAACCAGAATGGTTTCAGTATTTAAGCGAGTATGAAATTTAATATCATCCAGCGCTTGAATATTAGTCGGGTCTGATAAACCAATAAATAAGCGATTACCTCTCTGAAAAAGAGGCAAGACATGATGTTGGCGGATGAGTCTTTCGCTGACTAAGTTGTAGGGCAGGACAGTTTTATCTATTGCAGATAAATCAAAGAAAGGTACGCCAAATTTAGTGGAAATATGTTGCGCAATTACTCTTGCATCAATACGTTTGTTATTAACTAAATAACTAATAAGCGACACTTTGCTTTTTTGTGCTTCAATATTATTTTCTGCAGCTTCAGCTTCAGTCAATAAGCCTTCTTGTACAACGCATTTTAGTAGGCCACTAAATTGTATCTCTGCTGAATTTTCCGCCATAATATTAATAATAGTTATAGTTATTCATCCAATAAATATAGATGAAACATCATCATTAGCCAAGTAATTCATTCCTATTGATTAACTTGGAATTTTATCAAGGACTAGTATTGAAAGTAATTCTCTCGCTAGCAAAAGTAATCATTCTGGAAATTTTCTCAGCTAGTTTGATTGAGGAAGACGCAAGCAGAAATTGATATCTGAGTATCCCTTGCGTCTTTATAGAGCTAGAGTATTATCAAAGTTTACAAAAGTCGAATTTTTTGTAATTGCTCATTAAAATTAATCAGAGAGCTTTGTATATTAGCCAATTTCTCTTTTTCTTTGTCAATAACATCTGCCGGCGCTTTATCGACAAATTTAGGGTTATTCAATTTTCCTTCAATACGCGGTAAATCTTTTTCCAGCCTGGTGATTTCTTTTTCCAGACGGGCAATTTCCGCTACTTTATCAATTATACCGGCCATGGGGATAAGAATACGTAATTCGTCAACTAAAGTAATGGCAGACTCTGGAGCGGTTTCATTGGCTTCTAAGCAGGTAATTGATTCAATACGGCCAAGTTTTTGTAAATATATCTGAGCTTGTGATAGATATTGCTGGTCTGTTTCACTGATATTTTCAAGCAAAACTGGCAAAGGTTTGCCAGGGGCAATATTCATTTCGCCACGAATTCGTCGTACGCCTAAAATAAATTGTTTAGTCCATTCAATAGCGGCAATAGCTTGCTGGTCTATTTGTGTTGCATCAGATTCAGGGTAAGCCTGTAGCATTATCGTTGCAGCGTTTACCCCAGTTAATGGTGCTACACGCTGCCAGATTTCCTCGGTAATAAAAGGCATAATCGGATGCGCAAGACGCAATACTGTTTCTAAAACAGTTAATAATGTTTTACGGGTGCCACGTTGTAGTGCTGCGTTATCAGATTGCAATGAAATTTTTGACAACTCTAAATACCAGTCACAATACTCATTCCAGATAAATTCATAAATTTCTTGTGCTGCATGGTCAAAACGGTAATTTTCAATAGCATCGTTCGTAGTGGCAATAACCTGATTTAAACGCGATATGATCCATTTATCTGCATGGCTGTACTCCAGCTCACCTCCATTAACGCCACAGTCTTGTTCTTCAGTGTTCATAAGTACAAAACGTGCAGCATTCCATAATTTGTTACAGAAATTACGGTAACCATCTATACGGCCACTATCCAGACGAATATCTCGACCTGTTGATGCAAGTGAGGCAAAGGTAAAGCGTAGCGCATCAGTTCCATAAGAAGGGATACCTTCCGGAAATGCTTTACGGGTTGCTTTTTCGATTTTTTCCGCCAAGTGCGGTTGCATCATACCTGAGACACGCTTAGTGACTAAATCTTCTAAACTAATGCCATCAATTAAATCAATCGGGTCTAAGACATTACCTTTAGATTTAGACATTTTCTGGCCTTCGGCATCGCGTACTAGTCCATGTATATAAACCTTTTTGAAAGGCACATCACCCATGAATTTTTTACCCATCATAATCATGCGAGCAACCCAGAAAAAAATAATATCAAAGCCTGTGACTAATACCGCTCCAGGGTAATGCTGCTCTAGTTCTGGTGTCTTTTCAGGCCAACCCAAGGTTGAGAAAGGCCAAAGTGCTGAGGAAAACCAGGTGTCTAATACATCTTCATCTTGCTTTAACACATAGTCATCAGTCAGAGCATGTTTCTCACGAACGTCTTGTTCAGTGCGTCCAACATAAATATTACCCAATTCATCATACCAGGCAGGGATACGATGCCCCCACCAAATCTGCCGTGAAATACACCAATCCTGGATATTATTCATCCAGTCGTAATAGGTGTTTTTCCAGTTATCAGGAACAAATTGAATCTCGCCACTTTTAACTGCTTGCAAAGCTGGTTCAGCAAGGGGGGCAACTTTGACATACCATTGGTCTGTTAATAAGGGTTCTATAATGCTGCCCGAACGATCACCGCGTGGCACCATTAATTTATGATCGTCAATTTTTTCTAATAGACCTAGAGTATCCAGATCGGCTACGATTTTTTTACGTGCTGCAACACGATCTAGACCTATATATTGTGCAGGGATTAAGTCTTGTTCTTCTTCCTCATTGGCGCGAATGGCTGCATCAACGGTAAAGATATTAATTAGACCACCATGAATTTGGTCTTGAATGGCAGAGATTTCTTTGTGTCGTGTCCAGACCTCGTAGTCATTAAAATCATGTGCAGGGGTAATTTTGACACAACCTGTACCAAATTCAGGGTCCACATATTCATCGGCAATAATAGGAATCAAACGACCTGAAAGCGGTAATTTAATAAACTCACCAAGCAAGTGTTTGTAACGTTCATCGCTTGGATGAATCGCTACGGCCGCATCACCGAGCATGGTTTCAGGGCGCGTTGTGGCAACGATTAAATGCCCAGAGCCATTAGATAATGGATAACGCATATGCCACATAGAGCCGTTTTCTTCTGCGGATAATACTTCTAGATCCGATACTGCGGTGTGTAATACGGGATCCCAGTTAACCAGGCGTTTACCACGATAAATCAAGCCTTCTTCATATAGGCTGACAAACACTTCTTTAACTGCTTCAGATAATCCATCATCCATAGTAAAGCGTTCGCGTGACCAGTCCAGCGATGCACCCATACGGCGTAATTGCTTGGTAATCGTGCCGCCTGATTCTTCTTTCCAGTCCCAGATACGCTCTATAAATTTTTCGCGTCCGTAGTCATGTCTGGTTTTACCTTCCTGATTAATTAAACGTTCAACCACCATTTGTGTAGCTATCCCTGCATGGTCAGTTCCTGGTTGCCACAAGGTGTTATAGCCTTTCATGCGATGGTAACGGATCAGCGTATCCATAATGGTATCCTGGAAAGCGTGCCCCATATGCAAACTACCCGTGACATTAGGAGGTGGAATCATAATACAGAATGAATCACCTTCCTGCCTGGGAGCGAAGTAATTTTTTTCTTCCCAAGTGGAATACCAATGTTGTTCGATAGCAGCGGGGTTGTATGTTTTTTCCATGAATGCGGTTTAAAATAGGTTGATAAGTTTATATGAAGTGTTAGTAGGTTGGATTAGATTTTTATTGCGCAGCAATAAAAACGTTATCCGACAAAATACTCTGCTATGTCGGATAACGTTATCTGCGCTACGCTTAGATAAGCTAATCCAACCTACGTTACATTTTATGCGTATTCGGTGTTATGCCTTGTAACTGATATTGACGATATCGTTGCCGGCCTGCCTGTTTTTGAGTTTCATCATCATCTAATAACTCAAAAATTTGCTCTGATAACATGACATTTTCAGGACATTTCGTCGATAAATTAATCAACGTATGTTGCCAGGGTGCAGGGGCTTGTTGTGTGCCAATTATAACGGTATTAGCAGTGCCGGGTAAGTCATCCTGATAAATTTCGTGTGGCACAAAACTATTGGCACGAAAAGTCCAAAGCTGTTTATCCATTTGTTGCGCCTGGCGTAAACTATTGGTCAGTATATAAGTTTTAAATCCCAGGCGAAAAGCCTTTTCAGCTAATTTGCAGGCAAATAGTTGCCGCCCCTGTTCCGACTGGGACGACAAGATATAAAAATTAACCTTAGGCGGCATTCGAGCGGTCTAGTAAATATTGAACTAATAGCGGCACAGGACGACCTGTTGCACCTTTCGCATCTCCAGTTTTCCAGGCTGTCCCTGCTATATCCAGATGCGCCCATTGGTAGTCTTTGGTAAATCGTGATAGAAAACAAGCGGCTGTAATGGTCCCGGCATCGCGACCACCGATATTGGCTATATCGGCAAAATTAGATTTTAACTGATCCTGATACTCATCCCATAAAGGTAAACGCCAGACACTATCCAAAGCCGTTTCACTTGCGCTGAATAAATCATTGCAAAGTGTATCGTCATTTCCTAGTAAGCCGCTAGGCACGCGTCCTAAGGCAACTAAACATGCACCTGTCAGCGTTGCCATATCGATCACTACATCGGGGTTGAATTTTTTAGCGTAAGTGAGGGCATCACATAAAATCAGACGGCCTTCAGCATCGGTATTTAAAATTTCAATGGTTAACCCTGCCATGCTGGTGACTATATCTCCAGGTTTGTTAGCATCGCCATCAGGCATATTTTCGGAAGAGGGGATAATGCCGACAATATTCAATGGCAATTCTAATTGCGCTGCTGCCTGCAATGCACCAAGAACGGCTGCACTACCGCACATATCATATTTCATTTCATCCATGCCAGCGCCTGGCTTTAAAGAAATACCACCAGCATCAAAGGTTAAACCTTTACCAACAAATACGATCGGCTGAACATTTTTATCGGTGCCTTTGTATTCCAGAATAATTAGCTTAGCTGGTTGGCGGCTACCGCGACTTACTGAAAGAAAAGCACCCATGCCGAGTTTTAGCATGTCGGCTTCTTCCAGGATTTCAGCGCTTAAATTTTTATGTTGTTTGGCGATATCAAGTGCTTGTTCAGCTAAATAGGTCGGTGTACAGATATTACCAGGTAAATCAGAGACACGTTTTGCCAGTGCAACACCTTGTGCAATTGCTCTACCTTGATTAATGCCGGTTTGAATGGCATCTGTATCTGTCAGGCTATACAGGCTTAAAGATTTTAAAGCCAATTGGTCTGCAGGTTTACTTTTACAATCATTAAATTGATAGAAGGATGCGTCAAAAGCTTCAATAAGCTGTCGTACGTTCCAGGCAATATCGTGTTTTGTCAGTTTAATTTCCATTAAACTACAGTCTGCGCTGTTGATTTGGGTTGATTTCAGTGTGTTGGCGGCAGCATTTACTGCTTTGCGATAATCCTTCGTGGTTAATTTATCGGCATCTCCTAAACCCACTAGTAAGGTACGTTTAATTGCAGCATAAGGCAAATAGTTTATCAGCAAAGTATCTGCAACTTTACCCTTGATATCTCCGCGTTGAAGAATATCTGTAATTAAACCATTGGTCAATAAATCCAGTTTTTGCGCTGTGGGGCTTAGCTGTTGGTTTTCAAAAACGGCAACGATAAGGCATTCAGTTTTCAGTGTTTCTATAGGGGTGTTGACTAATAAATAATCCATAAAGCTCATTAGGAGGTAGGGTTAATAATGGAAATCATTATACAATATATTTTGCCTATATAAGTTTGGTGTGCAGGATTATCCAAAAAACTGCTGATATTTTTTAATTCATCCAAAGCGCCTGAAATAATCGCCAGAAATACCTACTATAGCTTAGCTGAAAAACTTATATTGGCCGTATTGCTGCAGAGGTTCTGACGTACTTGGGGGAATATTTTCAAAGTCCTGCGTTTGTTTAGCAATGAGCAGCATGCAAAATCGAATAGCCATTAAATGAATGGGTGCAATTGCCGTTGCTGCCTATTCTTACATAGCTTTAGTGCCATTGTTCAGCCGCCTGTTATGCGTGCACTGACTACGCCAGAAGAACGTAGTATCGAAATGCAACAACTGTCTCATATCAGCAAAAAAAATCATTTTTCCTTTAATGTTGATTTCTATATGTATGCTTTTATTACCTTCAGCAGCGCCGTTAGTCGGTATGTTCTGGTTGGGGAATTTAATGAATACTTGTGGTGTAGTTGAGCGTTTAAGCAAGACTTTACAAAATGAGCGGGGAGTCGCTATTTTTGCGAAAGCTTGTTCGTGGGCTTCCTGCCCTAAC
>CAYWLM010000030.1:0-30059 GCA_964459125.1 uncultured Methylomonas sp. | reverse complement strand
GGCTAAAAACCGATCCATGATGAAAGTCAAAAAAATGAGCTGAATGGTTACCTATGAAGTATAGTTGTCTAAATGCGATAGGTGCCTCAGCTGTTTTATTTTCTCTTTACTTTAAATTCAATTTATCTGCATTTATCATTGAATTATTCTGGCTGTTAATAAGTCTAATTGGTGTTGTTAAGTTCTTTTTAAGAAAATTATCATTTAAAAATAATCCTAAAAACTAACAAATACATGCACACGGATCACACTCGTTGCGCTCCTGAGTCCGGTGATGTTGGCGTTATCGCATCACTTTTTAAGCTAGAGTAACGCTATACTTCTAAAGAGCAGAAAGAGCTGAGTTAATGTCACTCTGATTCTTGAAAATTAGAACGCTGATGCACTGTAAAAAACTGAATCTTCTAATAACGCTACCATTAAAATGAATGATATTGAAAAAGACTTGTTAAAAAGGCTTGAATCAATGCCCTTTGAAGAAGCTAGAACCACTCACACAAGATTATTCAGGTATTTATTTGATAGCCCGAATCACGAGTTTTGTTTGTTATGGTTAAGAAACAAAGAATCAGAGTTCATGGAGTCTCGAGAAGAGCGAACACTCTCAATCGCAAAAGAGGCTAACGCAATTCGGAACCTGACCTCTGCCGCCGAAAATTTTGGAAACGGAGCTTAAGCGAAGTGAAGATTTTTAGTCTGCGATAACCGTAGGGCCGGTTGTTTTGTCGGAGTCTGAGCGAGAGCGAAGGCGTAGACAAAATAAAAAGGCATTCCGACACGGCGTCAAGTCATTTGGAGCCTATGTTCCGCCCCCTCTGTTGGGTCGGGACGAGGTGACGAGGACGAATGCATAAGTGGTCGCGTTAAGTTTTTGCCGCTTGCTTGGACTGGGATGCCCAAAACAAGCTTTCGCAAAAATAGCGACTCCCCGCTACTCTTACATTTTAATTCTATGAAAAATAACTGTATGAATGAAACTAAAATTATGCTAGAGTCTTCATGGGTTTCTGATTTCCGGCTTTAACGTCCCATCTCCAGAGTTGGATTTATGTGTGATGCCTGTGGTTTTCTACACTGCGTGTCAACTTAGTATGTACCCCAGAGCCGCGTCAACTAGCTCGGATGAAATCCTGGCAAAATGAAACCGTAGTTGCCTTAGCTCGTTTAAGTAGCAAGAGGTTTTGATATGAAAACTATAATACCTATTTTAACAGCCAGTATGCTGGCTATTATTCCTGTCGGTGGCTTTGCGGCTGCTCTGCCTGACTTGGCAGATCTTGCCGTCGTCGATATTGTGCCTACAGAGCCCGATATTGATGAGATAAAGGTCATAGTCCGCGCTCCATCTCAGCAAGCAAGCCGTTTATTGGGATACGTTGAGCTAACGCCCGGCGGCCCATTCGCTCCAGGATACTATGGATTTAACCAATGTATCAGCCAAATAGCATTCGCTGATACTAATGGCGATCAGTATTTCGAAGCGGTATTGCAACTATCTTTTAACCCTGGACAAAACTGTCCTGATAAAATTTGTTTTGTCTTGGATTATGACAAGCTGCCAGCAATGTCGTCAGGATGGACATTCAATGTTGGTGATGATAGCACCAATAATGGTTGGGGCGGTGCCAGTCCTGGTCTTTCAAGTAGCCAAGCAGAATTACAAATCCTCAACCAGGAATTATCAGCTTATAGTATTGCATTCGGCCCTGGAAAAGTGGATCTGTTAGCAAATGAAAGTCTGCGTTTATCACAAGGCGCCTTTAAAATTTGTGTGAGTGATAATTCGGCGGAATGGGGTAACCCAGCAGGCAGTCTCACCACTTATCCAAACTCTCAGTTACTCTTCCAGTTACCCGATGATGCGCCTGGATCATCCAGACCGGCAGGAAACGGCAATTACGATATTTTTGCGGGCTTTAACCGTGTTATTTCTGGTCCTGGTGGCAGGTTAGGTGCTGGTTTAGCAAGAGTAATGATTACGGGTTATTAAGTGTAATTTCACTTTTACCCCCCTGGGGTCATAAAGGCAGAGCGTCGGGTCCCGAATTGCGAATTATAAAAGGGTGATTCAATAGTCTAATAACGCAATAAAATTAGTTGCGTAGATACTCTCTTAAAACACAAGTGCTAATTTTACAAAATTTATATTAATTATGAATTTTCACTGACAGTTAGTGCATAAAAACGCGTTCCATCAACTTCTTTATTGGTCCGCAACATGCCATGGATGGCGTGTAATGATTTACGCATCACAGCACAGGCTGCTTGTACTTTTTTTAAGCCATTATCATTAATCAGATGATGGTAATAGCCTTTAATATTCGGCTCGAATCGACTCGCAACCAGAGCAGGTATATATAAAGCCTGGTGAATATATCCAATCCAAACTCAACCTTATTAATCAATAAGCCGATAACAATATCATGCATTTTTTCAGACTTTGAAAAGCAAATTGTTTTCCGTGTCAATCGTTTAATCCATGTTCTTAAATTTAAATTTTTACGCTCGATTTTTTGTGTATTACGCTTACCAAAAACATAAGCAAGAATAGTGTTCGTTGAATGCTCAACGGCGTACCAAATCCAGCGTTGATTTGACTTTTTCTCTACAAATCACCATTGCTCGTCTAATACAGCTTCTTCACAAACAAGCGTGAGCTCTTAATCTTCTGTTGACACTTGAAAATCTGGGTTTACTTGGACGAGTCTGCTTTCTTTTTTTTAGTGTATTGATGACTGTGTTTTTATTGATTTTAAGCACACGAGCAGTCTCTCGAATTCCACTTGAATTTATAGCTATTTCTACTATTCTTTCTGTTATTCCTGGTTCACAAGCTTTATAACGATAAGTAAGCATGAATGTTTGGGTGTTGCAGTCTGGATTTGGCATAAATAGCGCTGTGTACCCGTTGCATTTTTTCCTGATTTTGTTATTTTACAACTATCGCAATAGGGGCAGTGAATTTCTTGGTAGCATGTCATAAACCCCGATTATACAAAAAAACTACAGGTTCGACCCATTACCGGGGTTAAACTACTGTATTTAGGTTGATTGATCACGTCAATTATATCTTGTCTAATGGCATCTGAAAGCTTGTTGTGAGCGGGGACTTTATGAGTGTGGCGCTTATCTTAAGATAACTCACTACCCTGATGCCAGCGTTGATAGGTTCGACACGTGATTCCAACCAGAACCGTAGCTCCGATTACGCTAAACTAATCGGAGCTACACGAGTTTATTAGGCTTTTAAGGGGTATTTATATGAGTTCTTGTTGTGAAAATAATTGTGCAATTGACAAGTTGCGTGAAAAACAGCGTGGCACGCTTATAGCTGTTCTCGGGATAAATGCCATTATGTTTATCGTTATAGCTGTTGCGGCATTCTACGGGAAATCTACAGCCTTACTTTCAGATAGTCTGGATAACCTCGGTGATGCCCTGACTTATGGCTTGAGTTTGTATGCAGTCTCTCAGGGTACTGCTGCAAAAGCAAAAGTGGCTTTATTCAAAGGCGGTTTAATCTTCATCGGTGCATGTGTGGTTTTTGCACAAATCATGCAGCGGCTTGTTGTTCCGGTGTTGCCTTCCTTCGAGGTTATGGGTGTCTTCAGCTTAATGGGCTTGGTCGCAAATTCGCTGTGCCTCTTCCTGCTTTGGAAGCACAGAAAAGAAGACATAAATATGAGTTCTGTGTGGGAATGTTCAAGAAATGACATAGCGTCAAATCTATCCGTATTCGTTGCAGCGGGTGCGGTCTGGTACTTTGAGTCAGGGTGGGCGGATATTTTTGTGGCATCGTGTCTTGTCATATTATTGCTTAGCTCTTCTTTCCGTGTTCTTAGTTCTGCGTTCAAGGAATTGCGTACAACGCGTTAATCGCTCATTGTATTGAGTGGTAATTTAGCTTTAATGGTATTATCCAATCTAAGCTGTCATTCAACGCGACTCCCTTGCTACGCTCGTTAATTTTGCTTTAGGTATACAAAAAAAGAGGTGCAAGGCATAAAAGCAGAAACATTGGTAGTGTAAATTTTTAGTAGCAAATTTATTCAATAGGAGAATAATCATGAGCATGAAAGAAGCATACGAACAGAAACTACAGGCACAATTAGACGAGTGGGCTGCGGAGATCGATAAGCTCAAAGCAAAAGCAGACAGCGCAGAAGCTGATGCACAACTTGGATACTACAAACAAATTGAGGAATTGCGGTCTATACAGAAATCGGCTACCCATAAACTTGCTGAGCTCAAGGATGCTGGCGATGATGCATGGGAGGATCTTAAAGCAGGTATTGATAGTGCGAGGGACTCTCTTGATAATGCATTGCAGTCAGCTGCTTCGAGATTCAAGTAAACATAATGGATCACGGTCAATAATAAGGGCTGTAGGTATGATTAGCGTAGCGTAATCGTACATATGTAAATTTTCCAAAGATAACAATCCTCCGATTACGCTGCGCTAATCGGAGCTACAAAAGCTACGTGAGCTAACCAATGTATCAAACATAGAAGCTAAATTTATGTTCCTGAAATTCAAATTGATAATGACCAGATTTTTCGTGACAGGAAGCATTGCATTATTTTTTACCAGCTCTGGCGTAGCGGGAGAGATCGATATATCAAGAGGAAAGTATCTCGTAGAAATAGGTGGATGCAATGACTGCCATACTGCTGGATTCGCCCCAAGTGGTGGTACGACTCCCGAAGCCCAGTGGCTGTTAGGCGACAGTCTGGGTTTTCGAGGTGCCTGGGGAACAACTTATTCCACTAACTTGCGCGAATATATCGGAGAAATTTCTGAAAATGAGTGGGCGACCAAAGCCAAGATACTAAAAACAAGGCCGCCAATGCCTTGGTGGACAGTAAATGCAATGACTGAAAACGATTTGCGCGCAATCTACAAGTACATCAAGAGTCTTGGCGTCGTTAATCGCTCCGTTCCATCCTATGTGCCGCCTGGGGTAGAGCCCAAAACACCATACATTCTATGGCCTGCTCCACCTAAATAGTGTCGATATAATCGGCACAGGGCCGTAGGTACGATTAGTGTAGCGTAACCGTACGCATGTAGATTTCAAGGATAACATTCTCCGAATACGCTGCGCTTATCTGAGCTACGTGAGCTTTGCCCTTTATAAATTCAATTACGAACGCTATGATTCAGAAGAATGGCTTTTCCCTGGTGCTAAATACGTTGATGGAACTATCGAAGGTGCATTGATGACCGGATTAGAAATAAATATATAAAAAAATCCAAGGCCCCTGGGTATTATGATTAGCGCAACGTAAGCATACGCATGTAATTTCCCCAAAGAGAACACTAACATCATGGCCCATTTGAGGCCACTCAGAAAGTGGGGCGGATCATTCCAGTAGATCCAAGTCAAATGCTATACACAATCCTACTCTTAAACAACTTTTGATTTATATAGCGCCCGCCAAATGTTACAAGGATTTATTTAAAATCTAGCAGCAAGCAAGAATATCTATTCTTAACTTTGTGATTTATTGAATAGCCCTATTATTCAAGCTAAACTGAGATTATAAATAATATTTGTTTTTTCGCGAGAGAGATGATGCCTGACACCAAAGAAAGTAAAACTACTTATACGCGTGAAAAACCGGCAGGTTTTTTAGAAAAGGCGGGGGTAGATTATTATCGCCATCTGGCTAAAGATGCAGGCATTGATAAAATGGCAGCGCTTACCATTGATGAACTGCCACCTGATGATGCTTTGCGCTCAATTGCCGAAAATATGACTTTGCTCGCGGCGATTATTGCATTTTCAGTGGGCGCTTTAACCACGGTTGTTTCGGTCTGGATTGAATGGAAATTCGCAGGGCAATTAGATCAGTATACCTACTATGCTTTATATGGGGCTGTTGTGTTGCTTATGCTGGGTGTTGAATTACTGGCATTATTTTGGCTGGGTTTAAAAACGGTTCACGGGCTTGCCTGTCTGACCGGTCATCATCGGGCCAGTGAAGATCCTTTTTTGCCCGGTGATGATGCTGTACCCAATATCCTGGCTCGTGCTGCATTAGAAGTCCCTGATCCTGTTATTCATTATCTGGGCATAGATCCATTAAAATATATTTCCAAATCAAGGCTGTTGTTGGTCGGTTTACTGTATAAAGCCAAAGTGATTTTATCCAGCGCAGCGGTTAAGTTCGTTTTGGTGCGTATGCTGGGTAAGGGTGCTTTACGTATAGGATTTATCTGGGTTTCCGTCCCGATAACCGGAATTTGGGATGCCTTTACCTTATATAAAGTAACACGCGAGGCCAGATTGAGATTATTTGGTAATCGTTTAGCACACTATTTAGCCAAAGAAATCATGACGCCTGAACTTATCAATAAACTGAGTCAAAAAACCAAAGAAGGCGCGGTTAGGGCGGTAGCGAATATGGTGGTGCTGGCGCAAAATTATCATCCTAATATGCTGGTATTATTGGTTAAATTATCCGAGACGCTTGAAATTCGTGAAGATAGTAATTATGACGATTGGGACGAGTTTTTGCTTTTATTAGACGAAGTATCCATTGAAGAAAAGTATTTTTTACTGGATTTGTTAAGTATTGCCGCAGCATTTGACGGGCACTTATCGCGGCTGGAAAAACACTATTTACCAGAAGCATTTGGTGAATTAACCGAGGTGTATATGCAACGTATAGACACGCTCAAGGAGCTGTTATTGACAGGTCAATTACATGCAGCAAAAGCGCTTTGCAAGCTGGATTTTGAGCCTGGTTAGTCATGTATATAAAATATCAAGGTTCTGCTACATGGTCTAATGTGCAAAAAAAGGATAACTAAAACTTCTGCAACTTTATAGTTAACGCAAGACTATGTGTGCAATTAGTGCTTTTAATAAACTGAATTCAGGGCACTACACATTGTCAGCTGCATAGATTGTAGCTTGTGTAACCCAACACTTTACCGAATTAACCTGACTAACGCGTTTATAGTATGTCTAAAGTGCCTGGTATTTATTGGGCAACAAAATGCGTTTCCAGAAATCGATTGCACAAACTGTCTACGGTTTGCTTTTGGTAAAGAATAAAATCAATAAACGCTATCGCCGCAGGAGATAACTGTTTTGTTTCATGGTGAACCACATACCAGCTACGTATTAGTGGGAAATCCTGCACATCCAGTTCTACCACACATTTTGTTGCCAGTTCTAAATTAACGCTGTGTCGAGAAAGTGCCGATATTCCAAGGCCAGCTATTACCGCTTGTTTAATAGTTTCGCTGCTACCGAGTATCATACTGGGTGTTATCTTGATATTCTGGGAGAGCAGAAAATCCTCGAAGCCTTTACGCGTGCCTGAGCCAATTTCACGCATAATAAAGCCATGGTCTGCCAGTTCACGGCATGATATATTGCGTTGTAATGCCAATGGGTGAGAGGGGTTGGCAATAATAACGATAGGATTCTCAATGATTGGATAACGCTTTAAACGCATGTTCTCTGGAACCGTCCCCATGATTACCAGATCAACCTCATTTTGCTTTAATAGCTGAATTATCTGGCTGCGGTTGGCAACCTCCAAATTCAGACTGACTTTTGGATGCAGTTTATGAAAAGCACCTAAAAGATGCGGTGTAAAGTATTTGGCACTGGTCACGGCGGCAAGCAGAAATTCACCCTCTAATTGACCTTTCATGGCACTCAGTTTCATATCCATAAGATCAATTCGAGAAAATATATCATTGCAGAAATGATTGAGTTCCTTGCCGGCAGAGGTAAGGTAAATTTTCTTGCCTATTTTTTCAAACAAAGAGAGCCCCAGATTATTTTCCAGTTGTTTGATTTGAATGCTGACCGCTGGCTGAGTCAAGCTTAATTTATTAGCTGCCGCTGAGTAATTTAGTAACTCGGCGACTTGTTGAAATACTTTTAATTGGTGAAGAGTCGCACGCATAGCAATTAACCATAAATAAAACTTATACTATATATTATCTAAATTAATTATCATTAATATCTATTTTAAAATATCATACAATTATGCAAAATAACCGGGGAGAATGTGTGTTAACCAAGATATTGATAGCCAATCGCGGCGAAATTGCTGTACGCATTATTAGAGCCTGTCGAGAACTCGGTATTCGCTCAGTCGCAGCCTATTCGGAAGCAGATCGCTTTGCCTTGCATGTTAAAAAAGCGGATGAAGCTTATTGCATAGGCTCAGACCCGCTTGCGGGTTATCTTAATCCGCAGCAACTGGTAAATCTTGCCAAATCTGTCGGCTGTGATGGCTTGCATCCTGGCTATGGGTTTTTATCAGAAAATCCCTTACTGGCAGAAATTTGTGCACAGCAAGGTATTACATTTGTTGGTCCTAATGCCGCCGTCATTCGTAAAATGGGGGATAAAACAGCTGCCAGAAAAAGCATGATTGCAGCTAATATACCTGTTACACCGGGTAGCGATGGGAATTTATCAGGGTTGGATGATGCCATTAATAAAGCTCGTGAGATAGGTTTCCCTGTTATGCTGAAAGCCACATCTGGTGGAGGAGGGCGAGGTATTCGACGCTGTGATAATGACAATGAACTACGGCAGAATTATGATCGGGTGATTTCAGAAGCGACTAAGGCTTTTGGTAGCGCAGATGTGTTTATGGAAAAATGTATCGTTAACCCTAGACATATAGAAGTGCAGATATTAGCGGATAGTCTGGGTAATGCCATTCACCTTTATGAACGTGACTGCTCCATTCAGCGACGTAATCAAAAATTGATAGAAATAGCGCCATCGCCTCAGCTTTCCCAGCAACAACGGGAGACTATTGGTGAACTGGCGGTCAGAGCGGCTAAAGCGGTTAATTATCAAAATGCGGGGACAGTTGAATTTTTGTTAGACAGTGATGATCGCTTTTATTTTATGGAAATGAATACCCGGGTACAGGTTGAGCACACCATTACTGAAGAAATCACTGGTATTGATATTGTGCAGGAACAGTTGCGCATCGCCTCGGGTTTGCCCTTAAGTGTCAAACAGGAAGAGATACACATTAAAGGTTTTGCGCTGCAATTCCGGATTAATGCAGAAGACCCGCAGAACAATTTTCTCCCCAGCTTTGGCCGTATAACTCGTTATTATGCCCCCGGTGGCCCCGGAGTTCGTACCGACACCTCAATTTACACAGGTTACCAGCTGCCACCATATTATGATTCACTTTGCGCTAAACTGGTGGTGTGGGCAAAGGACTGGCCTAGTGTCATTGCTCGTGGACAAAGAGCTCTGGATGATATGCGCTTGTTCGGCATTAAAACCACGATTCCCTATTATCAGCAAATCTTAAACTCGGAGGATTTTAAAAGTGCAGACTTTGATACCTCTTTTGTAGACATGCATCCAGAACTTACACATTATTCACTGAAACGAGATCCAGAAGAATTGGCCACTGCTATAGCTGCAGCTATAGCAATTCATTCAGGTTTTTAGGAAAACACATGAACACAAATAATACCCAGAATAAGCCCCCTGTTTTTTTCACCGATGTGGCGTTACGCGATGGTCATCAATCATTGATAGCCACTCGATTACGTACCGAAGATATGCTACCTATCTGCGACAAGCTGGATCGTGCGGGTTATTGGTCGCTGGAAGTATGGGGCGGAGCTACCTTTGATTCTTGTGTACGCTTTTTAAAAGAAGATCCATGGCAACGTTTACGCCAGTTACGTCAGGCCTTACCCAATACGCGTTTGCAAATGTTGCTACGTGGTCAGAATCTATTAGGTTATCGTCATTACGCGGATGATGTTGTTGAAGCGTTTATTGCCAAGAGTGCTGAAAATGGCATAGATGTATTTAGACTTTTTGATGCCCTGAACGATGAACGCAATCTGATCACTGCCGTTAAGGCCGTCAAAAGCCACCAAAAGCATGCCCAGGGTACGCTGTGTTATACAGTGAGTCCGGTACATGCGCTGGACAGTTTTATAGATCTGGCATTAAAGCTCGAAGATATGGGATGTGATAGTATTGCGATCAAAGATATGGCCGGATTACTAACACCTGCGGCGACAGAGCAATTGGTTAGCAAATTAAAATCACGCACCGATTTACCCCTGTTTCTGCATAGCCATGCAACATCAGGTATGGCTGAGATGTGCCAGTTAAAGGCTGTTGAAGCGGGATGCGAACATATTGATACTGCCATATCCAGTTTTGCCGGTGGTACCAGTCACCCGCCCACAGAAACGATGGCTGTCGCTTTGCGCGATGCCGGTTATCAGGTAGATCTTGATTTACCCTTGTTAAATGAGATCGCTGATTATTTTAAAGAAGTACGCAAAAAATATCACCAGTATGAAAGTGCTTATTCAGGGGTAGATACGGGTGTGCTGCTTAATCAGGTTCCGGGTGGCATGATGTCCAATCTGGCGAATCAGTTAAAAGAGCAGGGGGCACTGGATCGCATCAGCGAAGTATTTGAGGAAATTCCTCGAGTGCGTAAAGACCTGGGTTATCCTCCATTAGTCACGCCAACCTCACAAATTGTCGGTTCTCAGGCAGTGCTTAACGTGCTGACAGGGTCACGTTATAAAACTATTTCAAATGAAGTCAAACGCTATCTGCAAGGTGGATATGGCCGTGCGCCAGGTAAAGTAGACGCAAGTTTGCGAGCAAAGGCCATAGGCAACGAAATGGTTCTCGATGGCCGGCCGGCAGATTTACTAAGAAATGAAATGCCCAAGTTACGAGTAGATGCAGAAGCATTTGCTAAAACAGAGGAAGATGTGCTGATTTATGCTATGTTTCCGGATATTGGTCAATTATTTTTAGAGCAGAGAGAGCTGGGTACATTAAAGCCGGAGCCCTTACTTACAACCGAGCAGGTAGCGGTAAAATCTGGTGCTGCATTAGCCACGGAGTTTAATATAAGTTTGCATGGAGAAACCTATAATATTCAATTAACAGGTGCCGGACCACATGAACAGCATCAACGCCATTTGTATTTAACTGTGGATGGTATCCCTGAAGAAGTGTTGCTGGAACCATTGAATGAATATACTGCACAAAATGAGTCGGGACGACCTGTCAGCAGTGGCCCGGGAGATATTAGCACGTCAATGCCGGGCAATGTGGTCGAGGTATTGGTAAAAGTAGGTGATAAAGTCGCTATCGGTAATCCGGTATTTGTTATTGAAGCTATGAAAATGGAGACAGAAATCAAAGCTCAAGTTGCTGGTAGTGTCTCGGCTGTGCATATTCAAAAAGGTGACCGGGTAACGCCGGGAGAGGCACTGATACAAATTGAAATTTAATAACATCAAGCTAGCTGATCTCAATCCCGCCACCAGTGTTGCATTAAGTAGTTGAATTATAAGAATTAAGGATAATTATTTATCACTTCCATAAAATATGGTTTTTTTAAAAACAATGACTTGAACAGTTTTACATTAATTTAATACACTATTTTAATAAATGATTGGTGTAAGCTATTTTTTATAAAATGCTATCATATTCCAATATTGATTAATAAGTTTATAACCAATTGATTTTGTAGTACTTAAAATAACTGGTGGCGGCATTTCTGGCTGATTCCTTGATTTTTCTGACGGGTAGAGGTTCTCTAGTGGGTAGGTTTCAGATAACAGGCTTAAAGTCATCATTTACGCCTAAAAATCCCTCGATGGTTGAATCTATATCCTCAGATATCGAGGAAAAAAAGTCAGAAGTCTTGCCAAACAGAACAGCTTAGAGTATTTTTTACCCAAGGATAGGTTCAAGAGTAACGTTGAAATTCCTACCCATCAAAGCTGAGGATTACAAATGTCAGATACAGAATTATTCCAAACTATCAACAACGCTCAAATTAAATTGATGTCGCTCGAAGACAGCAGCCTGGATTCTGTCAATACAGATATTGATGATAGCGAAGGGTCTGACTCAGAAGAGGATGCGGAAGCTGATGCCCGATCAATATCAGCCGACCAACTCAATTATCAATCGAGCACGGAAACCAGTTTTGGCAGTAGTGCGAATACTGCATCCAGCAATATTGATAGCTTATCCATCGAAAGCACTAACATAGCGGCAGTGTCCTCTGGAGACAGTTTTTCTTCGAGTGATATTCGTCTGCGTCCGCGCTCTCAAGAAGCAAGAGACCTCCAAAATAACCAGTTAAGCTCTCACCGCGACTTGGGTAATGCTTCAATAAAAGGTCGTCTCACATCCCGATGGAAATTTTGGTCGGTTTTTGCAGCATCAGGTCTAACTGCCCTATTGGTGTTTGGCGTCTCCGTTGGTGCAAATGTTCTGGCAACCTGGATAAACCGTAAACTTGCGGCTAAAGAGACCGTGCCCCCAATAACGCCAAAACCTGACACCACAAAAATACCTGATGACCTCAAAAAACTTTTGGCCAAGGAAGCCGAAATCTGGAGCAAAATGGATTCATCTGAGGCCTTTACGCGTATGCGTGACATGGTGAAGGGGTTTACATTGAGCCTTCAGGCTCAATTGTTGATGATGACCGATTTAAAGAGGCTTACAGAGCAACCAAAAGGATTGCCAAAAGAATGGGACGAGAAAGTTTTAACCAAATTAGAGAATGCTGTTTTTCTTGCCTACCAGAATTCGGATAAACCAAAGGATGTGGCGATATATAACCAATTCATCGCCAAGGACAGTAAAACCCCATCGCCACTTCAGATAACCTTTAAAGATGCGAAAGGAAACGAAAACAAACGCCCACTTTCGGTGCATGAGGCTGCTGACGTTTGTGATTATGTCATCTCCAAAATTCTGGTCTTTCTGAAAGCAAGCAATAATGCCGTACATACCTATGCGGCGAAGCCAGGTAATGATCCGTGGAATTATCAAATGGACCTCGTTACTCGAAACTCAGATCTTCACACTGCAGGGTCGGCATCAATGTCCCTGAATGGCCTTGGGCTCCATCTTGCCAGTGCAGGCGAACATACAGAACAACTTTGTGACGATGCTAGAAGAGAAATTGATATACGTCGGAAAAAGGCTTTGAAGTACTGGAAAAATGCTTTTCCCCCACTCAGCGGCGAAAATATTTTTCATGAGGAAATAACCGCTCTTGACGAAGATCATCCAACACTTGACCATAAAAAAGGAACATTGGTACTGCATCGGATCTCCGATCGGGGTGGGGCAATCTTCCTGTTGGGTGGATTGGTTATCTCCTTAGATGGCGAGAATGCCAAACTCACCATTGATGGACGTCGTTTTGCCAAAAAGAAATGTCAGGGATCATCCGCTTTACCCAGGGATAGTCTGGTACTGGCTGCTACTTCCCTCAGCGGCGACCAGGTGGGCGGGGAAATTGGCAATGTGGCCTCAATGATTGGCATGATGGCCATTCCGGCTAATCCCGTCGTGGGAGGTGTCTTAATGGTTGGCGGGCAAATAGCTGGGTGGATTTTTGGAATGCTCGGAAAAGCTAAGAAGACAGCTTTACCCGATGCAAATGAAATAAAAATCATTACTGCCGATCAACACGTGCAAAACCTTGTGGGCGAAGCCAATTCAGTTTGGCGCGATTTGAAAGCAATGTACAAAAGCAGTTGGGCGGCTGGGTTCTTGCCCGATCAACACACGTTGGATCAGTTTCAAAAAGTTGTTAAACGAGGCGCGAATCTGGAAAGTCCAAATACTGTTCACGATAATACCAACCAGATCATGTCGCTCGTTGAAGAAGTGAACGCGAAAAAAGAACTTAGTGGCGCTCATAATCTTCCCGCCTTTACCTGGAGTGCATGCATAGAAATATTATGCCTGCAGCATGCGTCTCAGATCCTTATGGCTCAAACCAACTGCGGAAAAGGCAAAGATACAAAATTGAATAAAGCTTATCGCGATAGTCTTGAGGATCTGGATTCACGTTTTAACGAGCTAAATCCATGGCTCAAAAATCGCATTGTAATAGCGCAAAAAGCATCAGCAAAGCGTATGGGTCAGGTGACATCCATAGTTAAAGGATATCGCTTGTCTGCTGGCGGCATTCAAAATCGCAAGTACACCGCAACCGATAGTGGCACATTTCCGATGCCATCAAAATCTAATCCGGTCGTTGAACATGATTATTCGTTTTCGCGGGGATGCTGCGGAAACCACGATGATCCTGACAAGGTGCAATACAAAAAGGCTGTGGCTTTGCTCGATGATTATCTGAAGGAATTAACAACAGCTGTTGATACTGAGTTTGGCCTTATCAAAACAGCTGGTAACAACAAGAAAGCGTCGCCGCAGACCGTGTACGATAACTGGGAAGATGCGAGGATCAATAACGAGAAACTAATCAAGGCTTTGTCGAAATAAGGGGCTTAGGGCATAGATATCCAATAATAATTAGGACGTCCATGATTTGATCCTATAAATCAAGCCTGCCAATCGGTACTTAGAACAGGATTAAGTCGGGTCAGTGTAGAATGGCACTTACTTAACAAGAATAATTATCAAAAAAAAATAGTTAGTGTGTTCAAGGGGTCAGCCAGCTTGAAGTATGTGAAATATAACTCGTTAACTCGTTCCCATGCTCTGATGTCACTGACATTAAGTTAAGAATGTGATAATAGGATGTGCTGACGACAGGAAGCGCATCAAGCCTCGAAAGATGCGCTTCGTGCCTCAGCACATCCTACACCCTGTGATCCACAGGAACATTAATAAGCAGAATAATTTGTATATTCAACCTGATCCAGTGCACCAGACTGTTGCAGAAAAGTTATACCGCCGGCAATAAGTATCAGTCCGGCAATCACCGCAAATGCAATCTTCCAGTAACTATAGGGGCGCTCGCCTTGCACTTCTCCGGTCCGGCCATTCACGACAAAGCGATAAGTTTGGTCACGATATAAAAAAGCCGCAGACCAGATAGGTAGCAGGCAATGTTTATAGGTCATATGTCGGTGCTGAGTATTAAGCTGATAGATACGCTGGTGATCACCGCCGATATCGTAAGCGATATCCCGGTGAATAATGCCATCCATGACTTGCCTGGCATAATCAAAACCCTCATCCAGTTCAACTTGATACACCTCACTTTGAAAGCCACTGATATATTTTTCTTCGTAGGGGACCAGGTTTTCAAGGTCCCAGGGTTGCAAATGGTCAAGAATTTGTCGTGGTAATGATTGGCTCGCACCGATCAGAACATCATCAAAGAATCGCGAAACCCGTCCACTAACATTTGTCCAGCGTATCTTGGGTACGCGTTTTACCGTTGAAACCTGACGTCCGTTTTGTACATAGCTTACCCTCTGGTTAACATAATAGGTATCACCTCTGGCACCCGTATAAGTGCTTTCTGTATCGCTATCATAAGTCCAGTAAGGTAAATATATGCCTGCGAGTTTGTTGTCGCTCCGGGCATATTGTTTGACTTTGTTAGGGGCAAACCATAGTCCCTGTATCCAGTGCCGGAATTTATCCCGGGCATCGACTTCACTAATGACAAAGGGGAGTAAGGATTTGGGTGTTATCAGTTTGTTTTTTTGCGGGCTGACAACGATATCGCTGCCACAAAAGGGGCATTGCCCGGCATGGAGATTGGCTGCAAATTTGAAACTTGCACCACAGGAGTCACAATGCGCCTGTTTCGTTGTAACAGTGGGTTGCGTATTGGCAAGTGCTTGTAGCGCACTGTGTAAATCGTATTCTTTTATGCTCTCCTGTTTATCGACAATAGTATTTTCTTGTCCACAGTATTCACATGTCTGGTGTTGAGTGCCCGGCTGATATTTAAGCATCGCGCCACACTGGGAGCAGGGGAACTGATTGTGTAAATGTGGCGATTTTGTTTTTTGATTTGTTTTCACGTTATTTGCATGAGTACTGTGAGTTAAATCTGTGCCAAGCAGGAAAAGCACGCTATGGGTATTGCTATACTGTGTTGAACGGTCCCATGCCCAAAATTGGAGAGTAATCTGTCAGTAGGCTGATGTGTCAGTTTTATATGTATTTTCATTCAGCATTTCCACTGGGTAGCGGTGGCGGCATTATCGGGAAACACCTTGAGAGTTCCGCAACTTTTCCTGCTTTGGTCCATTCCACCAGGCTTTGATTCCAGATCAAAGTATCTCGTGTGATTGTCGATGTTTTAATTTTAGCTTCTACATCTG
Organism: uncultured Methylomonas sp.; assembly: GCA_964459125.1. Taxonomy (GTDB): domain Bacteria; phylum Pseudomonadota; class Gammaproteobacteria; order Methylococcales; family Methylomonadaceae; genus Methyloprofundus. The sequence continues at coordinate 13,945 of CAYWLM010000030.1, read as the reverse complement.
CAAGGTTGAAGGGGCCTGACTGCTGGCCATTTATAGCAATAAAATATTGAGAGTGTTGTGGAATGGGAGGTGGTTGCTGTGTGGCTGCTTGCTTTTCAGTAAAGGATTGGCCCATTTTATTAGCCATAGCAAAGCCGATTCCCATACCAATTCCCTCAGAAGCTCCACCAGATGAGTTTTCAGCTGCAGCTTGCATGGCTTCAGCCGCTTGAAATTCAGTGTAATCTTTTAAATTGCCAATAATTCCCATACTGGTTCGCTTATCTAGTGCTTCTTCAACGGCTGGTGGTAAGGAAATATTTTCAACTAATAGCTTAGTGATTTCCAGACCATATTCGATAAATTCAGGCGCAATGCGAGCTGTGAGATACTCACTTAAATCATCATAATTAGCTGCTAAATCCAGAACCGGAATACTGGATTCTCCAAGAATACTGGCAAAGCGGGAAAGAATCAGGTTACGTAACTGGTTACTGATATCTGCAGTGGAGAAATGTCCGTTAGTGCCGGTAATTTCTTTAATAAATGTAAGTGGGTCATTGATTCTGACGCAATAGCTACCAAAAGCACGTAGCCTGACAGCGCCAAACTCTTTGTCGCGTAACATGATCGGGTTTTTAGTCCCCCACTTTAAATCAACAAAGCGGCGCATATTGAAGAAATAGACTTCCGCTTTAAAAGGACTTTGAAAACCATGCGGCCAGTTTTCCAGCGTGGTCATAATTGGCATATTGCTGGTTTTTAGTTCATACAGTCCAGGCTCGAAAAAATCAGCTGCTCTGCCTTCATTCACTAAAATAGCGACCTGGGATTCACGAACAGTTAATTTCGCCCCATATTTAATTTCATTGCCATAGCGTTCAAAGCGGTAGACCATAGTATTGCTTGACTTATCCAGCCATTCAATAACATCAACAAATTCGCCAAACAATTTATCAAATAGTCCCATTTTTCTCTCCGACGGTATAGTTTAAACGGATTAGCTTACTTCAGTTTGGGCAACTCTACTTGCCGCGGAAGACAGTGTTTTGCGTAATTCGGATTCGCACTCTTGTAGTTGTATAACAGCCTCAGCACGCATTTTTTTGCCTTCATCGGCAATTTTTAAGCTTTCATTAATGGTATCGATAAGCGTGATATTTGCTTTTTTAACGGATTCAAGGTCAAAAACCCCGCGTTCTAATTCCTTACGAGTCTCTGCATTGGCTTGTTTAAGGTTTTGTGCATTTGCTTCCAGTAAATCATTGGTCAGGTCCGTTGCCGCTTGCAAGGTTCCTGCTGCATCGGATGAACGATAAATGGCCACTGCTGTTGCTAATTGCTGGCGCCAAAGTGGTATGGTATTGACAATAGTAGAATTAATTTTGTTAACCAGCCCTTTGTCATTATCTTGAACCAGACGAATGCCCGGCAAGCTTTGCATGGCGACTTGACGGGTTAAACGCAAATCATGCACACGTCGCTCCAGATCGTCTCTTGAGGCGCGTAAATCTCTTAATTCCTGAGCTTCAATAATGGCTTCCGAGCTTTCTGCAGCCAAAGCTTTCGCGGGGATAACCTGCTCATCCAGTTGCTTTAATTTTTCATCACCTGCGCAGATATACAGATCAAGATTATGAAAATATTCCAGATTAGCCGCGTACAGTCTGTCGAGCATGGTAATGTCGGTCAACAGTGTGGTTTTATGAGTGTCTAGTTTGTCGGTAATCGTATCAATCTGTTTACGCACGTCTTCATATTTTTGCAAAAACTTGACGACAGGTTTAGTTTTACCCAGCAGTTTGGCAAAAAAACCAGCTTTCTTATTAGGATCTAAAGCATCAACATCAAAGCCACGTAAAGTAGAAACCATATCATTTAAGTCTCCTCCTGCTGAGCCCATATCCTTATTTTTGACGCCCTCTAACATTTTGTCGGAGATAGTGGTTAATTCTTCCTGAGCTTTGCTACCAAAATAAATAATAGACTTACTGTCACTAATATCTATTTCGGTCAGTTTACTTTCAATGAGCGCCTTGTTGTTCTTATCAGATTCTTCGTAAGTCAAAATATCCTTGCCTACGCCAGGAACAATCTCATTAAAAACAGCGCTGCCTGGAATAGTAAGATCATCTGTTACCGTTGTTGTAGTTTGTTCACTCATGGTACTTTCCTGTTATTGTTTGTGTTGAGAAGAGAGGGCTAAACAACCCCTTCATGTTTTAGCTGGGCAGTTAAAACTTCAATTTGTACATCAAGGTCGAGTACATCATCTGCTAATAACTTCTGTTTCTGTTCAATAAAAACTGACTCAATAGTGTGTAGTACATTTTCAAAATTTTTACGTAACTGGTCGGACTGATGTTTTCTTTGCATATCTGCATAGCCTTCTGTCACTTTTAATGCACCATCAAGATAGATGTTCAGAAATTTTCTCGCTCTTCTGATGTCGCCAGGATTTTCTTCAAGAATGCTGACAATTTCCCGGGCGTGTTGGCAAATGATGCGGATGCGTTTATTAAAGTTAAGATTATTAATTTGCTTATTAGCTTGTTCAATACCGTAAATTTGCGCCTCTGCTTCATCAATCGTTACAGATATTTCATCAGCCGTATAGCCATGAGAGCCAGCAATCATTTTTTCCTGACGCGGATCAAGACCATATAATAAAATCATACCCGCCAAAGCGCCAAGGCCAAAAGCAATAGCTACTAAAAAGGAATTATCTGCTCCTATAAAAGCTATGCCTGTCGTTGTCAGGGCAACAATGACAGCGGCAAAGGTTTTTAGTGGCCATTTAGGGGCTCTGGTGATTTTTTTGTCCTGATATTCTAGTTGCGCAGAAATTCCTTTACGCAAAAGGCTGGCTGCTAATAGATAGCTAGCACAGCCACTAATATTGGTAATAATGCGTACCAAGTCTCCATATACAAAGGAGAGTATAGCGGCTGGTATTAGTGCGAGAGGCAGTATATAGAGTAATAATCCACGACTGCTGTGCAGCAAGCCCTGGATATTTTTTCTCTGATACGGTTTGGGCTTTCTTAGTTGCTCTGTTTTATTCATGACGGTCGTTTGATTAGGGGTACGTTTAGCTCTACCTTTGCGCATAGTTTGAATGATTGCCAAATGGAGTGACCTTATATAATGATTGGCAAGTGGCAAGGCTAACAGTGGTTATAAGCAACAATAGGCCAATAATGGAACGTAATGGTTTAGACATAGATCAATATCCTGATTTACATTTTCCAGAGATAATGAATTAAGCCATATAATCGATCTAGCGGTCAATTAATTAGTTGTTAATATTAGAGTTTGCTGAATGGCAGGGCTATAAATACTAACTAAATTTATTGCGAGTAGAGAGGTATACTGAATTATCTGTGAGTGATTTGTTTAATGGTCTGATATTAAGGTTGAGGCAAAAATTTATAATTTTTTCAGCTGTAGCGCAGGTCATATTAGAATAAAGGCTATTATTATGTATGCGTTAGATGTTGGTGCCCTTATATGATGCGCTTGATTTGTAAGTGCAGTTAATTAAAAAAAACAAGTACTTACGTTATTGCCAATACTTAATGCATGCATTGACTCATGCTGGAAATTAATGCCTGCGTTTGTCCTCGGTGTTTTTCAAGATAGTTTTCGCCTATATACACTAAGAGATATTTCCCGAAGATTCTAGCAAGCTTAGTAAATCTGTTTCTTGCAAAATTGTAATTTGCAATTCCTGCGCCTTAGTTAATTTAGATCCAGCTGCTTCGCCTGCGACAACGTAATCCGTTTTTTTAGAAACACTGCCCGACACTTTTGCACCTAGAGCTTGTAGGGCTTGTTTTGCCCCATTCCGATCCATTTGAGTCAAGGTGCCTGTTAACACAAAGGTTTTACCGGCAAGAGGTAAGGATTTTTGCGCTTTAGCTGGTATTTCAGGCCAATGAATCCCTGCCGCTAAAAGTGCCTGAATAACTTCTTGATTATGACGTTGGCGGAAAAAGGTGACGATATGTTTTGCCACAATCTCACCGACATCATCAACTTGCTCTAGACTTTCTATGCTAGCATTCTGAATAGCATCCAGTGTTAGAAGATGTTCAGCCAGGTTTTTTGCGGTGGCATCGCCTACTTCTCGGATGCCGAGTGCCAATATAAATTTAGCCAAGGTGGTTTTTTTGCATTGTTCTATTGCATTCAGCAGATTTTCTACTTTTTTGGCTGCCATACGTTCAAGAGGCATAAGTTGTTCGGCTTTGAGGGTAAATAAATCCGCCGGATTATTAATCAGTTGCTCGTCTACTAATTGTTCGACTACTTTCTCACCTAAGCCATCTATATTCATTGCTTTACGCGATGCAAAGTATTTTATCGCTTGCTTACGTTGGGCAGCACAATATAAGCCACCTGTACAGCGAGCTATTGCTTCGCCTTCTATGCGCTCAATTTCCGAGTCGCAAACGGGACAGGTGACTGGAAATATAATTTTTTTTTGCACCTCGGCGCCAGGGAGTGCTTTTACAATTTGCGGAATAACATCCGCAGCACGTCTGATAATCACTGTATTACCTATTTTTAATTTCAGGCGTTCTATTTCATCAGCATTATGCAGACTGGCGCGACTGACAGTTACACCACCAACAAAGACCGGCTCTAAAATAGCAACCGGAGTAATTGCACCAGTTCTACCCACTTGAAATTCTACATCAAGTAATTGCGTCTGTTCTTCTTGAGCAGGAAACTTATGTGCTGTAGCCCAGCGAGGGGCGCGAGCAACAAAGCCAAGTTGTTCTTGCAATGCAATATCATCGACTTTATAAACAATCCCATCTATTTCATAAGAGAGAGTTGCGCGTTTTTCTAGTAATGTTGTAAAAGCCGCAATACAGCCTTTTGCTCCCGATTCAAGTGATATTTCATGACTAACTGGCAGGCCCCATTGTTTGAGTTGTTGCAGTCTTTGGTAATGACTATTCGCCAAACTGCTGCCTTCTATAATGCCGATGCCATAGCTGTAAAAGGCTAGGGGTCTTTGAGCAGTAATATTTGAGTCCAGTTGGCGCAGACTCCCGGCAGCAGCATTACGCGGATTGACAAAGCTTTTGCGGTCATTACTCTGTGCCTGCTTGTTGAATTCGAGGAATGCAGCAATAGGCATAACAACTTCGCCCCGCACTTCGAGACATGCGGGGATATTGCTGCCTATCAGAGTATGTGGAATATTTTGTATGGTTTTTACATTATGGGTGACATCTTCACCCACGCTGCCGTCACCGCGTGTGGCTGCCTGTACCAGTTTGCCTTGTTTATATAACAGACTGATGGCGAGTCCATCTAGTTTAGGTTCTACGCAAAATATAAGTTCTGCGGTGCTGTTTAGACGATTGTGGATGCGTTCGATAAACTCACTCAGATCCTCTTCGGAATATACATTCCCCAGAGATAACATGGGTATTTTATGCTGCACTTTGCTGAAGGACTCAAGTACTGGACCTCCGACTGTCTGGCTTGGTGAATCGATAGTTGCATATTCGGGATACTTTGCTTCCAGCTCGCGCAGGCGTTTAATCAACCTGTCATATTGCGCATCAGTGATGGTTGGCGCATCCAGTGTATAGTAGTTATGGTTATGCGTTTGAATCTGCTGGCGTAGTGAGGTTATTTCTGTGGCGATGGACTGAGTCATGTGACAGTAACTGTTAATGTAAAAAGTGATTTATACCAAGTGTTGATCAATTTAAAGCATAGCAATAATAATTAACAGCTATTGTACTCTATGTCTTTATTTGCTTTAGTATTTGCCATGTTATATTTGTGCATTCAGACCTATTTGTAAAAGTACTTATATATTTTACAGATATGTATTTAATCAAATAGCGTTATCGCATAGAATGTTGGTTGATGAATTCTCAACCTAGGTCATTAACCGATAGTAGGCAAATACCCTAATACCTTTTTCTTCAGGAGCATTAGCAGGAATCACTGTAGTCCGCAGTGCATTGATAATAGAAGTTTATGTTTTTACATACTCAGGTTAACTGAATTAGCCTTTAATATATTTTGGAGTTTTATATGATTCGGCAAATGGTCAGGCATCATAATATCCTTTCCATCGTTGGCAATATTATTACTGTCAGTGTTTCTAGTAAGGAAGAAAGCACCGATGCGGTAACCCGGTTTGGTGATTTAGCTATAGTCGAGGATGAATTTATTACATCCATCGCTCAGGTTATTAAAATCGATCGGGACGAGATTGCTTTGCAAGTTTTTTCTGGGACTCAAGGTGTTTCTAATGCCGCCTCGATTCGTTTTCTAGGCACGGCCATGAAAGTTACTTATTCGGCAGATATTTTAGGGCGAATATTTAATAGTATGGGTGAACCGATGGATGGCGGTTCCAAGCTGGAGCATGACCCAAAAGTAGCAATTGATGGGCCCTCTGTTAATCCTGTAAAACGTATTCTTGCATCTAAAATGATACGTACCAATGTGCCGATGATTGATGTTTTCAATTGTCTGGTTGAAAGTCAAAAAATCCCCATTTTTTCGGTATCCGGTGAACCTTATAATGCCTTTTTGGCACGTATTGGTATTCAAGCTGATGCCGATATTGTGGTATTTGGGGGCTTAGGTCTGATCTTTGATGATTTCTACTTTTTTCAAGCGCAGTTTGAAGAAGCGGGTGTATTTGCACGTACTGTGATGTTTTGTAATCTCGCCTCAGATCCGATTGTTGAACGATTATTAGTGTTAGATATGGCTCTGGCCGTCGCCGAGCGTTTTGCTGTCGAAGAGGGTAAGCGGGTGTTGGTTTTAGCGACCGATATGACCGCATATGCAGATGCAATGAAAGAAGTCGGTATTTCTATGGAACGTGTTCCTGCTAACCGAGGTTATATGGGGGATTTGTACTCGCAATTGGCACGCCGATATGAAAAAGCCTGTGATTACGATGGTGCAGGTTCGGTAACTATTTTATCCGTAACTACCATGCCAGGGGACGACGTCACGCATCCGGTGCCCGATAATACCGGGTATATTACCGAAGGCCAGTTTTATTTGCATGATCATATGCTTGATCCTTTTGGTTCCTTATCACGTTTAAAACAGCATGTGATTGGCAGCAGTACCCGTGAAGATCATTCGCAAATTATGAATACCATGATCCGTTTTTATTCGGGTGCAGTGGAAGCGGAACAAAAACAGGCCATGGCATTTGATTTATCAGTGTTTGATGAAAAACAAATAAAATTCGGAAGCTTATTTAGAGAACGATTTATGCGCCTTGATGTGTCTATCGCTCTGGAAGAGGCTCTGGATTTATGTTGGCAAACCCTGGCTGAGTGCTTTGATGAAACTGAATTGTTAATGAAGCAAGTCTTAATCGATAAATACTTTCCCAAGATAAAGAATTCTAATGGCTAGGTTAGCGTACAGCAAGGCATCTTTAAGTAAATTAGGCGCAAAACTTAAGCGCTATAAAAAGTTTTTGCCTTCTTTAGATTTAAAGCGTCAACAATTAGCCGCAGAGCGTAAGAAAGCTCAGTTACAATTGCAGCAGACAGAATTGGATTTAGAGCAATGTTATAAACAAACAGCTGCTATGCTGCCGATGTTGGCGGATAAAACTATACCTGTGGCAGATCTGGTTAAATTAGCGCAAGTTGAAATAGGTGAAGAGAATGTGGTCGGTGTGCATGTGCCGGTATTGGATAAGGTGACAATTGATGTACGGCCGTACTCACTCTTTACTGAACCGCATTGGGTGGATCAGTTAGTCGTTCAGTTGCAGCTTATGATGGAGTTAAAAATACGTCAGAAAATTGATGTTCAACGTGTTGAAATTTTAGGTCTGGCACTTAAAAAAGTGACTCAGCGGGTTAATTTATTCGATAAGGTATTGATACCGCAAGCCCAGCAGGATATTCGTAAGATTCGTATTTATCTCTCTGATATGGATACAGCTGGTGTTGTGCGCGCTAAAAGTACCAAACAAAAACGTCTTAGAGAGGCAAGTTAATGGCTATTGTATCGCTTAAAAAAGTAACTCTCTGTGGGGTAATCGCCGAGAAAACGCTTGTTCTGGATAAGCTGCAAAGTTTTGGTAGAACACATCTTGTTCCCTTGTCCGGCAAGGTAAGCAAGTCTGATAATGTGCCTGCGCATAATATTGACGATGCGTTGACTGCGTTAAAGTATTTGCAGCAGTGCCCTAAAAAGCGTCATCAAGTGACACAGTCTGAAGGTTTTGAATTTAAAACTGTAGTTCAGGAAGTTGTGCAGCTGAAAAATAATTTGCTTGATTTATTAGATCAACGTGAATTTTTACAGCAACGCATTAAAGAAGTTGCTTTGTGGGGAGATTTTTCCTTTGCTGAAGCGGGACAATTGCAGGGCTATAAACTTTGGTTCTATATTGTACCAAAACGCTTGATGAAAGTTGTTCGTCAGGTTGATATGATTTGGCAAATGGTTAATCAAACCAATACGGATGCATATGTCGTTGTTGTAGCTAAAGATGAGCCAGTAAGTAAAGCAATGCCTGTGCCTAGAACGCATGTTGGTAGTTTATCTTTATCTCAATTACGTAAAGATTTGGATGATACTGAACTAGCGATTGAAGATGCTTATGCTAAACGTGAATACTTAACGCGCTGGATGTCGTTAATTATGTTTAATTTGGCGGCCTATGAGAATCAGTCAGCTTTAGATGGCGCGCATTTACTTACTCGAGATGAGCCTGATGTTTTTGTTGTACAGTCCTGGATTGCTGGAGACGATATACCGCGAATTGAGAACTTTTCAAATGATCATTGCTTGGCATTATTAATTGAAGAACCAGATGGCGTGGAACAGCCACCGACCTTATTAAAAAACACCCCAACTTTTGCCGGTGGTGAAGAGGTCGTGAAATTCTATCAAACGCCAAATTATTATAGTTGGGATCCTTCCATTGTGGTGTTCTTTTCCTTTGCTTTGTTTTTTGCCATGATCCTTTCCGATGCAGGCTATGCCGCATTGTTTATGGGAATTTTAGCGTTTAAATGGCAGCGAATGGGACGCACAACTCAGGGTATGCGTTTTAGGATGTTACTGTTTATTACTTTTATTGCTTCTGCTATCTGGGGAGTGATGGTCGGTAGTTACTTTGGCATTGCGCCTGCTCCTGAGCAATTGGCTGGAAAGTTACATGTTCTGGATATGAATGATTTTGACACCATGATGCGTATTTCTATCTGCGTCGGTGTGGCACATATTGCTTTGGCAAACTTAGTGCATGCCTATCAGCTTAAACATAAAACAACCCGGTTTGCAGCTTTAGGCTGGGCATTTTTTGTCGTTGGTGGTTTTGTGCTTTGGCTGGCGCAATCTAGTGAACAAGTTATTTTAGAGCAAACAGCGTATGGACTTTTATCTGCTGCAGCGTTTTGTTTATTACTATTTAGTGGTGAACGTAAAATTCAGAAACCGCTGGATTTAGTTTTGCGCTTATTTGATGGGATTAAAAGTTTAACCAGTATTACCAAAATATTTGGTGATGTTTTGAGTTATATGCGTTTATTTGCCTTAGGGCTGGCCAGCGCATCTTTAGCTATTACATTTAATCAACTAGCTGAGCAGGTTTATCATGCAGTGCCAGGTATGGGTTTATTATTCAGTATTCTTATTTTGCTCATTGGGCATACGCTGAATATTTTGTTAGGCATTATGAGTGGCGTGGTGCATGGTTTGCGGTTGAACTTTATTGAGTTTTATAACTGGAGTGTCTCTGATGAGGGCTATCCATTTAAAGTGTTTTCTAAAAAAGAGGGTTATTAATGAGTGATTTTACTGTTGTTTTAGGTTGGATAGGCTTATATGCACCAATGGCTTTAGGTGCTATTGGTAGTATTATTGGCTGTGCGACTGCGGGACAGGCTGCTATTGGCGCGATGTTAGATACGGAAAGCGGCTATGGACGTTATGTTGGTGTCTCTGCCATGCCTTCGTCGCAGGTTATTTACGGTATTGTCGTCATGTTTACTTTAAATAGACCGGTAACAGCTGAAGTAGCTCCGGGCTTATTTGCTGTTGGTGTACTCGCGGGAGTAGCTTTAATGATGAGTGCTATTTATCAAGGGCAATGTTGCGCATCTGCGATTCATGCGACTAAATCCAAGCCAGAAATTTTTGGTTTATCGATTGCTCCTGCGGCGATTGTTGAAGGTTTTGCAGTTTTTGCATTTATCTTTGCTTTAGTCATTAGCGCCAATATTCCTCAGGCTGTAGCATAAGGATAATCAGGTATGAGTGAGCAAAATACAAAAGTCACCTCTTCGGGTGTAGAAAGTTTAATTGAACGTTTACGTGAGCAGGGAGTTTCTGCGGGACAAGAACGGGCGGAAAGTATTGTTGTGGATGCGCAGAAGCGCGCAGAATGGATAATTGAAGAGGCAGAGTTAGAAGCGCAACAATTAATCGATAAAGCTCAAAAACAGAGTGATGCTTTACGTGCTGCGGGTGAGGATGCTTTAAAACTAGCCACCAGAGATTCTTTGTTAAAGCTACGCGACACATTATTAGGCAGTTTTAGCAAGGAAGTGAAACGTGTCGTCGGGCAAAAAATGGAGCAAGATGCTTTTTTGGAACGCTTGATTTTACAGTTAGCCGGTAAAGTACGCGAGCAACTGGACCTGGAATCTAAAGAGAATATAAGTATCTTCTTGCCAAATAATCCGGTCGGTGTTGATGAATTGAAGAATAATCCTGAAGAGATGAATGTCGGAACTTTAACCCATTATACTGCGTCTATTGCTGCGGATATGCTGCGTGCAGGAGTATCTATACAGGTTTCAGGGGATGTCAGTAAAGGCTTGTCAGTGCGCCTGGAAGATGATGATATGGTGGTTGATTTTACCGAAGAAACAATTTCAGCTCTATTGCTTGAGCATTTACAGCCTAGATTTAGAACGCTCTTACAAGGTATTGTGAAGTGAAACAAAAAACGGCTTATACGATGTTAATGGCGAGTTTGCCGCCGCATCCCATGTCTTTGTGGGACTTTAAACATAAGCCAGTGACTCGTTTACGCCTGGAACGCCAGTTAAAATTATTAACTGAACAAGACAGTCAGCAATTAGCCGCCATAGAAAGTATTTTGCACTGGGCAAAAATGCAAAATGCTAATAGTGATGCCGAGATTGCTGTTGAAGCAGAACGTGTTATCAAATCGATTCATAACCCATTACTGCAAGAGGCTATTATCTGGCGCTTAGAATTACGTATTATCGTAACAGCGATTAGAAGGCGTAAATTAAATTGTCCCCCGCCTGAAAAATATGAGCACTGGGGTTATGGTCAGGTTCTGCCGCTAATTCGCAATAACTGGCAGTTAGATGATTTTGGTTTAAGTCATCGATTTCCGTGGGTGGCAAAAGCACAGGCGTTGTTTGTAACGGATCAAAGTAAAGAGCTGGAAAAGCTGTTGTTAAATTTGAGTTGGCAGCATTATGCAAACATAGGTCAAGCCCATTATTTTGATTTTGAGGCAGTTGTCATTTATGTATTGCGCTGGGATATAGTCAACAGATGGACCCAATGTGATGAGCAGGCGGCAATGCTTCAATTTGAAGCATTAGTAAATAGCGGCTTAGGTGATTTTTTACAAACAGCCTAATTGATTAGAGGTTTTGAGAGTTAAATGAATAACACAACTAACGCAAGTGCAAGGGTTGTATCTGTCCAGGATAGCCTGGTATCGATAGAAACACTAGCTGGAAGTAAACAGCCTTTAACCAAGAATGAAGTCGTATATATTTTACCTACACGCGGTGAAGCGAAATACCAGGAACGATTAAAAGCCGAGATTTTGCGTATTAATGGTTCAGTAGCCGATGCACAGGTTTATGAAAGTACGGCTGGCGTTGCTGTCGGTGATTTGGTTGAGCAAAGCGGAGAAATGCTTTCCGTAGAGCTCGGTCCGGGTTTATTAGGTCAGGTATATGATGGCCTACAAAACCCGCTGGATAAACTGGCGAGTGAGTTCGGTTATTTCTTGCCTAGAGGTGTTGAGTTCCCTGCTTTGGACAATAACAGCAAATGGGCATTTACGCCAATCGTACAAACAGGAGCCGTATTACGTGCTAGTTCAGTGATTGGGACGGTGCCGGAAAGAGGCTATACGCACAAGATAATGGTGCCTTTTGATATACAGGAAGAAGTCGTTGTTACCTGGATACAGGAAGGTAACGTCACGGTTGATGAGCCCATAGCGCAAATCAAACTGGCATCAGGTAAAGAAAGATCGCTTACTTTAAAGCAGCGCTGGCCAGTACGTAAAGCACTCCCCAAAAATCTATTAAAACAGAATATTGCTGAACGTAAATATCCACAAGAGCCGTTAATCACGCATTTGCGTCTTATTGATAGCTTTTTTCCGATTGCAAAAGGCGGAATGGGTTGTATTCCGGGGCCTTTTGGTGCGGGAAAAACCGTATTACAGAATTTAATTTCACGTAACTCGGATGTCGATATCGTCATTGTTGTTGCTTGTGGCGAGCGTGCCGGAGAAGTGGTAGAAACGATCACCGAATTTCCTAAGCTTAAAGATGCCAAGGGCGATACTTTAATGGATAGAACGATCATTATTTGTAATACCTCGTCTATGCCTGTTGCTGCGCGTGAAGCATCCATTTATACCGGCATTACCCTGGGCGAATATTATCGCCAAATGGGTATGAATGTATTGCTTATTGCTGATTCAACTTCACGTTGGGCGCAAGCAATGCGTGAAACGTCCGGGCGTTTGGAAGAAATACCAGGTGAAGAAGCTTTTCCTGCCTATTTAGATTCCTCTATTAAAGGTATTTATGAGCGTGCTGGCGTTATTAGGACTGCTGATCAAAGTGAAGGTACTTTAACGATGATTGGTACTGTATCGCCTGCGGGAGGAAACTTTGAAGAACCAGTGACACAATCAACGCTGGGAACAGTCAAGACCTTTCTAGGTTTGAGTGCGGCTCGTGCTTATAAGCGTTTTTATCCAGCAGTGGATCCACTTTTATCCTGGTCGCGCTATTTAGAGCAATTACAACCCTGGTTTACTGAAAATCTGTCGCAAAGCTGGGTAGATAATGTGCAGCAACTAGTAAAGCTGTTGCGCAAAGGTGATGAAATCTCTCAAATGATTCAAGTAACGGGTGAAGAAGGTGTTTCCACTGAGGATTTCGTTATACATCAGCAGGCTCTATTTCTGGATATGGTCTATCTGCAGCAAGATGCTTTTGATCCTGTCGATTTAGCCGTTCCTTTGAAAAGACAGCAAGAGAGTTTAAATACTATTGTTAAGTTAGTGAATACGGATTACCACTTTACTGATAAAGATGCTGCGCGTGATTATTTCACCAAACTGACGGGCTTATTTAAAAATTTGAATTATTCACCCAGCAATTCTAATGAATATAAAGACTACAGTGAAAAAATAGAGGCATTAAGAAAATCAGTTATGCAAAGTAAGGAATAAAACAACATGAAATGTGCTTATTTGAAGCCGGCTTTAGGAACGAGGGTTTAATAATACCCGAAAGGATGGCGCAGGATTTTGGCTTCACAGGCGTGTTAGGGAAACAGGCGCATAGCAGGCTACGCAACTGGTTTTCTAGCGCGGCTGTGAAGTCAAAAGACAAGTCAGACTCGGGCATTATTGAATTCTCGTTCCTTATTATTCAAGTCGGCTTTTTTGTATTTGCTACCAATCAAAGTGGCAAATGTAAGTGAAACAAATTCTGTGTTATTCAGTTACATCATGATTAAAGAATTTTAAAGAGCGAGGAATGTAGTTTAGTTCGGGCTTGGTTTCAGTGCTTTTGCTATTCCTCTGCTGACATTATTTTGTTATGCGAGATAAGGCTAAAAATCATGCTAAAATAACCCATATCTGAATCCGGTTCAATTTTGCGAATCGGATTTTTTGTATTTAGCTTTAGTGTAAGGT